>DBVS01000010.1 GCA_002308235.1 Lachnospiraceae bacterium UBA1258
TGTTCATTCACATCGAAAACCTTTCCCACGAGCAGTTAAATCACATTCCCGTGGGTAAGCTGGTGACCCGTGTTACCAACGATACAAACGCCATTTCGATGATGTTTACGAACCTGATTCCCGCTCTTGCCAAGAACATTTTCGTAATCTTCGGAGTGCTCGGAGCTATGCTCCTGTTAAACATAGAGCTTACCCTGATGGTGCTTTGCTTTGTGCCTTTTATCGTGGTATTTACCATCATCTTCCGTAAATTCTCGAGAAAGACCTATCGTCGCACAAAGGACGCCATAACGGACATAAATACCTTCCTTTCGGAGAACCTTTCCGGCATCAAGATCACCCAGATCTTTAACTGCGAAAAGAAAAAGTTATCCCAGTTCCGTACCAGAAACAAGGAACTGAAGGATGCAAGAAACCGTGAAATATATGTATTCTCCGTGTTCAGGCCTTCCATGTACATGCTTTATATGGCTTCGGTTCTGGGCCTTCTGTACTTAGGGGGTAAGGGCTACATCAACGGCACCACTTTCATGGGACAGGCAATTTCAAGCGGTACGCTGGTAAGCTTTTACATGTACATAAACAAGTTCTACAACCCCATCCAGAATCTTGCGGAGCAGTTTAACAGACTGCAGTCCGCCTTTGCTTCCGCCGAGAAGATATTCACCATCATGGATATGGAATCGGAGATCCGGGATGCGGAGGATGCCATAGAACTTACGGAGATCCGCGGCGAGATCGAGTTCCGACATGTCTGGTTTGCCTATGAAAAAGAAGAATGGGTGCTTAAAGACGTTTCCTTCAAGGTTAATCCCAAAGAAACCGTTGCCTTTGTGGGCGCTACGGGTTCGGGAAAGACCACGATCCTTGCCCTTGTCTGCCGTAACTACGACATTCAGAAGGGCCAGATACTGATAGACGGCATCGATATAAAGAAGATCAAGGTTTCTTCTTTAAGGGCTCATTTCGGACAGATGCTTCAGGACGTGTTCCTGTTCTCGGGAACGATCCGCTCCAATATCCTGCTGCGTCTTGAGGGTATAAAGGACGAAGAGATAGTTGAAGCCTGCAAGTACGTAAATGCGGATAAATTTATCGACAAGCTGACGAACGGCCTTGATGAGGAGGTCAGAGAACGCGGTAACAACTTCTCCCAGGGACAGAGACAGCTTTTGTCCTTTGCTCGCACCATCATTCATAAGCCGGACGTTATGATCCTGGACGAAGCAACGGCAAACATCGATACGGAGACCGAACTTCTGATCCAGAATTCCCTTGAAAAGATGATGAACATCGGAACCATGCTGATCGTAGCGCACAGACTTTCAACCATTCAGCATGCGGACAAGATAATAGTCATTTCGAAGGGTGAGATCCTGGAAGAGGGTAACCACTTCGAACTTTTGGAGAAAAAAGGCGCCTATTACGAGCTTTATAAGCTCCAGTATGAGGACGCTTCATAGCAGACTTGCGGCAAAGCCGCCACAGAGATATAATTAATTGTAAACCCTGAAGAACGATCGCGGAGTTATACATGAAAATAGAAATCGAATCTGTGAAAAAATCATACGGAAAAAGGGAGATTCTTAAAGATATCTCCCTTTTCGCGAATGAAGGGGAATGCATCGGCATTATCGGTGCCAACGGCTCCGGAAAATCCACGCTCTTTGCGGGACTTGCGGGCATATTAAAGCTTGATTCGGGGCGTTTTACGGTTGACGGCAGGGACCTTCTTTCGGATATTCCCTCCATCAGAAAATATGTGGGCTATGTTCCCCAGGGCATTCCGCTTTTTGATGAGCTTTCGGCCAAAGACAACCTTCTTTTCTGGTACTCAAAAGAAGAACTTGAAAAGAGTCTTGAGGGGGGCATGCTTTCCTCCCTTAAGATCAATGAATTTATAGATATGCGCGTATCCAGACTCTCAGGAGGCATGAAGAAACGCCTGTCCTTAGGCTGCGCGGTTTCGGGGGGACCCGGGATCCTTTTTATGGATGAACCTACGGCATCCCTGGATCTACCGGGGAAGGCCGAAGTATACAAATATATGGATGACTTCAGAAAGGGCGGCAGGACTGTATTTATCGCTACTCATGATGAAACGGAGATCAGGCTCTGTGACAGATGCTTTTTGTTAAAAGACGGGAAGCTGGCGCCCTATTCATATGCGGGCGACCTTGAAAAACTGGTAAAAGAGTTATGAATAATCGCAGTCTATCCTACTTAAGATTACAGTATAAACGCGCCAAGAAATTGCTGCCGGGAATCCTGGCGCTTTTCCTGGCTTTTTTTGCTGTGATCACGGTTGTCGCCGTCGTGCTTTATTCAAAGCGGGACGAAAAGGACAGCAAGGTGCGTTACAGGATCGGAATCATGGGAGAAACGGACAGTTCTTTTGTGGAGTTCGGTATAAAGGCCGTTGAAAATCTGGATGATATCGGAACGGCATTGGAGTTCATACAATTCGCAGATGAAAAGGAAGCCGCGCGGGCGATAGATGACAATGAGATATCCGTATATATCTTTATTCCCGATGGCTTTATCGATTCCGTGGAATGCGGCAGGAACGATATAAAACTTATCTGTGTGGCGCATGAAAGAAACAGGGACTCGATCCAGGCAGTTGTGATAAGAGAACTGTTATACAGTGCATCCACTTTTCTTACTGCATCTCAGTGCTCGATCTTTTCGCTTCAGGAAGTAATGGAAAAGAGCGGAATTACGGGCAGTTTTTGGGAAATAACAGATGATATTAATCTGCGGCTGCTGCTTGACATCGTGAGCCGCAGCGAATTCCTGAAAGTTAAAAACATCGGTATATCCGGTGCGGAAGGCATAGAAGAGTATTACTTCTGTGCGGTGATCGTCATCATGCTTTCACTGTTTTCACTTGCCGCAAACACCTTCTTTGTGAAGAAGGGGGAAGGACTTGAAAGACAGCTTAAATTCGGCGGTGTGGGAACTTTCGGCCAGGTTTTGACAGAGTATTTTTCGTACTTTTGCGTGAGTTTTTTGTGTCTGTTGGCGGTGTGGATGACAGCTCTTGCGATAGTTAAATCAGGAATTAATAAGCCACTTTTAGGCATTTTCCCCGACAGATTGTTCTCGGCGGACTTCTTTTGGGCGCTGGTAGGAGCGGTGATGATCATAAGCGCTTTTCAGTTTGCTTTGTATGAGATCTGCGGAGCAGGCATCGGCGGGATGATGATCCAATTCGTGCTGGCTGTTTTCACATGCTTTATATCCGGAACCTTTTACCCGATAAGTTTTCTTCCGGATATTTTTGATACGCTGGGAACTTTCCTTCCCGCAGGGATAGGAATGAGGTTTTTGCTGTATTCGGGTACGGAGGGCCCTTCGGGACTCACTGTTGCCGCTTTCTTCGGAATCTTGCTTCTGTGCTTTGGGGCTTCCCTATACGGAAGGAACAAACACATGGAAAGAGCGTGAATATGAGAGAATTGTTTACAAGGCTTTTTCTTTTTCAAAAGAGGTTGTTTAAGTCCTACGGGTTTATTGCGCTGTTTCTCTGCGTGGTTGCGATCACCGTGGGCTTTAAGGGGCTGTCCTCGGCTGAACACGGAGCCTTGAAAATATCCGTATATATCGATGATAGAGCGGATAAGCTGGCACTCGGGATAAAAGACAGGATGGCCCGGGGCAAGTCGCTTCTTCGCTATAGTTTCGCGGATTCGGCGGACGCGGCCGAAGGTGCGGTGGAAAGCGGAAAGGCCGATGCTGCCTGGATCTTTCCGAGAAATCTGGCGCAGATCCTCGATGATGCGGCTGCGGAGGGCTTTCCCGGTGAGGCGATCCGTGTCGTTCAGCGTGAAGAAACCGTGCTTCTTTCGGCATCCAGAAACATCCTGGTATCTTTTATCTATCCCGAATACGCCCGTGCGGTTTATGAGGCTTATGCCCATGCCGAGCTGGGGCTTTCGGATGAAGACTTTGCTCTTTACGATGATTTCGAGCACATGAACGTCAATGAAAATCTGTTTGAGATCAATTTCTCCGTGGGCGGGAGCCGTGAACGCATGGCAGAAGATATCAATTATATAGCGTCTCCGATCAGGGGAATCCTTGCTTTGTGGGTGCTTCTCTGCGGGTTTGCGGGGGCGGTGTATATAAGACGGGATGAAAGCGCGGGAAAACTTGCTTTGTATCCCCTTACCAAAATACAGGGGATAAGAGCGGAGTTTATCGGAGTTGTGGTTTTCGATGCGACGATTATCATGGGGATTTCGCTGTTTCTGTCGGGGATTCCAACGGACCCTGCCATTGATGTTTTAAGCCTTCTTTTGTACGGGATATGTGCATGGCTCTTTACGGTGTTTGTTTCGGGTTTCTTTGCAAGGTCCGAGAGTCTGGTGGTGTTTATTCCGTTTTTAATGGTGGCATCGATGATTCTGTGCCCGGTATTTATTGTCTCGCCCGCTTTTCTGGAGCCGCTTTCCACATTGAATCCTGCCTTCTTTTACTTAAGATGCGTTAATAATCCCGCATTTATCTTTAATCAGCTGGTATACATACCGGCCGCCATGCTTTTGATCGTGCTTTGGTCTAAAATCATAAAAGGGGGAAAAATATGAATATTGCAGTACTCGGAGCCGGAAATATTGCCGGGGTGGTATCGAAAACTCTTTTAAAGATGCCTGAAGTGACATGTTACGCCGTAGCTTCGAGAAACATTGAAAAAGCAAAGGCTTTTGCCGGGGAACACGGCTTTTTAAAGGCCTACGGAAGCTATGAAGAAATGCTTTCCGATAAGAAGGTTGAGTTAGTTTACGTAGCAACACCCCATTCTCATCACTTTGAGCACATGAAGCTTTGCATAGAACACAGGAAACCCGTGCTTTGTGAAAAGTCCTTTACCTTTAATGCGGATCAGGCACGAGAGATTGCGCGGCTTTCAAAGGAAAAGGGTATATATGTGTCTGAGGCCATATGGCCCAGGTATATGCCTTCCAGAAAGCTCATAGATGACGCTCTTTCAAGCGGAATCATCGGTGACGTTAAATATTTGACGGCAAACCTCTCTTACGTTATTTCAGGGGTTGAGCGCATTCAAAAACCTGAGCTTGCGGGAGGGGCCCTGCTGGATGTGGGTGTTTACGGCGTAAACTTCATGCTCATGCATTTCGGGGACGATATCGAAAGGATCGAGTCGTCGGTTCAAAAGACAGAGACCGGAGTGGACGGAGCGGAGACAATTACGGTTTTCTACAGGGACGGCCGGATGGCGGTGCTTACTCACAGCATTTACGTGCGCTCCGACAGAAAGGGCATATTCGCCGGAAACAAGGGCTATATGGTGGTGGAAAACATCAACAATCCCTCGGAAATCAATATTTTTGATACCGAAGACAGGCTCATCAAACATATCGATGTGCCGAAACAGATAAGTGGATACGAATACGAATTTCTTGAGAGTATGGATTGTATTTCAAAGGGCCTTACCGAGAGCAATTCAATCAAACTCTCTGAGTCGGTCAAGATGATGGAGATTATGGATGAGATAAGAAAAGGGTGGCAATGAGCCACCCTTTTTGCTTGAATATCGGAGTCGCAAACGCGACCTATTTTTTGGCCGTCACATCTTCAAGGATAAATGTCGTGACGGAATTTCCCTTCATGACATAGTCAAATCCTTCGGGAGAAAGCACGGGTGCATCCACAAGTTTCCAGGACTCGCCCTCCGAGAGGCTTCCCGAAGTGCGGATCGCCTTTGCGGAGCCCTTAGGTGTAAAGCCCTTAAGGTCGAAGCGGAAGGTCTTGTCTGCTTTCTTTGAGTTTACGGAAACGATTATGAGTTTTTTGCCCGCTGTGTCGTATGCGGCGATGGTCGTGGGGTCACCTGTGGTTACGATGGTGGAGCCGGGACGAATATATCTTGAAAACTGGCCGATGGCGTAATATTTCTGGGTAAGGATCACGGATTCCATTACCAGATCCGCCACAGCAGCGCCCCAGAAACCGCCGCAGGTATCGGGCATGCCCGCATCCTTGTTGCCGTTTCTTCCCTCGGTGGAAATGTACTGGCCGATAACCTGCCACATAACCCAGGCAGAGGGCGAAAGCGCATTGATATCGGAAATGATCTTTTCGCTTATCCACAAAGCGGCGCCCATCTCACCGGCGCTGTCTCCCGAAATGTCTCCGCTGTCCACCTCGCTCATCCAGAGGTTGAAGCCCTTCTTTTTACGGAGTTTTCCGAGTTCTTCGATTTTTTCGGTGCCGTAGGTGTGCGTGCTTATGCGGTCTAAGATCGAGCGGGCCTCGGAGGTATAAGCGTTGTAAGAAGAAAGTGCTTTGTCCGTGGAGGTCTCATCGCTTCCGACAATCTCAACGGGAAGTCTGGCTGCGGAAAAAGCAGCCGCGGTTTCAACGAGGATCTCGGACTGGTCCTTGCCGGGATTTACGTGGCAGCCCTCCTGTTTCGGGCTGTAGGCCTGCCAGTATTCGGTGTCGGGCTCATTCATGGGGGAAACCGACGACACCTTTATGTTCAGATTCTTGCTGATGTATGAAGAAACCGTCGCAAGGTATTTGGCGAAATTTCCGTAATACTTGGGCTTTAAGTTGTTTTCGGAAGCCCTGGCCGCTCCGCTTGAGCAACCGCTTTCGGTCATAAAGTAGGGCGGTGAATTTGAGAATACTTCGACATATGCGTCTTTGCCGGCGGCCTTGTAGCAGGCTTTTAAGACATTTATCTGGTTCTTGTCGGCGTTATAGTCGTATTCGTATTTCCCGTTTGCCTTATTTTTCTTAAGCCATCCCGGAATGTCGGAGTCGGTCCTTTCGATGTGATTATGAGTGGGATCGTCGCCTCCGCCAATATTATAACGCATGATATTAAATCCCAAACCCTCGGGACTGTAGAATAATCTGGCAGCCTCCTTGGCTAAGGAATTCGAATATCCGATCCTGTGTGCCCACCAGCAGAGCGAAGTTCCGAAACCTTGAAACTTTCCTCCGTTGGTCTTTGACATGTCGGAAGTGCTGATTGTAATGACATGATCGTTTTTCGTATCCATCCCCCGAGAAACTCCTTCTTAAAACTATTTTTGTATCCGCAACCCCTTGGGATAATGATTTTTGATGATTCCGCCCGAAGCCTTTCCGAGTCCCATGGAAAAACCTTGGGTCATGACCGAAAGCCACCCCTTTAATTCCGGACTGCAGGAAACGGTCTCACCGCAAAGGTATTTAAGAGCCTCTTCCTCCGAAAGGTCTGCCCATTCCGTAAGCTCGCAGGGTTTTAAGGACACTGCCAGCGCATGGGCGGGCTCTAAGCGGTCTTTCTTTTTGACCGCAACGTGAAGCCCGGGGCGGAGTACCTTTAAGCCCTTTAGATCAGGAAAACTTTCGGGCAAAAGATAGATGTTTTCGCCGAATTCCACGGGCACGGTGCCTTCAAGCAGCTCATCGGCCGCTTCGGGCCTTATTTTCATTTCCTTCGTAAAAAGAAGCCTTAAGTCTTTTGTCAGGTTCTTGTCGGCGGTTTTCTTAACGGTATATCCTTCGCTTTTTTCACCGCTTTTTTCTAACAGTGCCACGAAATGCCCTTCGCCGTTAAGCTTATGGGGCCAAAGTCTCATGGTATCTGAAAGCGCGGGATCGTTATTTGCCCATTCCGGCCTTCCCTTTGCAAAGAAAGATGCAAGGGGCGACGAAACAAGTTTAAATTCCGGATGCCCCGAAAGGAAAGCTATTATGGTGCCTTCGTTTTCACCGGGATTAAAGGTGCAGGTGGAATAAACGAGGCGACCGCCGGCCTTTAACATGGAGGTGGCGCAATCAAGGATCTCGGCCTGGCGCTCTATGCATGTTTTAACATTTTCTTCGCTCCATTCGGTGACGGCGGCTTCTTCTTTTCGGAACATGCCTTCACCCGAGCAGGGCGCATCAACGATTATTTTGTCAAAGAAAGAATCAAAGCGACCTTTAAGAGCTGAGGGTGATTCGTTCAGTACAACTGCGTTTCGGACCCCCATTCGTTCCACGTTTTCGGAAAGGATCGAGGCCCTGGTGCGATTGATTTCGTTTGAGACCAAAAGCCCTTTGTTAAGGAGCCTTCCCGCGGCCTGAGTGGATTTGCCTCCGGGAGCCGCGCAAAGATCGAGAACGTAATCTCCGGGCTTTGGATCAAGAACCGAAACAGGTGCCATGGCACTTGGTTCCTGAATGTAGTAAAGACCCGCGAAATGGAGCGGGTGTCTGCCGGGACGGTCCCCGGCATTATAATAATAGCCTTCGCTTGCCCAGGGAACCTTCTCCAAAGAAAAAGGAAAATCCCCCGGAATCTCGGCATTTTTGCATTTTAACGGATTAAGGCGTAGACCGCAAAAGCGTTCTTTGTCGAAAGATGCGGCAAAATCGGGAAATTCGGTACCCAGAAGATTTTGCATGTCGCGCAGAAAACCGCTTGGTAAAGAGAAATCGCTCATAAAAAAATATTAAGACTTTTTATGCGGAAATTCAATCAAAAACCGACGATTTTTTTTGTAAAATAGCAATATCTGACAATCACAAAACACAGTTTGATAGGATTGGCCAAATTATTTTTATTATAATTTCTTCAAAGAGGGTGATTTTATGGAAAACTATATTCTTTGGAACGGTTCCGAAGCCCCGATTTTTATGGTGGATTCGAGTACCGAGAGCGGAATTGTAAAGATCGCGGAGAAAGTCTTAAAGGACTTTTCGAAAGTTACATCAAGGGAAGTTTCCCTGACTCCGTGCAGCGATAGTTTTGCCCCCTGTAAAAACGGAGTTCTTTTTGCGGTAACGGATAAGAGTCCGCTTCTTTTATCCCTTGAAAAGCAAGGAATTATCTCCCTTAACGACATTCGCGGAAAGAGAGAAGTATGGAAGGTTTCGGCCCTTCATGCGGAAGCTTTCGGCGTTGAAAATCTGCTGATAATTGCGGGATCCGACAAACTCGGAGCAATATACGGCATGTTTTCTTTGTCGGAGAAGATGGGCGTATCTCCCCTTGCCACCTGGGCTGATGGCGTGATTCCCACAAAGGACAGGATCGTTCTTACAGACACCGATTTTACTACGAGTTCCGAACCCGCAGTCAAATTCCGCGGTTTCTTTATAAATGACGAATGGCCCTGCTTCGGCAACTGGACCGGTTCGCATTTCGGCGGCTTTACGGCCGAGATGTACGACCGTGTTTTCGAACTTTTGCTTCGTCTTAAGGGTAACTATCTGTGGCCCGCCATGTGGTCTTCATCCTTTGCTCTTGACGGACCGGGCCTTGCTTCCTACGAACTTGCCACAGAATACGGCATATTCATCGGAAATTCCCACCACGAGCCCTGCCTCAGAGCCGGCGAAGAGTATAGAAAGGTCAGAGGCCCCGAGAGCATCTACGGGGATGCCTGGAGTTTTATTGACAATGAGCAGGGGATTACCCGTTTCTGGAAGGATTCTCTTGAGGAAAGGGGCGGCTTTAACAGTGTTGTGACCGTGGGCATGCGAGGCGAAGCCGACAGTACCATTCTTGGGGAGAAGGCAACACTTAAGGACAATATCGACCTTCTCAAGGGCGTTATCACCTGCCAGAAGAAGCTTCTTGCCGAAGCGGAATCAAAGTTTAACAAGAAGTTTCCTAAAATGCTTGCCCTCTATAAGGAGGTTGAGCCCTTCTACTACGGTGATGAGAAGAATCCCGGACTTATCGACTGGGATGAACTTAAGGATATAACCCTCATGCTTTGTGAGGACAATCACGGATATGTGCGCACCCTTCCCGGCCCCCGCAACAAAAACCATCCCGGCGGCTTCGGAATGTACTATCACGTGGACTATCACGGAGACCCGATTTCCTACGAGTGGATCAATTCAACGCCCATCACTCTTATCTGGGAACAGATGAAGAGAGCCTACGAATACGGCGTTAAAGAAATCTGGATATTGAATGTGGGAGATTTGAAGCATAACGAGTTCCCTCTTTCTTTCTTCTTAAATCTTGCTTATTCGCCGGAAGCCTTCAAGGATACCGCATCTCTTAAGGTTTACACGCGAAAGACGGTGGGAATGCTCCTTGGAGTCGAGGCCGATTCCGACATTGCCAAGACAGCCGCGGATATTCTTACGGAAACCGTCAGACTCAACGGAATGAGAAGGCCCGAGGCACTCAATTCCGCCGTATACAGCCCGAACCATTTCGGTGAGGCGGAGCGCATGTTAAAGCGCGCGGAGCGCCTTGAGAACAAAGAAAAACAGCTTAAAGAAAACCTGTCACCCGCAGGGCTTGAGGCCTGGTATTCTCTTTCCGGCTTTCAGACGGAGGCCACGGTCAATCTTCTCAGAATGCATTTAAATGCAGGCATCAACAATATGCTCGCTCTTCTGGGACTTAAGACCGCAAATGCCTACGCTGACAAGGTTACCGAAGCCATCCGCCTTGATAACGAACTGAAAAAAGAATGGGCTTCCTTCAAAGACGGCGAGTGGAAGGGAATGGAGCTGGCTCCCCATATCGGCTTTACCAAGTGGAACGAGGACGGCTGCAGATATCCCGTAAGAGCTCTGGTGGAACCTTTGGACAGACCCCATATGGCAGTGAGACGCGCCGACGGGGATAAGATCTTTGATAAGGTCTACGGATCTCCCATGGAGCTTGAGATCAGGGATTTCCTTTATCCGAGAGAGACGGATGTCGATATAGACCTCTATAACACAGGCGTTGAAAAATATAATTTTGATTTAACAATACCTGAAAATTTATGGCTGACGGCTTCCGAAACATCGGGAGAGGTTGGCGACGTAAAGCGGATCACGCTTAAGTGTAACAGAAATGCCCTGCCGGAAGAGACCGAAAAACTCACCCTCACTTTGAAGGGCGGAGACACGACGGTGCTTATAACAGTATATGGCCGCAAGTCTGCGGACGAAAGAAATACAATAATAAAACCGTGTGTTATTTTTGAGGGACGCTTTGGTTATGTGATCCCGAGTGACGCCTGTCTTGCCAAGGATGACAGTGTTTATGAAATGGAAGATTACGGTATATGGGGCATGGGCCTTGCTGCGAAGGACGGAGCGGGCGACAGAGCTTTTGCTTCGTACCTGATCTATTCCGAAAGCGAAAGAAAAGTTACCCTTGAATGCGATTTTGCTCCTTCGGCACCTCTCTTCGGAGACGGAAAGCTTGAATTCGGCCTTTCGGTAAATTCAGGAGACCTTAAGATCTTAAACACGGCGCCTAAGGGGTATAAACCCGGAAACACCGGGGACAGAGACTGGAGCATGGGTGCTTTAAATCACCGTCGGGGTGTTTGCACGGACATTACCCTTACAGAGGGCGTGAATGAAATAAAGATACAGTTGAAAGATCCGGGACTGGTGCTTCTTCGTATGTTTGTTTACGGAGAGAGCATGCCTTATTCCTATCTCGGACCGGAAGTAAAATAACAGGAAAGGAAACCAAATGAAACTTACGAAGAACAGCGCAAAAATCAAAGAGTACAGACAGAAAGCCACCGAAATTGTGAGCAAGATGACTCTTGAAGAAAAGGTTTCTCAGATGATTCATCCCGCCAAGGAGGTCGAAAGACTCGGAATAAAGTCCTACAACTGGTGGAATGAGGCGCTCCACGGCGTGGCCAGAGCCGGAATCGCAACCATATTCCCTCAGGCTATCGGTCTTGCGGCTTCTTTTGACGAAGAACTGGTCGAGAAAGTCGGCGATGCGGTATCAACCGAGGGACGTGCGAAATATAACATGCAGGTCAAAAGAAATGACCGCGACATTTACAAGGGCCTTACCTTCTGGGCTCCAAACGTAAACATTTTCAGAGATCCCCGCTGGGGCAGAGGTCATGAGACCTACGGAGAAGATCCCTACCTTACTTCCCGCCTCGGCGTTGCGTATGTAAACGGTATACAGGGTTCTGACGAAAACCACTTAAAGGCTGCGGCCTGTGCAAAGCATTTTGCCGTTCATTCGGGTCCCGAGGATTTGAGGCATGAATTCGATGCCGTTGTTTCAAAACAGGATATGAGGGAAACCTATCTTCCCGCTTTCAAAGCCTGCGTGACGGAAGGTAAGGTTGAAACCGTCATGGGCGCATACAACCGCACCAACGGAGAGCCTTGCTGCGGAAGCAAGACACTCCTTAAAGATATCCTCCGTGACGAGTGGGGATTTGAAGGTCATGTGGTTTCCGACTGCTGGGCCATCAAGGATTTCCACGAAGGACATCATGTAACCGAAAACCCTGTAGAATCGGTATCTCTCGCCGTAAATAACGGCTGTGATTTAAACTGCGGAGGCCTGTTCCTTTACCTCGTTCAGGCTGTAAAAGAGGGCAGAGTTCCCGAGAGCCGCATTGATGAAGCCGTGATCAATCTCTTCACCACAAGATACAAACTGGGTCTTGCAGACACCGGTGAAAAGACCGTTTATGATGACATCCCTTACACTGCCGTTGACAGTGACGAGATGCGCGAGTTAAACAGAACGGTATCGGAAAAGTGCCTGGTTCTCCTTAAAAATCAGGGTGGCCTTCTTCCCCTTGATAAGAAAAAGGTTCACACCATCGGTGTTATCGGCCCCAATGCCGACAACAGAAGAGCCCTTGTGGGTAACTACGAAGGCACCTCTTCAAGATATGTGACGATCCTCGAAGGTTTGCAGGA
>DBVS01000126.1:0-1728 GCA_002308235.1 Lachnospiraceae bacterium UBA1258
CGCCATGCGGCGGAATACGTGCAGGGAAAGAACCGAAATGCATCGGAAGAACCCATAAATATCGAAACCGGAAACGGTGTGAGATACACTGTTCCCGTATGCTTAAGAAAAACCCGCCTTGAAGACCTTCTCACCATTCGTTTCAGAGTAGCGAACGTATACAAGAATTGCGAGATTGCGGTCTATCTCGGCGACAAGTGCATCCAGCGCCGCAAAAAGCAGATCTGCGCACCCGGCGAGATGGAACAGGTCATCCTTAAGAAAGCCGATATTTTGGCCATGAATGCGGGCGAATCCATTAAGGTCGCCATTGAGTTAAACGAGAAACAGGAGGCGTAATATGGAGACAAGAGAGCTTACATGCATCGGCTGTCCCATGGGATGCCGTTTAACGGTTGAATTTGAAAAGGGAAACAGGGATTCCGTAAAGGTTACGGGTAACACCTGTCCCAGGGGCGTAACCTACGCCATAGATGAGGTCACCAATCCCACCAGAACGGTTACGGGAACTGTCAGGATCGATAACCGTCCGGGAAAGGTCGCACCGGTCAAAACAAAAACTCCCGTGCCCAAGGATAAGATCTTTGATGTGGCAAAGAAACTTTGCGAAATATCCGTAAGCGCACCCATAAGCATCGGGGATACGGTGTGCGCCGATATCTGCGGTACGGGCAGTGATGTAGTGGCAACAAGAAATATGGAATGATTCCGGAGGGTATATGGAAAAATATTTAATGGCATTGGATCAGGGGACAACCAGCTCAAGATGTATTCTTTTTGACAGGAGCGGTAATATCGTAAATATGGCTCAGCGGGAATTCACGCAGATTTATCCGAAGCCCGGCTGGGTAGAGCATAACGCCATGGAGATCTGGTCATCGCAGCTTGCGGTGGCTTTGGAAGCCATGGCGCTTGTTAATGCCACACATGAGCAGATCGAAGCCATCGGTATAACCAACCAGCGCGAGACCACCATCGTGTGGAACAAGAACACCGGAGAGCCCGTTTATAACGCCATCGTCTGGCAGTGTAAGAGAACCGCCGATTATATCGAGAAAGTAAAAGCAGACGGCATGAGCGACAAGATACGTGTAAAGACAGGACTCATTCCCGACGCATATTTCAGTGCTACCAAGCTTAAATGGATCCTTGACAATGTTGAAGGTGCAAGGGAAGCCGCGGAGAGGGGAGACCTTCTTTTCGGAACCGTGGACACCTGGCTTATGTGGAACTTAACCAAGGGCAGGGTTCATGCAACGGATTACACCAATGCATCGAGAACCATGCTTTTTAACATAAATACCCTGGAGTGGGACAAGGAGCTTTGTGAGTACTTTAATATTCCCATGTGCATGCTTCCCACGGTTAAAAAGTCCGCAACTCTTTTCGGAAAGACGGACCCTTATGTCCTTGGCGGCGAGATCCTCATTACGGGTGTTGCCGGAGACCAGCAGGCCGCACTTTTCGGGCAGTGCTGTTTTGAAGCGGGAGATGCCAAGAACACCTATGGCACAGGCTGTTTCCTGCTCATGAATACGGGTAACAAAGCAATAATTTCCAACAACGGACTTCTTACCACCATTGCCGCCAGCGAGCATGACAAGCCCGAATACGCCCTTGAAGGAAGCGTCTTTGTGGCAGGGGCTGCGGTTCAGTGGTTAAGAGATGAAATGAGAGTGGTGGAGACCGCCAGACAGACGGAAGAGTTTGCCACGGTGGTGCCCGATA
>DBVS01000126.1:1753-1926 GCA_002308235.1 Lachnospiraceae bacterium UBA1258
GCACCTTACTGGGATCAGTACGCAAGGGGCACCGTGGTGGGCGTCACCAGAGGCTGCAAGAAAGAGCATTTCATAAGGGCGACCCTTGAATCCATAGCCTACCAGACCTACGACGTATTGAAGGTCATGGAAACCGATTCGGAAATAAAGCTTAACACTCTTAAGGTTGACGG
>DBVS01000126.1:2005-6019 GCA_002308235.1 Lachnospiraceae bacterium UBA1258
TTATCTTGCGGGCCTTGCAACGGGCTATTATTCAAGTCGTAAAGATATAATCGAAAACTGGAAACTGGGCCGCAGATTTGAGCCCACCATGAAATCCGAAGAGAGAAAGAAACTCTTAAAGGGCTGGGACGTGGCTGTTAAGTGCGCCCGCCTTTACGGAGAACTTTCGGACAATTGAGCCCGTTTCCTGAGCTTTGAAAAGATTATCACAAAGCAAATGATGTGGACCGTTGTTGTTATGGTCCAGGAGATAGGGTAGGAAACGTAGAGCCATTCAAGGGTACGATTTATACGAAAGACCGTATATATCCAGAGGACTCTGAAACCGCAGGCACCCATCAGTGAAACTATCATGGGAGTGACGGAATAACCGAGCCCCCTTAAGGCACCCACGCAGCAGTCCATGGTTCCGCAGGTAAAGTAGGTAAACATGATGATACCCATACGGATCATGCCGTAGCTTATGATAACGGCCTTGTCTTCGCCCGATGCGTATATGGAAAGAAGGGAAGGACCGAAGATATAGGCGGTAGAGCCCGTTGCAAGTCCCACCACCACAACACAGGCCAGACACGTTAAGAAGATCTTCTTTATCCTGTCAAAATTGTGGGCACCGAAATTCTGGCTCACAAAGGAAAGGCAGGTTACGTGGAAGGAGTTCATGGCCACGTACACAAAGCCCTCCAAGTTTGAAGCGGCGGTATTTCCCGCCATGGCATCCTCGCCGAAGGAGTTTACGGAGGACTGGATAAGTACGTTCGAAAGAGAGAATACCACTCCCTGGAAACCTGCGGGAAGTCCGAGACGAAGAACCTGCAGGAGCTTATCCCGGTAGATTCTAAGCTTTCGGATCTCAAACCGGTAGCTTTCGTTGGATTTCATGAGACATCTTAAGGTAAGCACCGCGGAGATAGCCTGAGAAAGCACGGTTGCGTAGGCAACGCCCGCAACACCCATATTGAAGACCACGATAAATATCACGTTGCATACTGCGTTGATGGCGCCCGCCACCGTAAGGAAATAAAGAGGTCTTTTGGTATCGCCGATGGCACGAAGCACAGCGGCACCGAAGTTATAAAGCATTGAAACCGGCATGCCGATAAAATAGATCCTGACATAGAGAGTCGAAAGGGGCAGAACCTCCTCGGGGGTTCCCATGAGAATGAGAATCTTCGGAGCCAGAGAGATTCCGATAAAGGTAAGTAAGATACCGCAGATAACGGAAATTGCGATGGATGTATGAACGGTCTCGTGAACGTCCCTGTCGCGCCCGGAGCCGAAGTACCTGGCCACCAGAGCGTTTGTGGCGGTTGAAAGACCGATGAATACGTTAACCAGAAGGTTTATCAAAGCAGCGGTGGAGCCGATGGCCGCCAGCGCACCTTTGCCGACAAAACGCCCTGCGACGATCATGTCGACGGCGTTAAAAAGAAGCTGTAAAATTCCGGACAGGATAAGGGGAAGAGTGTAGGCCACGATCTTTGAAAAAATGGGGCCTTCACACATATCCATGCTGTATTTTTTATTTTTCATAAATTCTCCGAATCTATTCCCGAAACGCGGCGCGGCATCCGAAGTAAGTCTTTCGGAGCATACCGCCATGTACTTTTAATTATCGCTTTAAACACATAAAAATCAAGGGGGAAAACGCCGAATATGATCACGATTTCCGTATGCATGATTGTAAAGAATGAAGAAAAGAATCTGAGACGGTGTCTGGATTCTTTGAAGGGTCTTTGGGAAGAACTCATAATCGTGGACACCGGTTCATCCGACAAAACAAAGGAGATAGCGGCGGAGTACACGGACAAGGTCTTTGATTTTGCATGGGTGGATGATTTTTCCGCCGCAAGAAACTTTTCTTTGTCCAAAGCAACCTGCGACTACATCTATATTGCGGATGCGGACGAGGTCCTTGATGAAAAGAACAGGAAGAACTTTAAAATCTTAAAGGCCTTTCTGGAGCCCGAGATCGAGATCGTTCAGATGCGATACGTAAATCAGCTTTCCAACGGTTCCGTCTACAATTTTGACGCGGAATACAGGCCGAAGCTCTTTAAGCGTATCAGAAACTTTACCTTCATCGATCCCGTACATGAGACCGTTCGGCTGGATCCCGTGGTCTTTGACAGCGACGTTGACATTATCCACATGCAGGAGGAGGTTCACGGACTCCGTGATATACGGATCTGCGAGAAAACTCTGGCCGCAGGCGGAGTTTTGGGAGACAGGCTTACGCGTATGTACGCGCGGGAGCTTCTTTTGGCGGGGGAACCGGAGAACTTTGCAAAGGCGACGACCTACTTTGAAAACCTTCTGGAGGATCCTGACATCAATCCCGATATCATGCGCCTTTGCTATATCGTGCTTTCCAAGAACGCGGTGCTTAAAAACGATCTGACCGCCTTGATGAAATATTCCATAAAGGACATAATCGTAAGCGGCAGCAGCGAGCTTTGCTCGATCCTCGGCGGTTTCTACGAGGAACGCGGCGATCTTAACGAGGCGGCGGTGTGGTATTACAATGCCCATTACGAGACCCGCCCCGAGATCTGCTTAAATTACAACCGTGAGATCCCCCTGGAGGCGCTCATCCGTATATACGAAAAGAAGGGTGACAAAGAAACAGCCGACAATTACCGGAATGAGTTAAAGACCTTAACTGAAGTGACCGAAAAAAGCCCGGAAGGCTGATAACTTGATAAGACACAGAAACCCCGAGGTTCATCCCCGGGGTTTTAAATTTCGCGTGTATCAGTCTAGCTCCCGTTTTCAGAAAGAAAAAGTCCTTCCGGCTTCGGCAGGTATTAACGATGAGGTGTTGTTGTCGATACAGACATAGACGGGCAGTCCTTTGGATGTGGCTTTAAGCCAGGGAGAAAGGTAGAGAAGGAATCTGGTATCCTGCTTAAGATTCCTCTTGGAAAGATGAACGATCAGGCGGGTTTTGTCCTTTACGACCCTGACCATCCTGACGGGCCGGATTCTGCCGCCGTTTGAGATATAGACGTAATTGAAGCAGGAGATAAACACAAGGCCTGCCACAAGTATCAAAAGTCCCGCATATAGCGGAGTATTATCCGAAGTCATCCCGGCAAGTATGGTCTTAAGACCTGAAGCACCCTTGCTGTTTTTGCCGGGATCGTCGGAGCCCTCGGTTGAATCGTCATTCGAGCCGTCGCCCGAACCGTTACCGGCGTTTCCGTCTGAACCGCCGGTCCCGTTGCCTGAGTCGCTTCCGTCGTTATTGTCTGTCATTCCCACAGGTGCAGGGGTGTTGCCGTTTTTATGTTCGTCTTTTTCGGCATCTTCGGTATCTATCTCGTCTGTGCCTTCTGAACCGAAGCTTTCACCCTTAACACCGATAAAGTTTCCGAATTCATCATATCCCTCAAAGACTGCACGGGAGACAAGCTCACCGGTCACGGGATCGTATAGTTCGTAAACTCCCGGGAATTCGCCGCGTCCGGAGTCTTCCGCGGATTTTTCTTTCTTGTTCGGTGCGGGGTCGGCAGATCCGGCGGAATTTCCGGTTGTGTTGTTTTTTCCGGCATTTCCTGTTTTTTGATTGCTTTTATTGTTCTTTGCGGCAGCAGCACGGCGTTCGGCCTCCCTTCGCTCGGCTTCGATCCGCTCTGCTTCTTTTCGCTCGGCTTCGATCCTTTCGGCTTCGCGCCTGGCTTCGGCCTCTCGTTCTGCGGCGATCACCGCAGGGTCCCTTCCTACCTTGGTGACGCTGATGCGCTCCGTGGTTTCATTTCCTGCTCTGTCCCGGACCGTAACGGTCACATCGCCGTTGGAAGTTGCAAGAAATGAAGCCTCACCCGTAAATGCGCCTCCGTTATAGGAGTATGCGGCTTCCGAAAGCCCGGATCCTTCGTCAGAGGCATTTACCAGCACTCTGATGCCGCTTTCGGACCAGTCGTCTCTGTCGGTTGAAAGGCTGACAACAGGGGACGTCTTATCGATGTTTGAGACGGTGATGCTTTCAGAAACGGTGCGCCCGTACTTGTC
>DBVS01000126.1:6086-7673 GCA_002308235.1 Lachnospiraceae bacterium UBA1258
AAGTCCGAAGGCAGGATCGGAAGAAGAAACGGAAGCGCTTATGGTAACGGGACCGTTGGTCCAGTCTGAGTTATCCAAAGAAAGAGATACGTTTGCGGTAACATCGTTTTCGGTGTGGCCGCAGACCAACACCTGTCTTGTAACTCTGTGAGAGCGGGGATCGGAGTTTTCATTACACCGCCTGTGGTCGCCGCAGACAAGACAGGTCTGAAGATAGGCAATATCGACGGGATTGTAGACGGGATACCCGTCCTTACCGCTGTTTTCGCAGATGTCCCAGAAGACGATCTGCAAAAAAGTACGGATGGTTCCGCAGGTAAAGCAATGATAGTCTTCGTAGGTATACTCATCCTTTACGTAGTGGTTCGAGCAGAGCTCATCCCGGTTTTCGTAGCAGTCTCCGGTGTGGATGTGGGTAAAAACCGCCGCATATGCTTTGTCGGTCGGAAAACAAAAGAAGAAAAGGGCGAGAATTCCCGCAACAAGATGGTACCGTTTTGCCAGGTACCGCTTAAAAATAGACATAAAAAAACCTCCATGAAACAGCCTCGCGCCAAAGGGCGGGAAGCTTCTATGCAGGTAACTTGGTGACAGTATAGCACCCGGGTTTTCAAAAAGCAACGGTTTTCTTAAGGAATCCTTCGGTTGATTAATTCGGATTTTCATTATAAAATTATCCGTGAGTTTTGTTTTAAGGAGTTTTCACCGAAAGGATGCAGTTATGTGGGAAGATTATGTCAGAAAGGTTGATCCTTACGTTCCCGGAGAACAGCCCAAGGTTTCAAACCTTATAAAGCTTAATACCAACGAGAATCCCTATCCCCCGGCACCCGCGGTGGTGGAGCGGATGAAGAACATGGACGCGGATGCTCTTAAGAAGTATCCCGACCCCACCTGTTCCGTGCTGACGGATGCCATCGCGGAATACTATCACGTGGATTCGGACAGGGTATTTGTGGGAGTCGGCTCCGATGATGTTCTCGCCATGGCCTTCCTTACGTTCTTTAACGGAAAAAAACCCATTCTTTTTCCGAATATAACCTACTCGTTTTACGATGTCTGGGCAAATCTTTACAGGATCCCCTACGTGCAGATTCCCCTTATGGAGGACTTCTCCGTAAAGAAAGAGGATTATTACAGAGAGAATGACGGTATCGTGCTTGCAAACCCCAACGCCCCCACAGGTGCAAATTTGCCGCTTTCCGACATCGAGGACATTTTAAGGAATAACAGAGACTCAGTCGTTATCATTGATGAAGCATATGCGGACTTTGGCGGAGAATCGGCTCTGCCCCTTGTAGATAAATACGATAATCTTCTGGTTGTGCAGACGTTTTCAAAATCCCGTTCTCTGGCGGGGCTTCGCATCGGATTTGCCATAGGTTCGAAAAAACTTATCAAATACATGCAGGACGTTAAGTATTCCTTTAATTCCTACACCATGAACAGGCCTTCTTTGGAGCTTGGAGCCCTTTCCATAAAGGACAGAGCTTACTTTGAGGAGACCGTCAAAAAGGTGGTTGCCACCCGTGAATGGACCAAGAAAGAACTTAAAGCCCTGGGCTTTTCCTTTGCGGATTCGAAGAC
>DBVS01000006.1:0-157 GCA_002308235.1 Lachnospiraceae bacterium UBA1258
GGTCTTGTCTGATATCCCTTTGACCTTTGGATGGTAACAAGTTTTGTTTTGTCACTTATTGCATTTCTGATATTTTCAAGATCAGGGGTTCCGTCATCGCTTAAGTCAGCCTGAGCATATGTGATCCCGTACTCAGCCAAAGAGCCGACGGAGGGTC
>DBVS01000006.1:201-6824 GCA_002308235.1 Lachnospiraceae bacterium UBA1258
TCACCGGGTCTTAAATTACTCATAAGAGCCAGGGCAAGTGCATGTGTTCCGCAGGTTATCTGAGGTCTTACAAGACAATCTTCTGTATGAAAATAATCGGCATACACCTTCTCAAGAGTATCTCTTCCCAGATCGTTATATCCGTATCCCGTAGTTCCCATAAGGCAGCTTTCGTTAACATTATTTTTCTGAAAAGCTTTTAATACCTTAAGAGTACAAAGATCCGCATTTTCATCGATTTTATCGAACCTGTCTTTAAGAGAAGCAAGAACTTCTTCCGAGATTTCAAGTACCTTATCCTTAATTCCAAGCTCTTTATAGAGCTCCTTGGTTGCATTATTCATTAAGTATTCCTCTTTTCACACACTCGCGGAACATAAATTCGGACATTTTCGAATTATCGCCTTCAAAATCCCCGCGTTCAATATATATTACATCAGGCTCTCTTTTATACCATGTAACCTGTCTTTTTGCAAAATGTCTGGTTCGAAGTTTGATCTGATATATGGCCTCATCAAGTGAATATTCACCTTTTATATAAGGGATCATTTCTTTATATCCGATAGCCTGCATAGCGGTCGATGCGGGATCTGCTCCCTTTTCAAGAAGGCTTCTCACTTCAACTTCAAGACCTTCATCTATCATTTTATCGACTCTTTTATCTATCCTTTCATACATCAGTTCTCTTTTATCAGTAAGGACAAAATAAGCCGCATTGTATACCGAATCTCTTCTGCTTTCTTTTTCATTATGTTCCGAGATCTTTCTGCCGGTAAGGTGATGATATTCAAGAGCCCTTATTACTCTTTTGATATTGCCTTCGGGAATCTTATCTGCGCTTTCGGGATCAACCTCTTTTAACATGTCATGAAGAAAAGAAGAACCTTTTTCCTCTGCCGTTATCTGAAGAGCATTTCTATATTCTTCATCCGGACCGTCATCGTCAAAATTAACACCTTTAAGCAAAGCCTGGATATAAAAACCGGTACCGCCTACCACAAGAGGGATCTTTTCCCTTTCATAAATGCCGGCAATCGCTTTTTCTGCCATATCCTTAAATCTGAAAGCAGAATAATCTTCGCTTATATCACATACATCAATCAGATGATGCGGGATACCTTTTTTCTCCTCAGGTCTTATCTTGGCACTTCCTATATCCATCCCTTTGTATACCTGGGCTGAATCCGCAGATATAATCTCAAGATCATGCTGCATGGCAAATAAAACAGACAGATCCGTTTTGCCTGTTGCGGTAGGTCCCGATAAGATTATAAGAGGCGGCTTATTGTTCATCAGTTTACGATTCTCTGGAATTTCTTTTCCATTTCGTTTTTGGTAATTGCTATAATGGTTGGTCTTCCGTGGGGACAATTATAAGGATTATCCAGAGTCAGTAGTTCATCGATAAGCTTTTCTGCCTGTTCAAATCCGATCTTATCTCCGCCTCTGACGGATGCTTTACATGCCATTCCCGCAATCTTCTCATCTATGGTCTTAAAGCTTCCGAGTCCGGGATTTTCGGCAAGTTCATCGAGTATCGCAAGGAAAAGTTCCTTCTCGGAATGTCTGAAAAGATCGGTAGGCACGCCTCTGAGAGCATATTCGTTCCCGCCGAAATTTTCTATTTCAAAACCGATATTTCTGAAGCTTTCGATATTATCGTTAAGAACAGATTCCTCTGCTCCGGTAAGTGTAACTATGATTGGAGGCATAAGCATCTGAGTAGGATGAACACCTTCATGAATCCTTTTTACGAATCTCTCATAGTTAACCTTTTCGTGAGCTGCATGCTGGTCGACGATATAAAGGTCGGAATCCAATGTAATGAGCCAGTAAGTGTCAAATACCTGGCCGATTATTTTGTACTCTTTAAGCGGTTCATCGGAAATGAGTTTCTTCTCAAAGAAAGATTCCTGAACAGGCTTTGGTGCTTTTTCAAAAGTTGTCTTTTCAAAACGCTTTTCTTCGAAAGGTTCTGGTATTCTTTCGTCCTTTGAAGAGGTTTTTAATATAACTTCTTCTTTGGAAGGCGTTTCAGATTCTGTTTTTGCCAAAGGCTTGCTTTCATCGAATATAACTTCTTCAAAATTTTCCGATGTATCGTCAAAATCAGGCTTAAAATAAGGCTTTTCAACAGGCTCTTCGGAAAAATCTGTTTCTTTGGCAATATCAGTGATTTCGGGTGCTTCAGGCACCGAATCAAGTGTCACTTTCGGAATAAGGTCCTTATCTTTAAAAGCTTCGTTAAGTGCCTCCATTATGTGCTTTATGACAAGCTCGTCATTGTCAAATTTGATCTCAGTCTTACGGGGATGAACGTTAACATCGATCTTTGAAGGATCAATATCGATATAAAGCACGCAAAACGGAAACTGATGCTGCATCAGATAATTCCTGTAAACCTCTTCTATCGCTGTACGAACGGTTTTGGAAATTACAGTTCTTCCGTTGACGAAATAGAGTTCGCCGTTACGTGCTCTGTAAACGAATTCGGGTTTTGCGGTAAATCCGGTGATCTTAATGCCGATATCTTCGTAATCCACCGGCAAAAGGGAGGAATATACGTCTTTACCGAAGATCCTGTACACAACATCCTTCACATCATTGCTTCCGCCGGTGGAAAGTCTGGTTTTTCCGTTCATAATGAACTGAAAAGAAATCTCCGGATGGGAAAGAGCGATCTTCTCCATCATGTCGGCGATGGTTGCACCTTCCGATGCCTCGCTTTTGAGAAACTTTCGTCTTGCAGGTGTATTGTAAAAAAGCTGTCTTACGATAAGAGTGGTGCCGTTTGGCGCTCCTACTTCGGATTTTTCCAAAAGTTTGCCGCCTTCGCAAACTATCCTGGTTCCAAGCAATGATTCGGGGCGTTTGGTGATCAGTTCACACTTTGAAACCGCCGATACCGAAGAAAGAGCTTCGCCTCTGAAACCCAGCGAATTAAGAGTTTCCAAATCTTTAATGTCTTTAAGTTTACTGGTTGCATGACGAACAAAAGCCATTTTGCAGTCTTCATCGGAAATTCCGGAACCATTATCGGTAACACGGATCAGGTCTGTGCCACCGCCCTTTATTTCAACGCTTATAACGGTGGCGCCGGCATCAATGGAGTTTTCCACCAGCTCCTTTACCACGTTGACCGGCTTTTCGACAACTTCTCCGGCTGCAATTTTATCGATTGTTTCGTTGCTCAGTAAATCAATGTGAGACATTGCGGTTTACCCTAACCCTTCCATCTGTTAATGAGCATATCCTGATATCCCGAAAGCTTGTTTAAAGCCTCTAAAGGCGTCAAATTTGCAAGATCCACGGATTTAATGTCATTAATTATATCTTCGTCCTTAACGGCGTCAAACAACGTCATCTGGCCGTAAACTTCGGGGGCTTTACTCTCATGTCTGGATTTTGATTCGGAAGTCCCGACATTCATTTTCTGTATACGCTCGATAAGATCGTTTTCCGAGATCTCTTCGGAAATCTCTTTTGCGCGGTCCAAAACCATATCCGGAATTCCCGCAAGTCTGGCAACCTGAATTCCGTAGCTCCTGTCGGCGCCACCCTTTATGATCTTTCTTAAGAAAACAATGTCGTCTCCGTTTTCCTTAACAGCGATACAATAATTGTTTACGCCGGTAAGCTTCCCTTCAAGCTCCGTAAGTTCATGGTAATGGGTGGCAAAGAGGGTCTTTGCTCCCAGGATCTTCTTGTTACTTATATGCTCGATTACGGCCCAGGCAATGCTGAGTCCGTCAAAGGTTGAGGTTCCACGGCCGATCTCATCTAAGATCAAAAGGCTTTTCGAAGTGGCGTTTCTTAATATGTTTGCCACTTCGCTCATTTCAACCATAAAGGTGCTTTGTCCGCTGGCAAGATCGTCGGAAGCCCCGACTCTGGTAAAGAGCCTGTCCACAGTACCGATATTTGCCCGGCTTGCGGGCACAAAGGAACCGATCTGAGCCATTAAGACTATCAAAGCAACCTGACGCATATAAGTCGATTTACCGGCCATATTGGGGCCCGTGATAACGCTTACAAGATTCTTGTTGTTATCAAGCTTGGTATCATTTGGAATAAAGAGTCCGTTCTCCATGATGCGTTCAACAACCGGGTGGCGGCCTTCTTTTATCTCAATTACACCGTTGTCGTTAAGTGTGGGGCGTACGTATTTGTTATGCTCGGCCACATAAGAAAGTGATGCAAAAACGTCGAGCTTGGCAATAGCTTTGGATGTCTCGTATATGCGGTCGACATTGGCCGCAATTGTATCACGAACATTACAGAAAACATCATACTCAAGGCCGAAAAGCTTGTCCTCTGCGTTAAGGATGGAGTCTTCCATTTCTTTTAACTCTTTGGTGGTATATCTTTCGGCATTGGTAAGGGTCTGCTTGCGGATGTAATCTTCGGGGACCAGATCCTTATATGAATTGGTGACCTCATAATAATAGCCGAAGACCTTATTGTATCTGATGCGAAGATTCTTGATGCCGGTGCGCTCTCTGTCTTTGGTTTCCAGTTCCAAAAGCCATTTTTTGCCATCGGTCTTTGCTCTTTTGAACTTGTCGATCTCCTCCATGTAGCCTTCTTTGACAATCCCGCCTTCTTTAAGAGTAAGCGCGGGCTCATCAAGAATGGCCTTGTCGATCATTTCGTAAAGATCCTTAAGCTCATCGATCAAAGCTTCGGTTTCTTTTGCAAGTTCGGCGTCAAAATCCTTTAAAACGCTTTTAATGTGGGGTAAAATTGCAAGAGAATTCTTAAAAGCCACCAGATCTCTGGGATTCGCGGTTTTATAGGTTATCTTTCCGAGCAATCTTTCAAGGTCGTATACCTCATCCAGATATTCGCGTATCTCTTCACGGTCAACTGCCTTTTTGACCAGTTCTTCCACGAAATCAAGACGCTTTTCCATCTGATCCCTTTTTAAAAGGGGCTGTTCTATGTAGTTTCTTAATAGTCTGCCGCCCATGGCGGTTCTTGTTTTATCAAGGACCCAGAGAAGGGAACCTCTTTTTTGCTTCTCCCGCATGGTTTCGCACAGTTCCAGATTGCGTCTGGTGGAACTGTCAAGGCGCATGAAATCCGAGGTTTCGTAAACATGGATCTCCGTAAGATTGTCAAGAGAAGATTTTTGTGTATCAAAAAGATACGAAAGCATAGCGCCGGCGGCGATTGCTCCGCATTTATAGTCGTTTAATCCAAGACCTTCCAAAGAGTTAACTTTAAAGTGCTGTTTTAAGGTCTTTTCACTTTCTTTTTCATCAAAATATCCTGAAAAAATGGGGTTTACCGTGGTCTGCCCGCTCATTTTCAGAGATTCAAAAGGAAAATCCGAAACCATAAAGGCTTCGTTACAGATAATTTCCGTGGGAGAATATTTCTGGACTTCGTCAAGCACCCCTCTTGTGGCGGAAACCTCAGTGAGATAAAAATCACCGGTCGTTATGTCGCATACGGCGATCCCCGAGCCGTTTTCAAGGTAACAGATACACATGAGGTAATTGTTTGTACGCTCATCCATCAGGCTTGTATCAAGAT
This sequence comes from Lachnospiraceae bacterium UBA1258, assembly GCA_002308235.1. Lineage (GTDB taxonomy): Bacteria > Bacillota > Clostridia > Lachnospirales > Lachnospiraceae > UBA1258. Next base: position 5,740 of record DBVS01000006.1, read on the forward strand.
TCGTTCCCCTTGAAACAACTCGAATGACCTCTCGTTTAACAAGACCCTTTGCAAACTTCGGGTCCTCTGTCTGCTCACAGATGGCAACTTTGTAGCCTTTATTGACAAGACGGTTTAAATACGAATCCACTGCGTGGAAAGGAACGCCGCACATGGGAGCCCGTTCTTCCTGACCGCAACTTTTACCCGTAAGGGTAAGTTCAAGTTCCCTTGAAGCGATCTCCGCATCCTCAAAGAACATTTCATAAAAGTCACCCAGCCGGTAAAACAGAATACAGTCTTTATATTCTTTTTTTGTCTCCAGATATTGTTTCATCATCGGAGTAAATTCAGCCACAATCGTTACCTGCCTTGTCTACAATCTCGCCGTCATAATAAAAACCGTGAAAAGCCGTAAGTTTCACGTTATAAAATTTTCCGATCATTGATGCATCCCCGGGAAAATGTACGATTGTGTTTCCGGACATTCTTCCGTCTAAAAAATCCGCATCCTGCTCATTCGTCCCTTCACAAAGAACACAGACGGTTTTCCCCAAGAATCTTCCCAGCTGCTTTTTGGCTGTTTCCTGTACCTTGGTTAAGACCATGTCAAAATGCTTCTTAACTGTTGCCGCATCAACCTGATTTTCCATTGCTGCCGCAGGGGTTCCGGTTCGCTTTGAATATATAAAAGTAAAGGCATTGTCAAAAGAAACCTTCTCGATAACATCGATGGTTTCTTTGACATCTTCCAAGGTTTCTCCCGGAAAGCCGACAATAATGTCAGTTGTGATGGAAATATCGGGTATCTCCCGTCTTATCTTGTTTGCAAGGGCTATATATGTTTCCTTATCATAGCAGCGGTTCATGGCTTTAAGGATTTTTGATGAACCGGACTGCAGGGGCAAATGAATGTGTTTGCAGATCTTTTTTGAGTTTTTCATAACTTCGATAAGCTCATCCGAAAGATCCTTCGGGTGAGAAGTCATGAATCTGATCCGCTTTATCTTATCTATCTGTTCCACGCGTCTTAAGAGCTCTGCAAAGGAAATCGGATTTTCCAGTTTCTTTCCGTAACTGTTGACATTCTGTCCGAGAAGCATGAT
>DBVS01000006.1:6895-11129 GCA_002308235.1 Lachnospiraceae bacterium UBA1258
TAAGGAACGATACAATAGGTGCAAAAATTATTGCATCCGAACATAATATTGATGCCGGACTTAAAGAAATACTTCCTGTCTACAGGGAGCTGTTCGGCTATAACTTCCGTGTCGTTCCAGATCTCACAAACCTGTGAATCCGAAGTGTACATCCGATATAAAAGCTCGGGAAAAGTAAACAGGTTATGGGTTCCGAAAATAAGGTCAACAAAATTATAACTCTTCCTCAGTTTGTCAATGACGGACTTTTCCTGCGTCATGCAACCGCAAAGAGCTATTTTCATCTCGGGATTATTCTTTTTGAAGGGTTTAAGCGCACCGAGTCTTCCGTAAACTCTCTGGTTCGCATTATCCCTGACAGTGCAGGTATTGTATATTACAAAATCGGCGTCATCCGCTTCGGTCTCTTTAAATCCTATGGTCTTAAGTACACCAAGAAGCTTCTCGGAATCCCTTGCATTCATCTGGCATCCGAAGGTGGTAACCTGGCAGGTGGGCTTTCTGTTAAGGCGCTTTTCGATACCGGCAACTATTTCCTTCAGTTTCTCTATATATTCAAACTGAATACTTTCTTCTGTGTTTAACACTTATTGCCTCCCGGGATATTTTATTGCATTTATCTCGCCGGTTTTGGTCTTCTCATCGATAAGATAATCAAGTTTGATATCGTTTGAGGAAACCGGAAGATCGTCGACAATCTGCATGGAAAAGCAGATGCCGACCTTAAGAATCGCATCTTTATCCTTTAAATAGTTATCGTAGTAACCCTTGCCGTATCCGAGCCTGTATCCGCTTTTATCAAAAGCAACACCCGGTACAAACATAAGAAGTTTCTTATCTTTTTCCTTTTCGTAATCAAAGACACGCTCCACGTTTCCAATAGGCTCCATAATGCCCTTGTAGCCGTCGATAAGCTCATTCGTTGAAAATATACGGTAGAATTCCATTCTTGCCTCATTGAAGTTTTCAAGCACCTTGGGAAGGTATACCGCCTTATTGTTTATAAGGGCATCTTCAATTATGGTAAGGGTTCCCACTTCTCCGTGATAATCCGAATAAATAAGCAGAATATCGCAGTCACGATAAAGCTTAGAACAAAGAACGTTTCTTTGAATTATCTTTGAATTCGTGGTCCAAATGTCTGACTGCATCGCATCCCGCTTGTTAATGAGATCGTGTCTTATTGTGTTCTTCTCGCTCTGTGCCATTTTACTTTCCCCAATTAGTTTTTCCTGGTGAGTTTGTGTATGGTTCCGTCAGGTTCCTTTATTTTTATGCTTTCAAGCTGGGAAGAAAGGTTCTTCCTGATTGAAATAATGTAATCCCTGCGTAAAGAATCCTGTTCGGCTTTTTCTTCATCTGTGAGAGGTCGTTCCTGAGACAGGTGATAAAGCTCGTTTATTCTTTTGATCTTTTCGTCCATGGTAAGACTCATAATCATCACTCCGATAAAGGCATATAAACCTTTGCTACCGCCTCGGCGGCTTTCATTCCGTCCATGGCAGCACTCATGATTCCGCCGGCATACCCCGCTCCTTCTCCGATGGGGTAAAGGCCTTCGCAGTTAAGACTCTGGAAGTTATCCCCGCGTGTGATCCTTACGGGGGATGAGGTCCTGCTTTCAACTGCGCTCATCAATACATCAGAGGCACCAAAGCCCGGTGTAACCTTGTCAAAATATTCCATGGCATCCACAAAGGTCCTGTTAAGTTCCTCGGGAAGCACTTTGGTAATATCGGCAAATATATAGGATCCCTTGGTACAGGGAGGATTGCCGACAAATTCACCGAAATCCGGAAGCACGGAATCAGCTCCTGTAACTTTCCGCTTAAAATCTCCGTAATGTTCAACGGGAATCATTCCGTTACCGGCAGCAAAAGCATTTTCTTCGATCTTACGCTGAAATTCAATTCCCGCAAGGGGATGATCGCTCCCGAAATCCTTCGGCCCCACCGAAACTATAATTGCGGAATTTGCATGTTCTCCGCTTCTGCCCGAATAACTCATGCCGTTTACGCATAAGCGCCCGTTTTCGCTTGAAGCATTGACCACATAACCGCCCGGGCACATGCAGAAAGAATATACACCCCTTCCTGATTCATGCTTGTAAGTAAGCTTGTAAGAAACGGGTGAAATAAATTTTAACACGGATTCGTCATCTGTACAAAAGGCTTTGTCGATAAATTTCTGATGGTGTTCCACACGGAAACCCACCGCAAATTCCTTTTGCTCCATCTTTATTCCGTGATCGTAAAGCATGGAAAATGTATTTCTTGCACTGTGACCGATGCACAACAAGAGAATATCACAGTCAAGCTCGGTAAGTCCATTTATTTTAACGGATTTAACGCGACCGTTCTTTAAAACGATGTCGGTCATTTCCGCATTAAACCGGAATTCTCCACCCATTTTCTTTATGTCTTCACGCATGCTCTTGACGATCTCACAAAGCACGTCCGTGCCCACATGGGGCTTTGAATCATAAAGGATCGAAGGCTTGGCGCCGTATTTGACAAACAGGGATAAAACTTCTTTATTTCTTCCGTCTTTATCTTTTACGAGAGTATTTAACTTGCCGTCCGAAAAAGCACCTGCTCCGCCCTCTCCGAACAAAACGTTTGAATTGGGATCCAAAACTCCCGTTTCCCAGAATCGTTCAACGCTTTTCTTTCTGGAATCAACGTCAAGGCCACGCTCAAGGACTATGGGTTTATAGCCGTTTTTGGCAAGATAATAAGCACAAAAAAGACCTGCGGGACCGGCGCCCACTATTATGGGTCTTGATTTTAAAGGCATATCTCCGTGAGCGGGAAAAGTATATACCACAGGTTCGTATTTGGATACGGAGCCGTCCGTGATGCGCCTTAAAACACTGTCTTCACGCTTTACTGAAACAATGGCATTAACAATGTACAGAATATTGTTTCTTTTTCTGGCATCCAAAGAACGCCTGTCAATTGTAACGTCAATGATGTCTTCAGGCAACACCTTTAATGCCGCAGAAACCTTTTTAACAAGATCGTTCCGTGAAAATCCGGGTTTGAGTTTCAGTTGATTAATATATAGCATTCAAAAACACCTTTACTATTTTGCAGCCGCTTCACCCGCTATCGCTCCGCTTGTGAAAGCCCATTGCAGATTGTAACCGCCGCAAATACCGTCAACATTAAGCAACTCCCCCGTAATGTATAAACCCTGTACCTTCTTGGATTCAAAACTGTCGTTGATTTCGGACGTAAAGATTCCTCCGCCGGTAACCTGTGATGAATCAAAACCGTTGGTTCCGTTAACGGAAAGCACCAGCTCCTTCATGGAAAGAACAGCATTTAAGACCTCATCCTGAGTGTATTTCGTAATGGGTGCGGAAGGTTTAAGCCCGTTTAATTTAATAATCTCGTTATTAAGCTTTTTATTTAAAAGTCCCGTAAAGAACTCTTCACAGCTCTGATTTTCGGAAAGAAGGAGTTTCGGAATAACAAAGCCCTTAAGTTCCTTTTCTTCAAAGCCCGGGATCAGGTCCAGCACAACATTTACTTTATGCTTTGAATCAAGAGATTCCGCCGCATAATGGCTGACCTGCATGGAAACGATGCCGGAAATTCCGTAATCGGTAAAAAGCACTTCTCCCTTTTGAGTCATCATCAGGTTATCATCCACAAAGAGATACAGAATACAGTCGCTTTTAACCCCGGAAACAGCCTTAAAATTGATACCCTCACATTTAAGCTGGGTAAGGGCGGGATAAAGTTTTGAAACATTGTGCCCGAAGCTCTCGCAGAGCTTATAGCCGTTTGCGGCTTCTCCCTTTGAAAGGCTTGCCATACCGCCGGTGGAAACGATGATTGAATCAAATTCAAAGGTTTCTTTCTTTTCGCTTGTTAAAATGAACTTTCCGTCCTTTTTAACAGCGGAAACTATATTGGTTTCGGTTATGACTTCAACGTTTCTTTTCTTGAGGCCGTTTCTTAAAACATCAAGGACCGTGGATGCCTGTTCACATGCAGGATAAAGATATCCGTTCTTTTCTTTGATGAGCAGTCCCAATTCCGTGAAAAAGAAGATCAGATCCTTGTTGTTAAACTTATTGAGAGCCCGTTTTAAATAATCATCGTCATCGGTATAATAATAATCCTCGGAAAGATTCAGGTTTGAAAAATTACAGCGCCCGTTACCCGTAACCAGGATCTTCTTTCCGATTTTGTCTTTCTTTTCGAAAAGGGTTACCTTGGCTCCG
>DBVS01000006.1:11142-18248 GCA_002308235.1 Lachnospiraceae bacterium UBA1258
CTGCCATAATTCCGCTGGCGCCTGCTCCTATGATGCCGACAGTTTTCATAGACGGGTTCTCCTCTCTGTTTATGTCAGATTAACTCATTAGTCTTAATTTCTTTAAAACTCCGTAAAGTCTCGTTCCGCCGGGAATTGCGGTGATCTCTTCCTTTCCGACGGCCTGAGACACGATAAGTCCGACAAAATAAATCAAAGCACCTATAAGTATGCAAACAATGGTCATGATCCTTGAATAGCCGTTTTTCTGAAATATCTTATCAAGGAAAAATACGGCTGCGCCCATAATACTTGCACAAATAACGGGAAGCGCAAAGGTTCTTCTTACTTCCTGACGATATTTAAGGATCTTCGAGATCGAGTAAATATTCATGATACAGATCGCCAGTGAAAAGAAGTTATTGGACAAAGCAACCGCGTAAATATTCATGTCTGTAAATTTAAGCAGCGAAACCAGGATAACCACATGTATGCAAAGAGCGATGATACCGTGAATTATGGGTTTTATCAGTCTGCTCATGCCCTGTAAAATCGCATTTGTAAGGGTTGAAAAAGAAAACAGCACAACTCCCGCAGCGCCTATCCTTACAAGATTATACGCAACGGGCTGGGTAACAGAGAAAAGCGTCCACATAAGGGAAGGAGCCAGGGCAATCATGCCCGCACAGCAGGGTATGGCGATCATCATGGTGATCCTGATGACGCGTTCGATCCTGTTGTTTGCTTCATCATATTCCTTTCGCTTCATAAGACCCGAGATTGTAGGAACGCTGGAAGCACCCATGGCTGCGGAAATGGCAATGGGAACGCCTATCAGTACCGAATACTTACCCGAATAAATTCCCCAGTTAACGGATTTGATCTCCTCAAGTCCCTTTTCGATCATAATCCGGTTGTGGAGGAACTGATCCAGGAAATTCGAGATATTGTTGACGAAGGAACTGATAACGATGGGAATGATCGTTAAAAGCAGGGTCTTAAATACTTCGAAGGTGGAATCTATGGAATGGGAAGGATCCCTGTAAATCTGCTTTTTAAGGCGTTTTCTGTAGGCTGAATACAAAAAGCCCAGGAAAACCAGGCCCGTGACGGCACCCGCAAGACATCCCAAAGTGATGCCGCTTGCACCGTAGGCCGCACGGTATTTGTCGTTATGCAGGATAAGGCCGACCTTCTCGCCTTTCTTTGTCATAAAGAAAGCCGCAGTAAGGCTGACGGCAACCAGAACGACCTGCTCAAGGAGCTGTGAAACAGCCGTAGGCACCATACTTCCGAGGCCCTGGAAATAGCCCCTCAAAACTCCCATGACGGATACGACAAAAAGTGTGGGGGCCAGAGTTCTCAAAGCAAGAAAACTCATGGGCTCGTTAAGTATTCTTGAAAGATTATCACTGAACAAAAATACCAGTACCGAGGTAATCAGCCCCGTTACAGCCGCCAAAGATATGGAACATTTAAAGATCTTGTCGGCGTTTCTGTATTGCCCCTTTGAAACATTGGCCGATACCAGCTTTGAAACGGATATCGGAAGTCCATAAACGGAAATAGTGTAAATAATGTTGTATATTTCATAAGCGGCGGCATAATAGGAATTTCCGTAGTCGCCGATAATGTATGCCTGAGGCACACGCTTAAATAACCCCAACATTCTTGCCGTTACCCCTGCGATGGCAAGAATTCCGCCTTGGACGATAAAATTATTAAATTTGCTTTTTTCACGTCCGGTTTTCATGTATCAATTCTCTCTTGTAATGTTTAATCTCTCCAAAACAGCTTTCTGTTTTTCTTCCATCATGACCCGTTCTTCCTCGGTCTCGTGGTCATACCCCAAAAGATGGAAAAGGCTGTGGGTAATAAGAAATGCGATCTCCCTTTTAAAGGAATGGCCGTATTCTTCTGCCTGCTCCATAGCTCTTTTAATACAGATCATTATATCTCCGAGAATCAGTTCCCCGGTCTCTTCATCAAAGTAAGAAGGATCGTTTTCTTTTATATGCGAAAAATCGGCAGGCTCGATAAAATCTATGGCCGGAAAAGAAAGCACATCCGTAACCTTATCGATTCCCCTGTAGTCCCTGTTGGTTTCTTTTATGGAATCCTCATCCGTAAAAAGAAGGTTCACGGAAACATTCAAAAAGGGACACTCTTCGCTTTTAAGCACTTCTTTGGTGAGGCTTTCCAAAAGCTTTTCCGTATCAAATTCAAATTCGAAATCCGTATCGTTATCAACGTAAAAAGTCATAGTACAGGGTCTCCTTCAAAACGATCTGTTTTATGGTTCCCATGTCTTTTATCGAAAGGTCGCTGGAATCTAAGCTTTTAACCACGTAATCCTTTTCAAGTATCTTTTCGATGAGGTCCTTGTAGTCAATCTTTGCCTCGCTGTTTTTCTGAAAGATCAACTGAATGCTTGAGATAAATTTATCGCAGATATAAACGATACCCGCTTCCTTGGAAGAAAGATTCTGTTTCTTTGAAAGGTATCCAAGGAGTGTTTCTGCGGCTTTCGGCGGAAAACCGTTTTCCAAAACAAACTTTTTCACTTCCTCGAAATTATAGGAAAAAGCTTTCTTTATCCTGTGGTAATATGCACAGTTTTTGGCAACATAGTAATCGCAGCCGATGGCTTTTGCCATTCTTTCGGCAAGATATGCCGTATGTATGGAACGAAAATACTCTTCCGGGGACTTTTCTTTTAATTTAATAAGTGCCGAATACCCCTGATCGTTAAGCTCTAAATATTTGATCCTGTATCTGTCTGCTATAAATTCGTTAAAATACTTAAGACAAAGCAACAGGATAAGCACATTTAGGATAACATTTACCAAAGGCATCAGGAATCTTTCGGCGGTAAGCGAAAGGTTCTCCGGCAATACAAATCCTGCGGTCTCAACGGCAAAAAGCACCATTGAAGAAATGATTACGGGACCTGCCACCCGGAAATTGTTTTCCACATTCTGGAAAAGCAAAACGCTGACAAAGCAGCTCATGAAATATACCAAAAATACCGTAGGATCAGTGCTTTCCGAAAGCAGGACAGGTATCATGATAAGTCCTGCGGAACAATAAAGCCCCAGGAGGCTGTTTGATAACAGACAAAGGGCAATGCAGGGCCCCAAAAACACCCAGCCTTTAACATCAATCAGCGGGAAAAAGCAAACAAGCACCAGACATACGGAATATGTAATCAAAAACCTGTAAGGATGCGTTCCGTTGTCGTAATCCAGGCGCTCTGCTTTGTGAAAATAAAGTATCGAAAAAACAAGTCCTGCCGAAAAAAACAGGCCGAATACGGAATTTCTGATAAGTTCGGCTCTGGTCGCACCGTAAATAAGTGAAGCAAGAACAATAACAAGTGCCGTTGATAATGAAGTTATTAAGCCTGTAAGGGTAAATTTTTTAGTATAGTCCATCGTGGGTCAACGTTTGCCGGTCTTGCCGGGCTTTTTCTTTTTCTCGTCGTAGGCTTCATAAGCCTGCACAATCTTCTGAACAAGGGGATGTCTCACAACGTCCTTGCTGGAAAGCTTGCAGACGGAAATTCCGTCAATTTTGTTAAGAATCTTTATCGCCACGTCAAGACCGCTGGTAACATCCTTGGGAAGGTCTTTCTGTGTCGAATCACCCGTAATAACCACCTTTGAACCAAAACCGATTCTCGTTAAAAACATCTTCATCTGGGCGGGAGTCGTGTTCTGCGCTTCGTCCAGAATTATAAAAGCATCATCCAGTGTACGTCCTCTCATGTAGGCAAGGGGCGCAACCTCAATAAGCCCTTTTTCCATGTTTTTCTGGAAGCCGTCGGCTCCCATGATCTGGTAAAGGGCATCGTATAAAGGCCTTAAATAAGGGTCTACCTTGCTTTGAAGATCTCCGGGAAGGAAACCCAACTTTTCTCCCGCTTCTATGGCGGGTCTGGTAAGGATGATCTTATTGACCTCGTTATTTTTAAAGGCCGTGATTGCAAGAGCCATGGCAAGATAGGTTTTACCCGTACCTGCGGGACCTATTCCGAAAACAACCATGTCTTTCTTGATGGCGTCCACATAATTCTTCTGACCTACGGTCTTGGGTTTTATGGGTTTCCCCGAAATTGTGTGGCAGATTACTTCTTTATCGATCTCGGAAAGAACACGCTCGTTGTTTTCACGGGTAAGACTGATGGCATAATCTATCTTCTGCTCTTCAATGTCTCCGTTTTTATCAAGTGTTCCCATTAATTCTCCTATCATGGATGCGGCGCCGTTTACATTTGTTTCGTCGCCTACGATCTTAAGAACACCGTTTCTGTTTACCAGAATAACGTTAAGTTCTTTTTCTATTTTTTCCAGATATCTGTCGTGGCTGCCGAAGAGTTTTCTTATCTCATCGGCGGATATTTCCATTAATTTCTCCATTAACTACATCCCGATAACTTTTTTGATAATATCGCCCTTTTTAACAGGGTCATTTGAAAAAGAATATGCCTTTAACAGGCGATTCATGCACTCTTCGGCCTTCTTTTCGCTGTTGGCGTGAATTACGGCAATCTCATCACCTGCTTTGACATAATCGCCCACTTTCTTTGAAAGAACTATGCCTACGCTTAAATCTATGGAACTTTCCTTGGTTTCTCTGCCGCCTCCGAGGATTACGGAACAGTTTCCGACTTCATCGCAGATTATACCCGAAATATATCCGTCACGGGGGGCTTTTACGGGGATCTTAAGGGAAGCCTCGCACAGTTTGTCCGGATTATAAACATAATCGGGATCTCCGCCCTGAGCTTTGACAAATTCAGCAAGTTTATCAAGAGCCCGTCCTGACTTTATGGCATCGGAAAGCTTTGATTCAGCTTCTTCGTCGGACTTAGCATAACCGCCCGCACAAAGCATCTTTGCTCCAAGGACCATACAAAGTCTTGTGAAATCAGCAGGTCCTTCACCCTTAAGTGTCGCAATGGCCTCTTTCACTTCAAGAGCATTTCCCACAGCAAAGCCGAGAGGTTCATCCATATCGGAAACAACGGCTATGGTCTTTCTGCCTGCGTTATTGCCTATTTTGACCATTTCATTCGCAAGAGCCAGCGAATCTTCCATGGTCTTCATAAAAGCGCCGCTTCCGGTCTTTACGTCAAGCACAATGGCATCTGCGCCTGCGGCAAGCTTCTTACTCATGATGGAACTTGCAATAAGGGACATATTGTCAACTGTGGCGGTAATATCCCTTAAGGCATAAAGCTTTTTATCGGCGGGAGCCAGTTCTTTAGTCTGACCCATGATGGAAATGCCGATCTCTTTAACATTTTTCTCGAATTTATCAACGGGAATGTCCGTGGAAAATCCCGGGAAACTTTCAAGCTTATCGATGGTTCCGCCGGTATGACCGAGCCCACGTCCGCTCATCTTTGCAACTTTGACTCCGCAGGAAGCAACCATAGGTATCAAAGAAAGACTGGTCTTGTCTCCCACACCGCCTGTGGAATGCTTATCGACCTTGACGCCGTCTATACCCGAAAGATCCAGCATTTCGCCGCTATTTGCCATGGCAAGGGTAAGATTGAGGGTTTCTTCTTCATTCATCTTGTTAAAGAAGATCGCCATCATTAAAGCTGAGGCCTGATAATCGGGAATGGATCCGTCATTAAAGCCTTTGACAAAGAAATCGATCTCTTCTTTCGTTAAGGAAAATCCGTCACGTTTCTTTTTGATGATGTCATACATTCTCATGTTTACGCCCTGCCTTTCAAGTTAAATAGTCACTTGTGATACGGTTCATTGTTGTTTATCTTAAAGGCTCTGTAAATCTGTTCTAGTAAAATAACACGCATTAACTGATGAGGAAATGTCATATCCGAAAAAGAAAGTCTGAAATCTGCTCTTTTTTTGACGGAATCGGAGAGTCCCAAAGAACCTCCGATGACAAAATCCAGGGTTGAACTGCCTTTCAGAATCGTATTTTTTATTCTTTCGGCCAAACCTTCGGAGGATACTTTGACTCCGCATATGTCAAGGACGGTCACGAAATCCCGATCTCCGATAAACTTCATAAGCCGTTCGCCTTCCTTTGAAAGAACCGATTCCATTTCGGTTTCGCTTGCGCGTTCCTCGGTTTTTTCATCGGAAACTTCGAGAATTTCCATGTCGGCAAATTTCTGCATACGTTTCATGTACTCGTCTATGGCGTCACGTAAGTACTTTTCTTTGACTTTGCCGACGCAGAGAATCCTAATCTTCATTCAGGCTGTCTCCCACATATTTGTCCACAACATAATATGCAAATCCGGGCTCTAAATCGGGGAAGTTTTCTTCAATGTCCTTAACAGCCATATCACATTTTACAAGATAAGCTTCTTCGGGAGAAAGGTCTTCTTCGGTCTTGTAATTTGAAATTCTTTCTTCCACAAAGGCACGAACCTTTGGAATAAGCTCTTCTTCAAGCTCTGTGGCAACCTTAAGTTTCTTGATCTTTAAACAGGAAAGGATTCCACAAAGAACGAAAACGCCGAAAAATCCGCCCATGATCACATTAAGGCTTATAAGGGAAAACCCGTAAATGGGAAGCTTTATAACCTTAAAGGCATTAAGAAGCAAAACTGCGCCGCCGATAATGCCGACGGAAAGAAGCGCAAAGGCTCCCGAGCGGTTTTCGCTTATAAGCTCGGCCTTAGACTTGTAGTTTACAAGATCCATGAGCTTCTTCTGCTGTTCAAGTCTTTCTTCAATTTCCTCCATGGAAGGCATTTCATCAAGGCCGGGAACCAGATCCTTTTCGACTTCTTCAACAAGTTCCTCTTCATCGAGTTCTTCGATTTCCTTAAATTCGGTTTCGGCATCGGATTCTTCCAATGTGTCCACCAAAGGCACCTTGCAGTCGGGACAGTTTTCTATACCTTCCACATATTCACATTTACAAACGGGACAAAAGGGCATTTCGGCCTCCTATTTATCTTTCAGATATTCATGAATTCCTTTGGCAGCGTTCTTACCTGCACCCATGGCAAGTATAACCGTAGCTGCACCGGTAACCGCGTCTCCGCCTGCGAAAACGCCGTCTTTTGAGGTTTTACCGAATTCTTCATCCGCAACGATACATTTACGCTTGTTGATTTCAAGTCCCTTTGTGGT
>DBVS01000006.1:18307-38317 GCA_002308235.1 Lachnospiraceae bacterium UBA1258
AATCTCTACGGGACTTCTTCTGCCGGATTCGTCGGGTTCACCAAGTTCCATCCTGATACATTTAATACCGTTTACCCAGCCGTTTTCATCCGTAAGGATCTCAACGGGGTTGGTAAGAAGGTTAAATATAATGCCTTCTTCTTTTGCGTGATGAACTTCTTCGACTCTGGCGGGAAGTTCTTCTTCGCTTCTTCTGTAAACGATATGAACCTCGCTGCCAAATCTGAGAGCTGTTCTTGCTGCATCCATGGCAACGTTTCCGCCGCCTACAACAGCAACCTTTTTACCCTTCATAATGGGTGTGCTTGAATTATCATCAAATGCCTTCATGAGGTTGCTTCTGGTAAGATATTCGTTGGCGGAAAATACACCGTTTGCATTTTCTCCGGGAATACCCATAAATTTGGGAAGTCCCGCACCGGAACCTATAAATACGGCATCAAAGCCTTCTTCATTCAATAATTCGTCAACTGTAACAGCCTTACCGACAACAACGTTGGTCTCGATCTTAACGCCAAGGTTCTTAACATTTTCGATTTCCTTGGCAACAACGTCGGACTTGGGAAGTCTGAACTCGGGGATTCCGTAAACAAGAACTCCGCCGGGCTCATGAAGTGCTTCAAAGATCGTAACTTCATAACCAAGCTTGGCAAGATCTCCGGCACAGGTAAGACCGGCAGGTCCCGAACCTATAACCGCCACCTTTTTACCGTTCTTCTCAGCCGTTACCGAGGGCTTGATTCCGTGTTCGCAGGCATAATCGGCAACAAATCTTTCAAGTTTACCGATGGAAATGGGTTCACCCTTAATGCCTCTGATACATTTGCCTTCACACTGACTTTCCTGAGGGCATACTCTTCCGCAAACGGCGGGAAGGGAGGATGACTCGCTGATGATCTTATAAGCCTCTTCAATATTTCCCAGCTTAACCTGCTCGATAAATCCCGGGATATTGATGGCAACAGGGCATCCCTTCATACACTGGGCATTTTTACAGTTAATGCAACGGCTTGCCTCTTCCATTGCTTCTTCTAAATTGTAGCCTTTGCAAACTTCGGCAAAATTCGTGGCACGAACCTTGGGATCCTGCTCACGAACAGGTACTTTCTTCAATACATCCATTTTAAAATTCCTCCTTAGCAATTACCGCATCCGCCGTGATGTGTGTCTCCTTCTTTTGCTTTAAGGAAATCACGGCCTTCTTGGGTCTTGTATAATGTCTGACGCTTCATTGCCTCGTCGAAATTAACGAGATGTCCGTCAAATTCGGGTCCGTCTACGCAGGCAAATTTGATCTTGTCACCGACAGAAACTCTGCAGGCTCCGCACATTCCCGTACCGTCAACCATAATGGGGTTAAGGCTGACAACGGTGGGAAGGGAAAGCTCCTTGGTAAGCTTGCAGACGAATTTCATCATGATCATGGGCCCGATGGCTACGCAGACATCGTATCTTTTTCCTTCATCGTAAAGATCCTGAATAACCTTGGTAACCATACCGCTTCTGCCGTATGAACCGTCGTCGGTGGTGACATAAAGATTTCCGGCAACAGCTTTGGTCTCTTCTTCGAGAATAAGAAGGTCTTTGGTCTTTGAACCAATGATAACGTCGGCATCGATGCCGTGTTCTTTAAGCCATTTAACCTGGGGATAAACGGGGGCTGTGCCAACACCGCCCGCAACGAAAAGGATCTTTTTCTTTTTGGTCTCTTCAACCGGTGCTGTAACCAGTTCAGAAGGAACGCCGAGAGGTCCCACGAAATCGTGGAAGGCGTCTCCTGCCTTTAAAGCTGCCATGAATTTGGTTCCTGCTCCGACAATCTGGAAAACGATGGTAACGGTTCCCTTCTCTCTGTCATAATCACAAATGGTAAGGGGAATGCGTTCAGAGTTTTCATCCGTTCTCACGATCACAAACTGACCGGGAAGACAGGATTTTGCCACTCTTTGAGCTTCGACAACCATAAGGAAAATGTTGTTTGTCAATTCTTCGGCTTTTAAAATCTTGTACATAGCTTCTCCTGTAAATCATATATTATTTTCTTTATCAGAAATCAATAAGATTAAAGTTGTCGTTTCCGACCTGGCTAACCCGGTAAATCTTATTAACATCGGTAACATCTATTGCGTAAACTATATTTGTAGGGGATTTTTGTCCTCTTTCGTCGGCATAATATTCGGCAACAAAGAAATAGTCTCCCCTGCCCTCAATTGTATATGCTGTAACAAACCAATACTCAAATTTGCCGGCATAACCGTTCTTTACTCCGCTCGTATCAACCAATATGCCCCTGTCCACCAGTCTCACCATAAGGCTTATAACCGCATCTCCCGGGGAAATCTTGGGGTCGCTGTAAATAAATTCATATTCCTTGGTCACGATTTCACTGGGAGTTCCGTCAAGCGCGTAGGAAATGAACTTAAATGTAGATTTTCCGTAGGGCATCTGAACGGATCCCACAAAACGGTTTGACTTGTTGGTTGGTGTAGTGCCGTCCTTGGTGTAATAAAGGGTCTCGGTAACGGGAACCTCGGCTAATATCTTGGTAGGTTTATCGTAGTGTCCCGATTCCGTTAAAATTACGGGTTCAAAGGCAAATTCCACATCGATGTGGTACTTTTTTGTCACAACGGCACTCTTGATACCATATGAATTTACATAGATCGCATTGACGGTATAATTTCCGTATTCAAGGAACAGGGGTGTTGAGAAAAGCTCCGAAGTCTCATCCGGCGTGGAATTGTCTGTGGTGTAATAGATCGAGCCTCCCTGGAGATCTGTTGATATCTTTAAAGTGATGGCCTCTTCATAAGTGCCTTCTTCAAAGTTGAAAACAGGCTCCGCTACCAGATATTTCTGATATTCTTTTTTGATCTTCTCAAGTTCACAGTTACCCACTACCTCTGCAAGCTTCGCATAATCAGCGGATTTTTCGTACAAAGTGATGACTTTTCTGTAGGCATTTTCTTTGTCGGCAGGCTTTGACTTTTCATCTGTCGCTATGCCCATAAGGGTATAGATGGCATCGTAAATTCGATCTTCCGTGTAATAATAATCCGCCGCTTTAAATAAATGGGAAGAATCGTTGTCAAATTTATAAGCCTTCTCAAGATAGGGAATGGCGTCCAGAAGTTTATTTTTAGCTACACACTTATCAACCATCTCGAGCTGGTATTCAAGAGTGTTCTGGGAAGTGATCTTCCTGCCGAAAACAACGGCCACAACAATAATAAGAACCAGAATAAGGCCAAGAAGCACATAAGCTATCTTATTGCCCCTCTTGCCGCTCAAAAGGGAAGCAAGCAGGTTTGGCTCATCATCAAATTCAATGTCTTTATAATCGTCGTTTCCGATATTTTTAAGTGTTTTGTCGATTTCGCCCTCAACCTCGACGTCATAATCCGGAACTATCTGAAACTCAGCTCCGCATTTTTCGCAATAAAGCTTATCGTCGGGAATCTTGGCACCGCAATTGGGACAAATCATGTTATTCCTCGCCTTATTTGTTTTCTATGGCTTTTACGCAATTCTTCATAAGCATTGCGATGGTCATGGGGCCTACGCCGCCGGGGACCGGAGTGATCTTGGAAGCAATGTCTTTAACTGCTTCAAAGTCAACGTCGCCGCACATTTTATTGTTTTCATCTCTGTGAATACCCACATCAATGACAACTGCGCCCTTTTTAACGTACTCAGCACCCACAAACTTAGGTTTCCCCATGGCAACGATCAAAATATCAGCCTTACTTGCAACCTCTTTCAGATTCGGGGTCTTTGAATGGCAGATTGTAACGGTGGCATTTTCTTTAAGCATCAAAAGTGCCATGGGCTTTCCGACTATGTTGCTTCTTCCGATGACAACACAGGATTTTCCGGAAATATCCACATTACTTCTCTTTAAAAGTTCTATGACACCGGCGGGTGTGCAGGACACAAAACAATCTCTTCCGCCGCATAGATTTCCGACGTTCACGGGATGGAAACCGTCCACATCCTTTTCGGGACTGATCGCTTTTATAATATTATCTTCACAGATTGAAGATGGCAAGGGCAACTGCACCAGAATTCCCGTAATATCGGGGTTTTTGTTAAGGTCGTCGATTACGCCCAAAAGCTTTTCTTCGGAAGTGTTTTCGGACAGTTCATAGGAAACCGAACCGATACCGATATATTCACAGGCCTTCTTTTTGTTCTTTACATAAATGGAGGATGCGGGATCGTTACCCACCTGAATTACGGCAAGACACCCTTCTTTTCCTTCGGATTTGAGTTTCTCAACTTTAAGCTTTAACTCATCCTTGATTTCAGCGGATATTGCTTTTCCGTCAATCAGTTCCATAAACATAACCCCCTTAGAATAATCCCGTTATTTTACCGCTTGCATCCACATCGATGTTGTATGCAGCGGGATTCTTTGAAAGCCCCGGCATGGTAACAACCTGACCCGTAAGCACCACCACGAAACCTGCTCCGGCCGAAACATAAACCTCTCTTACGCTCAAAGAAAAATCTTTGGGACGGCCCAAAAGTTCAGGGTCATCGGAAAGTGAATACTGGGTTTTTGCAATACATACGGGAAGGTTCCCGAAACCAAGATCCGTAAGCTTAACAAGTGCTTTGTCGGCTTCGGATGAAAAGATCACATCCTTTGCTCCGTATATTTCCTTTGCAACCTTTACTATCTTATCCTTAAGGCTGTCGGAATCTTCATATAAAGGCTTAAACTCGGATTTCTTTTCATCCAGGGTCTTAAGCACTTTCTCCGCAAGTTCCTTACCGCCTTCTCCACCTAATTCCCAGACCTTTGACAAAGCAAATTCGCAGCCTCTTTCTTCGCAGAATTCCTTTACAAATTTGATTTCAGCCTCTGTGTCCGATGAAAACGCATTAAGGGTCACAATAAGCGGAACGCCGTATTTCTGGACGTTCTCAATGTGTTTTTCAAGGTTTGCGATACCTTCCTTCAACGCGGGAAGGTTTTCTGAGGAAAGTTCCTTAACCGGAACGCCACCGTTATATTTCAGCGCTCTTATGGTGGCAACGATAACACAGGCATCGGGCTTTAATCCTGCCTTTCGGCACTTGATGTCAAAAAACTTTTCAGCTCCGAGATCTGCACCGAAGCCTGCCTCGGTAACAACATAATCAGCAGCTTTAAGAGCAAACTTGGTGGCTCTTACCGAATTACAACCGTGGGCAATATTTGCAAAAGGTCCGCCGTGCACGATGGCGGGTGTATGCTCAAGAGTCTGAATAAGGTTAGGCTTAACGGCATCCTTTAAAAGTGCCGCCATGGCTCCGACTGCCTTAATATCCTTTGCTGTTACGGGGTTACCGGAAAGATCGTAAGCTACAACTATTTCCGAAAGTCGCTTTTTTAAATCCTCCATATTTTCCGCAAGACAAAGAATAGCCATGATCTCGGAAGCAACGGTTATAACAAAATGGTCTTCTCTTACAAAACCGTCCATTTTCTTTCCAAGGCCCACCACTATATTGCGTAAAGACCTGTCATTCATATCCATGCAACGCTTCCAGATGATGCTCCTGGTATCGATATTTAGTACATTTCCCTGCTGGATATGATTGTCTATAAGTGCAGCAAGAAGGTTATTCGCCGTGGTGATTGCATGAAAATCGCCGGTAAAATGAAGGTTAAGGTCCTCCATGGGGACAACCTGTGCATAACCGCCCCCTGCAGCACCGCCTTTAATGCCAAAACACGGCCCAAGTGAAGGCTCGCGAAGGGCAACAACACATTTCTTTCCAAGCTTGTTCATTGCCTGTGCAAGTCCTATGCTGGTCGTGGTTTTTCCTTCACCTGCCGGAGTAGGATTGATGGCGGTAACCAGAATCAACTTTCCGTCCTTGTTATTTTTGTTTCTTTCATACCACTCGTCGGAAATCTTTGCTTTATACTTTCCGTAAAGTTCCAGATCGTCGGCCTCAATGCCGATGGTCTTTGCTATTTCCGTTATGGGAAACATTTCTGTGCTCTGGGCGATCTCAATATCGGATTTCATTAAAACTCCTTATATTACATTTCATTTTCAATAAAGTTTTCAAACTGCTCCATGCTCATGTTGACGGTCCTGGGTTTGGTTCCTTCATCGGGTCCCACAACTCCCGCCTCACAAAGCTGGTCAACGATCCTGGCAGCTCTGTTAAAGCCCATCTTGAACTTTCTTTGTACCTGACCGATGGAAGCCTTTTGACATTCTATGATATAACGGCCCACCTCAATAAAGCGGTCGTCATATTCTCCGTCTTCGCCTTCTTCACCGGAAGAAGCCTTGCTCTGTACACTCAAAGAATTGATCTTTTCATTGATATTCTCGTCATAAGTGGCCGTGCCCTGAGATTTAAGAAAATCAACCACCGCATTGACTTCGGAATCGGAAACGAATCCGCCCTGAAGTCTTACCGGGTTTTTGAGTCCCTTCGGGAAGAAAAGCATATCACCCTTTCCGAGAAGTTCCTCGGCACCGGAGCTGTCAAGGATGGTCCTTGAGTCGATACCGCTGGATACGGCAAAGGCTATACGGCTGGGCATATTGGCTTTGATAAGACCCGTGATAACGTCAACGGAAGGCCTCTGTGTCGCTATAATAAGATGAATGCCTGCGGCTCTTGCAAGCTGAGCCAGACGGCAGATCGCATCTTCCACATCATTCTTGGCGACCATGATAAGATCGGCAAGCTCGTCCACTATAATGACGATCTGAGGAAGTTTTTTATAGATCTCGCTTTCTTCCACTCTTTGCTCGACGGTCCTGTTATAACCGGCCAAATCTCTGGCCCCCAGATCCGCAAACTTTTTATAACGTTCCATCATTTCGCTGACAGCATAATTAAGGGTTGCGGCAGCTTTCTTCGCGTCGGTAACTACGGGCAAAAGCAAATGCGGAATACCGTTATATACGCTTAATTCAACCACCTTCGGGTCGATCATTATAAGCTTTACGTCATCGGGATGAGCCTTATAAAGAATACTCATGATAAGCGTATTTATGCAGACCGATTTACCCGAACCCGTAGCGCCTGCAATGAGCACATGGGGGAATTTATCAATATCATAAAGAATAATCTTGCCGGAAATGTCCTTACCGACTGCAAAAGCAAGATTCGAATCAAACTCCCTGAATTCCTCGTTGTCGATAAGATCACGAAGTACAACCGGCTGGCTTACTCTGTTGGGGATTTCGATACCAACGGCGGATTTACCGGGGATGGGAGCCTCGATCCTGATATCTGTGGTGGCAAGACTTAACTTGATATCATCGGAAAGACTCTTAATTCGGCTAACCTTGACTCCGAGTTTGGGAATAACCTCAAATCTGGTAACGGAAGGACCTACACAGTAATTGTCGATCTCGGCTTCAACGCCGAAGGTCTTAAGGGTTTCCGTCAGTTTTTTCTTCATACCGTTAAAGTAGCTCTCGGAATCTCTGGATTTGGACTGCCCCGGAGAAAGAAGCTTCATGGGAGGGAATACATATTCTCCGCTTTTAACCGTGGTTTCGGCTGCAAAGGGAGATTCTTCGACCTTGGAAGTTTTTCGGGCGGAAGGACGCTCCTTTGTGACTATGGGCTTAATCTCGGTAACCTCATCCACGGGTTCCTCAACATCATCCGTAAGGATCTCAACCATTTCACCGGCACCGGGAACCGGTGTCGAAGCAGGCTTAAAGGTCAAAGTGCTTTCGTCAAAGCCGTTAAGCTTGATCTCGTGTATATTGTCATTAACCGATGAAGGGTCCTCGGCCGCAGGGGTAAGTCTGGTCATTTCCGTAATGTTTTCTGGAACATTGGAAACAACCTTCCTGTTATTCTTTAAGACCTTCTCGTCTTCTTTTATCTCATTCTTTATGTTCCGCTTCTCGTTTGCTTCCCTTTCGCGTTCTTCTTTTTCGCGGAGCCGTTCTTCTCTTTCGCGTTCCTTTTCAGCCATGCGAATAGCCTTTATTTCGCGTTTTCTCTTTAATTCCGAAAGCCTGTCATCATAAATCTGCTGTTTAAACTCTTTGTCGTTTGCGGAACGTTCCAGCAAGATTTCGGTGCCGGCCTTCATTCGTTTCACAAAGGACTTTTCCGTGATGATGATTATGCAGACAATGATAACCACAATAACGAAAATGATCGTACCGACTTTGCTGATAGCATAAAGAAGTCCGTACGATGCAGATGCGGAAAATACTCCGCCGCCCTTTCTTTCGGTGCTGCAGTATTGATAAAAGCGCCCAAAATCGAATTTTTCGGCCTTTTCACTGATGCCGCCGATAAGGTCAAAAATCACCCCCACGGCAAAAAACATTATGGAGCCGAAAATACTTTTCTTGATCGCTCCCGGATTACCCTGATTGATCTGAAGGTAAACAGTCAGAAAAGCGGCCAAAAGCGGAAATACATACGCAAGCAAACCAAAAAGTCCGAACATCACGTCGGACACCACATTACCGAATTTACCTATCCATCCAAAGTTGCATGCAAAAAGCAAAATTGCAATCGCAAAAACGATAATCGCCTTTATTTCCTGAGCAAGCTCAAAATCATGTTTTGTTCTTTTGGGAGTCGAAGTACTTTTGGCGGAAGTCTTGTTCTTGCTTCCCGCCGGTCTTCCACGTCTCTTCTTTGAAGAGGTTGTTGCCATATCTATACCATCCTTATTAAACCCCAAAGTAATGTTATCATAAATATGGGGCCTTTGGTATGGGAAAAATCATAAAAAACGCTAAAAACTAAATATCGAAATCGTCGTCATCCGAAACGGACACATCGTATTTCATCATGTCGTCGGAAACATCAAAATCATAGGATATTTCTTTCTTAACATGCTTCTTTGGTAAAGGAAGCGGATTATCAAACAACTTCACTTTCGCAGGTTCCTTCACGGGCTCTGCAGCGGGTGCAGATTCGGGTGCGGGTGCAGATTCGGTTGCAGATTCGGTTGTAGACTCGGACGCAGCTTCTGTCGGAGCAACCTGTTCGGAGGCTTTCAGTTCGGACGCGTTCTCTTTTGTAACCTCGGTCGTGTCAGCATGTTCAACTTCTTTTTCGGAAGATGTTTCAACCTGAGCGGCCTGCTCGGAAGCGTTCTCTTCAGTAGTCTCGTTCGTATCAATCTGCTCAGGTTCTTTTGTAGTCTCAGTTTCGGGCGCGGGCTCAGGTGCCACAAAATCATCCTCGGAAATAATCAAAACGTCATTTTCCGCATCATCCGAAAGAGAATCTGCAGTCTCATTACTGATGTGAATCTTTTCTTTTCTTTCAAAGATGACCAAAGATGCAATTCCCTTGGCGGCAAGGACCGCCAAAACAAGAGAAACAAGCCTTAAGGAGTTAACGGACTGCGAGTTCCAAAGCATCACGAAAACTGCACTTGCAAACAAAACAAAGGGAAGTGTCGATACATCCGAATTTGCCTTAAATCCGTGCAAAAAGGCGAACAGCGCAAATACACAGACAAGTATCGAAGCCGCAATTATCCCAAGAGAAAACGGAAATACGGAATCAAATACCGAAATTAAACCGTTAAGATTATAGCCCGGAAACGCAAAAGTTTTTTCAAAAAAAGCATTGAGACTTGATATAAAGTCATCTCCGAAGGCAATAGAGTTAAACAAAAACGTTCCGAAAAGTCCGACTATCGCGAAGAAAACAAAGAAAATCGTCGGAAGCCAGGGCTTGTTGATGGCAAAGCCCGAAGGGTTTTCATACTCTTCTTCCAGGGAAGAATAATCGATTTTATCCGCGAACATGATAAATACGATGGCGATAATAAGAACGAAAAAGCAAGGGAAAAAGCTTGAAAAGACTCCGAAACAAAGTCCCATTACAAGAAAGATCAGTGCATTGAATCCGCTGATCATAAGCCCGTCGTGTCTGGCTCTTAATAAAAGCGCAATGATAAGGATCAAAAATGCCGCACACAACAGTGTAAAGTTTTCGGCAAAGAAAGATGTCTGATCATTCTCAAAAAAGGCAAGCAAAAAGAACGCTCCGGTTCCCACAAAGGCCGAAAGATCGCCGAATAATGCCTTAACCGAAAAGTAAAGAAATATCCCTGCCACAAAATACAAAACCGAAGAAGAAACAAGATAAACAAATGCGGATTCGCCGAAAACATTGAAAATAAAGGATGATAATCCACAAATCAGGAAATCAAAGCCAAAGACTTCTCCCACAAGATA
This sequence comes from Lachnospiraceae bacterium UBA1258, assembly GCA_002308235.1. Taxonomy (GTDB): domain Bacteria; phylum Bacillota; class Clostridia; order Lachnospirales; family Lachnospiraceae; genus UBA1258. Next base: position 28,498 of record DBVS01000006.1, read on the forward strand.
TTTTTCTTTAAATCCCGCAAGTCCGGAAGACAAAAGATCTTTCGAATGCCACGAAACAGCAAAAAAACAAACGTAAACGCCGAAGGCAAAAACTATCAAAAAAGAAAGTACTTTAAATGCTTTCAGTGCTTTTGCGGCTCCTTCGGGGGCTTTGGAATCCTTTTTAAGTTTAAAGCCCACAAAAGACCATAAAACATATACGCCAAAGAGCATAAGAATCACACCCGCCGAAGACAGATGTGCGATTTTAACGGTTCCAAACAGATATCCCGTAAAATTAACATATTCGAAGAATGACGTAAAAAGCATGAAAATCAAAGCACTGAAGGTAAGCGCCCCCAAACACATGCTTATGTAGCTCAAAAACGATTTTTTAAACTTCATCGTCTACCTCGTCAGTCGGATAGTATTTTTTCTATATTGTATCTGGGTCTTCTCTTGACCTCTATATACATCTTTCCGATGTACTGGCCGATAAGACCGATACAAAGAAGCTGCACTCCTCCAAGGAACCAGATTGAAAGAATAAGGGACGTCCAGCCGGGTTCAACATTTCCCACAAAATACGAAACAAGGGCATATATCGCAGCTACGATGCTGAATAAAACAATTAAGCATCCAAGACCGGTGATCATGGTGATAGGTTTAACGCTGAAGGAAGAAATGCCGTTAAAAGCAAGGGCGAGCATCTTCTTAAGCGGGTATTTACTCTCTCCCGCCACTCTTTCTTTGCGATCGTAATATACACAGTCGGTCTCATACCCGATAAGGGGCACAATACCTCTTAAAAACAGATTGGTTTCTTTATACTCGGAAAAGTTTTCGAGAGCTCGTTTGCTCATCAGTCGAAAATCGGCATGATTGTAAACAGACTTAACTCCCATGGCATTCATGAATTTATAAAAGGACTGAGCCGTGAAACGCTTAAAGAAAGAATCGGTGGTTCTCTTTTTTCTCACTCCGTAAACTATGTCCTTGCCTTCATGAAATTTATCAATCATCTCCTCGATAACGGCAATATCATCCTGAAGATCCGCATCGATGGATACGGAAACGTCACACATGTCCTTTGCCGTAATAAGGCCTGCGGTAAGGGCAAACTGGTGACCCACGTTTCCTGCAAGTTTAACGCCTTTCACGAGAGAAGGATATGCTTTGTGCTCTTCTTCGATCAGCTCCCATGTACGATCCTTTGAACCGTCATTTACAAAAAGAATGAAGCTGTCTTCCGATACTTTTCCTTTGTCCGAAAGGTCTTTGATAACGCCGCGAAGCGCTTCGGATGCGATTTTTAAAACTTCTTCTTCATTATAACAGGGAACTACGATAGCAAGTCTGTCCATAATTACCCCCTAACCTATTGCCTGTGCCAGATCCTCTATAATGTCGTCAACGTTTTCAATACCGACGGAAAGCCTTACAAGATCGGGTGAAATACCGGCTTCTTTAAGCTGGGTTTCATTCATCTGTCTGTGAGTATGACTTGCAGGATGAAGCACACAGGTACGTGCGTCGGCCACGTGAGTAACAATAGCGATAAGTTTAAGCTTGTCCATAACGGCCGCGGAAGCTTCTCTCGAGCCCATGCCGAAGGTTATTACGCCGCTGGTGCCGTTAGGCATGTATTTCTTTGCAAGATCGTAGTATTTATTTGATTTAAGATCAGGGTAATTTACCCATGCAACCTTAGGATTCTTTTCAAGCCATTCCGCAACCTTCAAAGCATTGGCACAGTGGCGTTCCATACGAAGAGCCAGAGTCTCAAGTCCGATATTGATGTAAAAAGCATGCTGGGGAGACTGGATGGAACCAAAATCTCTCATAAGCTGGGCTGTACACTTGGTGATATAGGCGCCCTTGCCGAATTTTTCGGCGTATACGATGCCGTGATAGGTTTCATCGGGAGTACAGAGACCCGGGAATTTATCCTTATGTGCCATCCAGTCAAAGTTTCCGGAATCTACGATACAGCCGCCAACGGTAGCCGCATGTCCGTCCATATATTTGGTGGTGGCATGGGTCACGATATCAACCCCGAATTCAAAGGGTCTGCAGTTAATGGGGGTGGGGAATGTGTTGTCCACGATAACGGGAACACCGTGAGCGTGAGCCACTTTAACGAATTTATCAAAATCAAATACGGTAAGAGCCGGATTTGCAACGGACTCTCCGAACACACACTTGGTGTTTTCTTTAAAAGCAGCATTCAGTTCTTCTTCGGTACAATCGGGATCCACAACGATGGCTTCGATACCCATTTTAGCCATGGTGTTCTTTAAAAGATTGAAGGTTCCGCCATAGATAGCACTTGACATGATAAAGCTGTCGCCGGTCTCGCAGATATTGAAAACCGCATAGAAATTTGCAGCCTGTCCCGAAGATGTGAGCATTGCAGCCACACCGCCTTCAAGCTCGCAGATCTTCTTGGCCACATAATCGTTGGAAGGGTTCTGAAGTCTGGTGTAAAAATATCCTTCTTTTTCAAGGTCAAAAAGCTTACCCATTTCATCGCTGGAAGAATATTTGAAAGTAGTACTTTGAACTATGGGCATAATACGGGGATCGCCGTTCCCCGGTTCATAACCGCCCTGCACACATATGGTCTCTCTTCTCATGTCCATTCTCCTGTATTTAAATCACTGTTATTCCTGATCTTCCCAGTTGGTGTAAACATTCTGAACATCATCGTCTTCATCAAGAAGATCAAGGGTTCTCTGAAGGTTCTTGACAGCGGTCTCGTCGGTAAGAGCCACATAATTCTGGGGGATCATGGTTACTTCGGCGCTCATGGCCTTAATTCCGTTATCTTCAAGTGCCTTTAAAACCTTGTCGAATTCGTCGGGATCCGTAAGAACTTCGAAGCAGTCTTCTTCTTCGGAGAAATCTTCCGCTCCGCAATCAAGAGCAGTCATCATAAGTGTATCGGCGTCCGTATCGCAGTCTTCTTTGTCAATGATGATCTGACCCTTTTTATCAAACATAAAGGATACGCAGCCGGGAGTTCCGATGTTGCCGTTACCTTTGGTAAATGCGCTTCTTACGTTTGCTGCGGTACGGTTCTTGTTGTCCGTAAGGCAGTCTACGATAATAGCTATACCGTTGGGACCATAGCCTTCATAGGTACAGAATTCATAGTTTACGGCACTGCCTTCCCCGGCAGCTTTCTTGATACCGCGTTCGATGGTATCATTGGGAACGTTGTTTGCTTTAGCCTTCGCGATGACGGTTGCAAGCTTAAAGTTGTTTGCGGGATCCGGACCGCCTTCTTTTACAGCTACGGCTATTTCACGACCGATAATGGTAAAGATCTTACCCTTTGCAGCGTCGTTTTTCTCTTTTTTATGCTTAATGTTTGCAAATTTTGAATGTCCTGACATGTTACTGATTCTCCTCGTTCTTGTTTGTTTTTTGAGCGCTTATTTTGGCCACACGGCGGTTATCAACCGAAAGGATTGAAAATACATAACCGTCCTTGACCGTTGAAAAGGTTTCACCCTTTGCAGGCAAATGTTCAAGTCTGGAAATCATGAAACCGTTGACGGTATCGAATTCGTCTTCTTCGAACTTGATTCCCAGAGTCTCTTCCACTTCGGAAAGGGGCGTGATGCCGTCGATAACATAGGAATCCTTCCCGCTCTTTCTGATGTGTTTTTCCTCAACGTCGTACTCATCCATGATATTTCCGACAATTTCTTCAAGAATGTCTTCCATGGCAATAAGCCCGGTTGTCTGCCCGTATTCGTCAACAACCATGGCAAGCTGGGTCTTCTTGGACTGCATGATCTTGAAAAGATCGTTGATGTTCATGGTCTCGGGAATGAATAAAGCCTTTCTGATAAGACCTTTGATCTCATGAACTTCTCTGTTTTCATGAGGGTCCTTTGCACGAAACCGCATGGCGTCCTTAAGATAAAGAATGCCGATGACGTGATCTAAGTTTTCCTCATAAACAGGATATCTTGAATTGTTGTTTTCAAGCATAAACTTAATCGCATCGTCAAGAAGGGTATTCTTGTCGATTGCGACTATGCTGCTTCGATTTGTCATGATCTCACCGGCTTCTTTGTCGGCAAAATCAATGATGTTGTTGATCATGGCAGCCTCTGAGTCCTCGATAACGCCCTGCTCGTGGACTTCATTGACCTTTGACATGATCTCTTCTTCCGGGTCAATGGATTTATCCTTAACCCTGTCGATTAATTTCATCGCGACCTCGGCGACAATATATAACCCGAGTACTATCAGCGCCGCGACTGTGCCGTCGTCCATTTTCTTCTCCGTTTCTGTATAGACTTAATAAATAAAAATATATCATCAAGGCAGGTTTCAGTCAAGAAAATCGAGCCTTTGAAAGCCTTAATTTATTTATAAATTCTTCTGATTCTGTTACCTAAACAACAGGCAAATTCGTAGTTGAATCTTCCGGACAAAGCAGAGATCTCGTCAAGGGTGATCTCACTGTCTCCGTCTTTGCCGATAAGAGTCACCAGATCCCCTTCTTTTACGTCGGGAACATCCGTCACATCCACCATAAACTGGTCCATGCAGATCTTACCGAGAACTGCGCATTTACAGCCGTGAATGAGCACATAGCCCTTATTGGAAAGGCTTCTGGGATATCCGTCTGCGTATCCGATGGGAATGGTGGCAACCTTTCTTTTTCCTTTGCAGCGGTAGGTGGAGCCGTAACTGATGGGTGTTCCGTCCTCGCATTCCTTTACGAAAATCACGTGGCTGTACAAAGAAAGTGCGGGCTTAAGGTCAAGGGGCTTGACTCCCGTATATTCCGAGGGAGTAAGGCCGTAAAGGATAATTCCCGCACGGCACATATCAAATCTTGCTTCCGAAATGTCGCAGATGGCGGCGGAATTTGCAATGTGTTTGATGGGAATATCCAAAGAAAGTTCTTTTTTAAGCCTTTCGTTAAAGCTCTTAAAGAGTTTCAACTGCTCATCGGCAAATGTCTTGTCTTCCTCGTCTGCCTTGGCAAAATGCGAGAAAATTCCTTCGATTTCGATACCCTCATAGTCCGAAAGACATTCCTTTACAAAAGCGATCCCCGAATCATCAGGACGAACGCCGATTCTGCCCATTCCGGTATCGAGTTTGATATGCACTTTAACTTTCTTATGAAGAGCCTTGGCGATATTGTTAAGATCGTTAAGCTCATCCTTTCTGAATACGGTGATCCTGATATCGTTATTAATGATGTCCGGATATGAATAAGGGAAGGTGTAATTAAGCACAAGAATGGGTTTCTTGATCCCGGCATCGGTAAGTTCGAAGGCCTCTTCCGCCGTTGCGGTGGCGTATCCGTAAATTTCATCGGCCTCATCAAGCATTTTAGCTATCTCCACCGCTCCGTGACCGTAGGCATCGGCCTTCACCACAGCCGTAAGTCTGGTATTTTTACCAAGATGGGCATAAATGTTTTTAACATTATTTTTGATCGCTTCAAGATCAACGAGGGCGTAGCCTCTCGGAAAATCATTTTTCATTGATAAGTCTCTCCCAAGCATTTGGAATATTTTCAAGGATGTCGGTGGCAGTCATGGCCACGGCTCCTTTGCAATCCTTTGCAAGATTTCCTGCATATCCGTGAAGAAATACGGAAAAAGCAACGCTTTTTGCAAAATCGACGTCCGTGTTTTTATTTGTTCTGTAACAAAGTCCGCCGAGGATTCCCGCAAGAACATCTCCGCTTCCCGCCGTTGCCATTCCTTCGTTTCCGGAAAAATTTACATAGATATTTTTCCCGAACACATGGGTCTTTGCGGATTTTTCAAGCAGTACCATACCGTAGTTTTGATAAAAATTCTGCGTAAAATCAGCGTTTTCGGCACCAAGGGAATCGCTGAGTCTTTTAAGTTCACCCCCATGAGGAGTAAACACTATGAGAGCACCTTTCTCCCTGCACATATTTGAAAGTTTTGCAAAAAGTATCGCATCGGCCGCCAAAACATTTATGGCATCAGCGTCAAAAACATAAATCTTTTCTTCAAAAATACCCTTATCCGCTATGGCATTAACGATAGATTTAGCAGCATTACCGGTTCCAAGACCCGGCCCGCAAACGATAGTATCAAAACTGCTGATATCTTTGATCAGATTATCGATATCCGGTTCATCTTCGTAAAAATCAAACATTGCCTCAGGGATATCATGTTCCAGAGAATAACGGTTATTCTCGTGAGTAACGATCTTAACAAGTCCCGCCCCCGAATAGAAAGATGCCTTTGCGCACAAAAAAGCCGCACCGTAAATATCCTTGCTGCCGGCGATGACCAAGGTCTTTCCGTATGTTCCTTTATGTGCCGTATTTTTTACATACAAAGGATTATTTTCAAAATCCGCTTCCGAAATTGCGAAAGCATCAGGTTCTTCGCATTCCATATTTATTCCGATATCAACGCATTTGATAATACCGGTATAATCCGGGGCAACCTTTAAAAACAAGCCTGTTTTATACCCTGCAAAGGTTACCGTAAGGTCCGCTTTGACAGCTCCGCCCCGAAGCTTTCCCGTTGAAGAATCGATGCCGCTCGGAACATCTGCGGAGATCACATATGCATCAAGGAAATTGATCTGATTGATGATGAAAATATATTTTTCCGAAAGATCCCGATTCAGACCTGTTCCAAACATACAGTCTACCACCACCGCATATTCATTCTTGATCAGCGGAGGAAAAACGATGGTATTATCGGTATATGAAGCTATGCTCTGTAAAAGCTTGTATTCATAAGAAAAAAGCTCACTTTTATGTGGCGATTCCAAAACATAAAGAGATGTTTTGATCCCGCTTTCAATAAGGATCCTTGCCAAAGCAATTCCGTCGCCCCCGTTATTTCCGCAGCCGGCCACGATCAAGACCCTGTCACTTTTGGATTTAAGCTTCTCTTTAACACAATCGGACAAAGCAAGGGCCGCCCTTTCCATAAGGACTTCCGCTTTAAATCCGATTTCGTTGATTAACCGATTCTCCCGTTCTTTGATCTTTTCCGGAGAATAAATCTTATTCATCCTTTGTTTCCTTTGCAGGTTTCGAGACATCCTTTTCAGATAAGGGCTCGATATTGTATTTCATGTCAAAAATATTGATTACGTCTGCGCCGAAGATACTGTGCATGTATGTGTAAAAATTCTGGTTTCTCTTAAGCTTTTGCTGCTTGATAACCACCTTTTTCTTGAGTTCGACACGCATTTCCTCGACCCAGCGGCTGATCTCACCGATCTCCTCATTGTTTTCCTGGATCTGCTCATAGCAGACTTCCATGGTCTCAAGCATGAGTTTATAGTTGGTTTCATTTATTTTCTTTGGAATTTCATAAAGATCGTCGCCGTATTCCTCAAGCTTTTGATTGCATTCTTCGATAAGTCGCTTGTTTTCTTCAAGCTTTTTCTCGGTCTTCTTGGTATCACTGGTGCCGATATCGTTCATAAGTTCAACGATCTCATCCATAAGACGTTTCTTTAAAGAACGAATCTCTTTGGTCTCGGTATTAAGTTTTCCCTGCTTTTTAAGCAGTTCGTTTAACTCCTCTTCCAGAGCCTTGATCTCCGGTGTGGGTTCCGTCTGGGTAAAGAGCCTGTGCCAGGTGTTATCAAGGGTCAGAAGGGGGATCTTCTTGTCTTTAAGTGCAGGAATGAATACATCTTCGGTTCTGGACATGGTTGCCTCCGTAATCAGTTATTCGTTTTCATGCCCCTTTCGGGAAATCCTGTAGGAAAGTTTCATCAGACTGTCGGAAAGATGAACATTCTCAACGACTATATCGTCGGGAACATTCAGATCCACATGAGCAAAATTCCAAAAAGCTTTAACCCCGTAACTTACCAGTTCCTCCGCCACCTTAACGGCACTTGTTTTGGGTATCGTAAGTACCACGATGTCGATTGCGTTATCCTTAACAAAGTTCTTTAAATTCTCCATGGGCTGAACGTACATGTCGCGGATCTTCTTGCCGTAAAGAGCCTCGTTACTGTCAAAGATTCCGGTAAAATGGAAGCCTCTTCTTTCAAAATTCATGTAATTTGCAAGGGCCTGACCGAGGTTTCCTGCGCCTACGATGATCAGATGATGGGTTTTATTTATGCCGAGGATTTTGGCGATCTCATCATAAAGAAAGTTAACCTTATAACCGTAGCCCTGTTGCCCGAAACCGCCGAAATTGTTGAAATCCTGACGTATTTGGGACGCTGTTACGTTCATAAGCTCACTTAATTCCTGAGAGGAAATTCTTTCGATATTCGAATCTTTCAGTTCCCCAAGATACCGTAAATATCTGGGCAGACGGCTTATAACTGCCTGAGAGATATTCTTGTCGTCCATAACCTTCTCCAAAGATTTTATTACAATCATTATATCATTTGTTAAATCTGTGTCAATGGTAACAAAAGGCCCGCGGCCTGTCTCACAAAGAAACAAACTGCGGGCTAAAAGCCTTATAAATTACATGTTTGACTTGATAGCGTCAAAGAATTCTCTTGTATTAACAGTTTTGATATTATCGCCAACGGCAATACGCGCAAGGTCGGCTGTCATGACACCGTCTTCAATGGTCTTGATGACTGCTTTTTCAAGTCTGTCGCCAAAATCGGAGAGTTCTTTGTTTCCGTCCATTTCACCGCGTTTTCTTAAAGCTCCCGCCCAGGCAAAGATGGTTGCAACGGGATTTGACTTAGGCTCTTCTCCTTCAAGGTATCTGTAATAATGCCTCTGAATGGTTCCGTGGGCTGCTTCGTACTCATAAACACCTTTGGGGGATACAAGAACGCTGGTCATCATGGAAAGAGATCCGAAGGCCGAAGAAACCATGTCGCTCATTACATCGCCGTCATAGTTTTTGCAGGCCCAGATAAATCCGCCTTCTTCTTTAACGACTCTGGCAACCGCGTCATCAATAAGGGTGTAGAAATACTTGATCCCAAGCTTCTCAAATTTTTCTTTGTACTCAGTATCGTACAGATCCTGGAAGATATCCTTGAAGGTATGGTCGTACTTTTTGGATATCGTATCTTTGGTAGAGAACCAAAGATCCTGTCTCGTATCGATGGCGTACTTAAAACAGCTGTGGGCAAAGTTGGTAATTGAATCTACGGTATTATGTATGCCCTGAAGGATTCCGGGACCCTTAAATTCATGAATGACTTCCCGGGTTACGGTTCCGTCTGCGGCTGTAAATACAAGTTCCGCCACGCCGGGACCCTCGATCTTCATCTCGGTATTCTTATAAACATCACCGTATGCGTGTCTTGCAAGAGTAATGGGCTTTTTCCAGTTGGAAACACAGGGTTTGACGTTTTTGACGATTATGGGAGCTCTGAAAACGGTTCCGTCAAGAATGGCTCTGATGGTACCGTTGGGGCTCTTCCACATTTCTTTAAGGTTATATTCCTTGACTCTCGCCGCATTGGGGGTAATGGTGGCGCACTTAACGGCAACACCGTACTTTAAGGTGGCATTTGCGGAATCTACCGTAACCCGGTCGTCAGTGTTGTTTCTGTTTTCAAGACCCAGGTCGTAATACTCGGTCTTAAGATCAACATAAGGAAGAATAAGCTCATCCTTTATCATTTTCCAGAGGATCCTGGTCATTTCATCCCCATCCATCTCCACGATGGGCACGGACATGGAAATCTTACTCATTATAGGCCTCCTTTAAGCCGTTTTTGACCATATTGTCATATGCGTTATGAATATGGACTGTGGCAAGTCTCTCCGCTTCTTCGGGATTTCTTGCTTTGATGGCTTCAAGAATCATCGAATGCTCATTGTTGGAAGCAAGGCTTCTGTCGATGGTGGAAAGAGTTCTCTTTC
>DBVS01000006.1:38415-50898 GCA_002308235.1 Lachnospiraceae bacterium UBA1258
AGATAGATGTTCTCTTCCATCTCTTCTATCTGCTGTTCCGTGATATGTTCACAGGCCCAGGCCGCACATAAACCTTCAAGCTTTGAACGGATCATGTAGATGTCTTTAACGTCCTCGATGGTGATACCGGTAACGTATGCGCCTTTATTCGGGACTATCTGAATAAGTCCCTCAAGTTCAAGCTGTCTGAAGGCTTCTCTTACGGGAGTACGGGAAACACCCAGTTCTTCGCCGATGGCGATCTCCTTGAGTTCGTCATTATCCTTGTACTTACCGGAAAGAATGTCCTCTCTTATCTTGTTAAATACTCTTCCGCGCAAAGAATACTTGTCCGTAACTTCCTGCTTTAAATCGTAGTTTGACATAAATCATCCACTCCCAGTTCTTTGGAAAACCGGTCAATCGCACTCATAAGCTCGCCGTCGGTCATAACGGTAACACGACCGTTGGCGTATTCCTCGTCAACCCATGCCTTTATGGTCTTGACAAGTTCCGAATTCTTATCGATTGCTTTGTCCTCGGTAAGCTTAAATTTTGAATTGATCCAGTGTGCGATCCCTGCAAGACCGGATGTATTTGAAATCGCACAGATAACGGGTCTCTTAAGAAATTTATCGGTATCGAAGATATTGTAGATCTCCTCATTCTTTAAAAGACCGTCGGCGTGAATTCCGGCTCTGGTAACATTAAAGTTCTTACCCACGAAAGGCGTTCTTTCGGGGATGTGATAGCCGATCTCTTTTTCATAATATTCGGCAAGTTCGGTAATAACGGTGGTATCCATACCGTTTAGATCACCCTTAAGCTGGGCATACTCAAATACCATGGCTTCCAGGGGTGTGTTGCCGGTTCGCTCACCGATACCGAAAAGCGAAGTATTTACTCCGGAACAGCCGTAAAGCCATGCTGTGGTCGAATTAACAACAGCCTTATAGAAATCATTGTGACCATGCCATTCGATGAGTTCGTGGGGAACTCCGGCATGGGTATGGATAGCATAGATTATTCCCTGAACGCTTCTCGGAATAACCGCACCCGAGTAGTTTACTCCATATCCCATGGTGTCGCAAGCCCTTATTTTAATGGGAATCTTGTATTCATCCATAAGCTTCATGAGTTCAAGGCAGAAAGGCACAACATAGCCGTATATATCGGCTCTGGTAATATCTTCCAAATGACAGCGAACGGAAATTCCCTCATCAAGACAATCCTTGATAACGGAAATATAATGCTCCATGGCCTGTCTTCTGGTCATTTTAAGTTTCAGGAAAATATGGTAGTCACTGCAGCTTACAAGAATACCGGTTTCCTTCATGCCGATCTCTTTAACAAGCTTAAAGTCTTCTTTGCTGGCTCTGATCCAGCTGGTAACCTCAGGGAAATGGTATCCCCTCTCCATACACTTATAAACCGCATCACGGTCTTTCTTCGAATAAAGAAAGAACTCGCTTTGCTTGATCATTCCGTTGGGTCCCCCGAGCCTGTGAAGATAATCATAAATGGTAACGATCTGCTCGGTGGTGTAAGGCGCCCTTGACTGCTGTCCGTCTCTGAAGGTCGTGTCCGTGATCCAGATGTTTTTGGGCATGTTATGAGGCACGATACGATCGTTGAAAGGGATCTTCGGAATCTCCGAATAAGGGAACATATTCCTGAAGACGTTGGGCTTTTCAACGTCGTTAAGAATATACATATGCTCCTCTATCTGAAGGAGGTTGTTTTTTTCATTCATAGAAACAGGCCGATTGGTAAACAAATCGGCCGCATCGGTATTATAAAGCAATTTATCGTTGTATTCGGACATAATAAATCTCCTTGCATTAAACGCAATCATTACTTGTATGATTGTATACAATAATGCAAGGAGTGTCAAGCGTGTGAGCAAAAGAATTCGAATCTTTAATCAAATTGTAAGAATTTTAAACACCTGTAAATCGCTTTCCTGCGGAAACAAACCAGGCAATGCCTATAGCAAAAAGACCGAGTGCCAAAAACCACTTGGGATGGATCCAATCTCCCGTATCGGGGGTCGAATCAAGATTAAGGCTTGACGCACTCTCGCTTGAATATGCGTACACTCCGTACTTTCCCGTATGTGAAAGTTCAAATGTGAGTTTTAATGAGCCGTTATCGTTTACAACCTTATAGGGAAGATCTTCCAGCTGTCCGTCTTCATCGGAACAGATCACATGAAGGTTGGATGTAGGAACATTGGAAGGAACAGCCATTGCGTAGTAAAGGGTCTGTTTGCCGAACTTTGTGAGCAAAACTTCGCTTCCCGAAGGCCTTAAATCAATCTCAAAGGTGGACAGATTCTGAGGAACCGAATCACCGTAAATGCGCTTGTAAGCTTCCCTGATACCCGAATCGGGTGCGGAATCGTTTGAAACCGTCAGGATGTATTCTTCATTGGAACCCTGGAAGAATACGGGAGTTCTCTCCTCTTCGCTTCTGCCGTAAGCTCCTGAAGCCGCCATCTCAAACAAAGAATCCAGTTCCGCAGGCCGTAAGTTATAACCCTTACCGTAAATGTATACGGTATCGGGAATATAGAAGTTTCGTGCTTCGTCGGCTGTAAGGGTACAGTCGATTATGTGAAGAGTTCCGTTAAAATACTCATTGTTTTCATCAATCACGGTACAGATAAGTCCGGAAAAACCCGATAATTCCCTGTCAAGCACCGTTCCTGCACGATTTACGCTTTCGGAATTGACTACGGCGACCTTGACTCCCGCCAAAGCATCGATCCTGTAAGCACCGTTTGAAAGTCTGGTGGAGGTTTTGTTATAGGTAACGGCAGGAAGTGTATCACCCTGGAAAACAGCAACCTTGTATGCTTCATCCATGGAAGTCTTATCAAGTTCAAACGCTCCGAGACCTATGGACTTAACCGAATCGACAATCCGGACGGTTCCCACGGGACAGGCATAAAAGGCCCTGTCTTCAATGATCTCCACATGCATACCGCCCGAGACTGTTGTCAGATTCTTACATCCGTTAAAAGCATCCTCACAGATTCTGAATACGGAATCCGGGATAGAAACTTCGGTAATCTCTTTATGATCCTTAAATGCCTCGGGACCGATCTGTTTAACGGTATCGGGAATTTCCACATGAGAACCGTGACCCCTGTAAGCCACCAGAATACCGTCACCCATTATAAGAAAATCATCGTCGCCGTAAGCAAGCCAGTTTTCAAGCATTCTGGAATGAGCAAAGGCCGAAGGCTCAATATCCGTAACGGTAACGGGAATAAGCACCTGCACCAGGTCGTCACAATGATAAAAAGCGCCGTATCCTATGTGTGTTACGCTTTCCGGGATCTTTATTGAAGTAAGTTTGCTCCTTGCAAAGGCAAAATCTCCGATTGAAGTGATATCGTCGGTAATTTCGTAGGAAGAAAGCTCGGTGTTTCCGTAAAAAGCTTTGGCGGCTATTGTTTTTCCGATAACCGCAAACTTGGGAAGGCTTAGACCCTTGCCGTTTGTTTCGGCCTGCAAAACATTTTCCATCTGAGCTATATCATCGGAATAATCGGTATTTTTTGGCGAAGCATCGCTTCCGAGGACGCTTTGCTTGGAATTATCGATAAAGAAAACCGCCTGGCGCCCCACGATTATGGTTTCCCCGATAAGACCCTCGATTTCAATCTTGGGAGGTTCTTTTTCTTTGTCACCGTCGTTCTTTTTATCGGAGTTATCCTCATCATCGGTGATGGCGGCATTGTCGGGTTTATAGTTTTTAAACCAGTTATAGGCATAACTGTTTTCAGGTGCGATGACATTGAGCCTCGGGCACCCGTCGAAAGCGGTTTCATGTATCCTGATAACGGAAATGGGAATATCGACATCTGTCAGATTGACACAGTTTTCAAAGGCCTTCATGTCTATGGCATCGATGGAATATGTCAGATTGACTTTGGAAAGGCCGTTACAGTTTGAAAAAGAATAGGCAGGAATCTCGGAAAGCTTGGAAGAAAAATTCACCGTATTTATGTTTTTGCAGCCGTAAAAAGCGTAGGGATATATATCCGTTACGCTTGCGGGCATAGTGTAATTGTTTGCTTTTCTTCCCTGTAATACTTCGACGATGGTGGTCTTATCCGTATCGTAAATAACACCGTCATCACAGACAAAATGGTCGTTTCCGGAGGCGGAAAGCGAAACATCCGTAAGATCTTTACAACCGACGAAAATACCGGTTCCAAGTTTCTTTACGTTCTTTCCGACCCTGACTTTGGTAAGGCTCGTACAATTACAAAAAGCAGCTGTACCGATAACCTCCACGGAATCGGGGATATTGATCTCTGTAAGGTTATTGCAGCCCGAAAAGGCAGCATAACCGATTTCTTCCACTGTGTCGGGAAGTTTTAAAACCTTAAGGTTTGAGTTGTCGACGAAGGCCTCTTCGCCGATGATTTTGACCGTAGCAGGAACAGACACGGTTGATGCCGTGCCTGTGTATTTTACGAGAGTCGTTCCGTCAAGCATAAACTCCGACGGAGCCGAAACCGTTGTTTCTGCCGTCGCCCCGCTGACGGGAATCATGGCCACGATGATGGAGGCGACGATGAAAATTACAGCAAATGTCCTTCTGAATCTGCGACGGGTCATTAAACTCCGATCAACCGGCTGCCAGGGACTTAACCGGTTTTCTGTCTTTTATAAAGAATAATGCAACACCCAAAGCGGCAAGTCCGAAAACAAGGAACCACTTGGGACTGATTCCGTCACCGGTCTTAGGGGTAATGTCGGAATTACCGATCACCACATTTCCCGTATCCACATAGATCGTATAGGGTGAAAAGTGAGTCGCGGTAAAGGTAATGCAGGGTACTCCGTCTATGGTTGTAAATTTGGGCTTTAACTTGTCGAGCTTTTCGTTAACTACACCCGCAACCTTGTTGTTACCTGCATAAGGGGTAAGAACATCGGGAATGGGGATCGTAATCGTAATGCTTAAACCCGAATAATCCGTAATCCTGGTAGAACCGGTGGAATCGTAAAGCGTAATATCCATAGCGCTGTAACGGATTCCGTCAAGGCTTCCGTATTCTTTGGTAAGAGCCTTTTCAACCGCTGCTGTTGCGGCTGCGGTCTCGGCAATCCTTACCACATAATTATCGGTGGAGCCTGCGATCTTTGCGGAAGCAAGGTCGGTATTGGAAATACCGGGCTTGGAAATAACCACGGAAGAGCCGTTTCTGATTCCGTTATTGGAATTGTTTCCTGAACCCGAACCGCCGTTACCGCTGCCGTTTGAATTCGAAGGAGCCTTCTTAAAGGTAGCCTGTACGCTTGCTTCGTGAGCAGGCATCTTAAGTGTGGTTGCGGCCACATTAACGCTGGCAATTCCGAGGTCATCTGTGGTAGGAACCCATTTATCGAACACATAGCCCGAAGGCGGGTTGGTGCAGGTAATGATAACGGTTGCGCCTGCCGCATAACTTCCGCTTCCGTTACCGTTTGTAACAGTAAGGGTATAAAGAGTAGTGCCGCTTCCGCCGTTGCCGCCCTGTCCGCCGTTGTTTCCGGAGGTAGAGCCGCCACCGCCGCTGGGATTACCGCTGTCGGTGGTGTTCTGGGTATACGTTGCGACAACAACCGTATCGGTGGTGATGTTGGTCAAAGGCTTGTTCCATCCCTTGAAGGTGTATCCGTCACGAACGGGATCCTTGGGGATATCTTCGAGTTTGATACTCTGTCCCACTTTAACGTATATAAGCTTCGAAAGTTCGGAGCCGTCATAATCAAAGAATTGAACCTTAACGGAATCATCAAGGGTTTCCGTTACATCCGCGCCAAGATCTCTTGCGGCTTTTCTAACTGCGGAATCCGCGTAGGATACGACACGCTTGGAGTTAACAAGATTACCTGCCGATGTGGAACCGAAAGCGTCTGCGGGAAGGTAAACTTCTTTACCGTAGCAGACAAGTTCGATACCTTCCATACATCCCGCAAAAGCATTGTGTCCGATGGCGGTAATGTTGTCGGGAAGGGTAACCTGATTTATCTTTTCGCAGTCTTTGAAGCAGTTATCGGGTATTTCCTTAAGGAGATTCATACCGTCAAAATCCACACCTGTAATTCCGTCACAGTTTTCAAAAGCACCGGGCAGGATAGCCGATACATTGGCAAGATAAGGATCTTCCTCTCCGGCTTTTACCTTGGAACTTCCGACCTTAACACCTCTTGTTGAAAGAACTTCAACAATATTGTAGGTTCCGTCGGGATTTTCCGAATATACGATACCGTTATAGCACTTGAAATTATCGGTGCTGCTACCGATACTGGTAAGACTGGTACATCCGGTGAAGGGTGCGTCTCCCATTTCGGTAAGGGCAGATCCGAGATCTATGCTGGATAAATTTTCACAGCTGTAGAAAGCATAATCGGGAAGATATACAACGGAATTGAATTTAACGGATGTAAGTCTGTCGTTACCGATATCTTCTTTTTCGTTGGGATCATTTAAGGGATATTCACGTTTGTTTCCGCTGTTGTCAACGGTTCCGTAATAGTTCTTAAACAGACCGCCACCGTTTATATCTGCGGGAAGTACGCTCCTGTAGGCCGCATAATAAGGTCTCTGAAGGAGGTAAAGCTGTGCATTGTAACTGTTGGAAGCTACGGTTGAGTAACCTTCTCCGAGAGGCGATTTGTTATTGATATATCCGTTTGCATCCACAGATTTTACACCTGCGGGAACAACCAGGTTGAGTGCGGCATTAACAAGTTTTTCTTCCGCAAGATTAATGGAGTAAGTATAAATGTTACCCGCACCGTCATCTTCTTCAACACCCTGCTTCAAATATCTTTCGGTCAAAGTATGAGAAGTATCTGTTGTAAGGTTCAAAGCGGTATCATAAGCATCTATCTGGTCAAAATGTAGGTAATCCACCAAAGTGGGATAACCGTTTCTGTTATCGACGATAACAACCTGATACTGCGGATATCCGGTGGTATAGCATACTCTGACACCGTTGCTTTCATCTACGTAATTATCTTTCTGCATCGCCCAGATAAAGGGACCGTATGACAGATCGATGTCGCCTTCGAAAATAAGCTTGGGAGCGCCGGTACTGAAGGCTTCTTCTCCTATTCCTTCAAGAGGGAATGAAGAATATCCGCCCTCGGGAGTGTCAAAGTTCACAAATACCAGTTTGGGACAGTTTTTAAATGCCGCATTCCCGATTTCTTTGACTTTGCTTCCGATACTTACAGACTCAAGATTGGGACAATTCTGGAAGGCGGAAGCGCCGATCTTTTCAACGGAATTGCCGAGTTTAACGGTCTCAAGCAAAGCACAGCCCTTAAAGGCTTCCGAAGCGATCTCCGAAAGGGTGTTGTCGTTTATGACAAGATTCTTTATCCTGTTAAGAACGTCCTGACCTTCGGTACTTGCAAAACAGGTACTTGCGATTCCGGTTACCTTGGTTCCGCCCACATAAGAATCGATGGTCATGGTATCGATGGTTGCCGGAGGGTTCTGGGGATCCGCAAATACACAGGACTGAAGAACGCCCTTATCATCAATGATGAAAATGTAATCACCGTTACTGATTTCTA
This sequence comes from Lachnospiraceae bacterium UBA1258, assembly GCA_002308235.1. Classification (GTDB taxonomy): domain Bacteria; phylum Bacillota; class Clostridia; order Lachnospirales; family Lachnospiraceae; genus UBA1258. Next base: position 45,984 of record DBVS01000006.1, read on the forward strand.
CGTGTTCACCCGAAGAATCCCTGTAAACATAGGGAACATCGCGTCCAAGACCCGATTTCTTGCCCCAAGTTGATTTTCTGGGCCCGGCGACCTTACCGGCCGCATCGGTGGCAGGACCGTATACGGTAAATCCCTCGTTCTGTATCGTGTCGAAAATAGTTCTCTTATCACTGCCCGTACCGACTTCACCAAAGGTAACAAGACCGCAGGAACCGCCGCCGTCATTGGGGAAGGTTACGGACTCAAGATTGATACAGTTATAGAAAACTCCGACAGGAAGCACTACCGCAGCCGAACGGCCGTAATCGGAAGGCATAGTAACCGTCTTTAGATTTGTACGTCCCGCCAGGACGAAGTTACCTATACCGGGAGTATCGGTGGTATGAACTCCACAGGTATGCTTTCCGTTAATGTGATCCGGGAAGACAAAGTTTGTAAGGGAGCCGGTAACACCCTTGGTGCAGGCGAATGCAGCCTCACCGATACGATTGATCTTATCCGAAAATCTTATATTGGAAAGCGCGATACAATCGTAAAAAGCAAAGTTGTCGATGTCGCAGTTACTTTGATTAATCGCGGAAAGATCCACATTGGTAAGTGCGGTACAATCAGCAAATGCGCCGGGTCCCACATAACTTATGGACTGAGGCAGGGTTACGGAAGTCAATGAATTACATCCGTAAAAGGCCTCGGTTCCCAGGTTGACCGTGGTATCGCTGAGAGTGATATTTTTAAGTTTGGTACAGTTCTTATAAGCCCTGTTACCTATATCCTGGACATTATCAAAGGTAATGGATTCTACGAAGGAATTGTAGAAAGCTTCATCACCGATATACTTAAGCTCGGAAGCAAGCTCCAACGCGGTAACGTTGGTGGTATTCGCAAATGCCCGCTTTCCGATTCCGAGAATAATGGTCCACTGACTTCCGAGGAACCCGTAATCATCGCAGACATCGATGGTGGTAACCTGAAAATGAGGTGATGCCTTGGGCATATAGCAATACTGCAAAGGTGTGGTGGATCCGTTTCTGGAATCGATAACCTTTTCAAGGGTAAACTCTCTTGCAGTGGACAAACCGTGCAATGCATTCTGATAATAAGGATGCTCGGCACAGAAGAAAGAAGGTCTGTAATCCACATGCATGTCTGCTATCCAGAAATCTTCTTCGGGCTTGGTGCCTGCAGGCTGTACAAGGTCCGGCGGATCGCCGGGATTTTCTTCAAACGGAGGCTGAACACCGGTTCCGTCCCACTGCGTATATGCCTGATATCTGTTGTACTTGCCTTCCCAGATATTATAGTCGATTTCATACTGGTCGCGTCTGTTTTTGGCTGCGAGCCAGTTTTCATACCGTGTCTTATAATCGGCGTATGCATTGGGAAAATACCTCATGGCTATATCCTGAGGCGATTCCATGGTATAGTTATCGGAAATTTCGGACAGATGATACTTCGTGGGAACAGTTCTGGTAACGGAAGGATCCGTCGGTGAATACTGAATCGTAACGGTATCCGAAACATTCTTCATCTCATACATTTTATCAAAATATGCATTATAAAAAGCCTCTTCCACTATGAGATATTCAAGGGGAAGGGTTGCGGCGATCTTAAGGGTACCGGTTGCATATGTGGAATTGTATGTGCAAATGATACCTTTACCGGCCGAAGGACCATTATCAATGGTGTAAAGTTCAAACTGCCACCCAAGTTCATAAGCACCAGTTGACAATTGCTTTACGGTATAGGTTCTGTGTATGGGAGGTGCGCCCGTAATGTGTTCATCAAGAGATATGCCGTTTAAGTTGGCATCAAGACTTGCAAGATTGGTAACATCCGTATCTTCCACTCCGTATGCGTAATTGACGGTGGATGTGGTAAGTTCGGGTTCTACATACGCTCTTGTAGGAGTTGCGGGAATCAAAGCCACCACCAAAGCACTTGCAAGGCACATGCAGGCAAGGGTTTTTCTGATGGTACGCTTCACCTTTCTTGAAAGTTTCTTTTTACCGGATTTTAAAGCCATGTTGTTTTCCTCCCGGTCCGAACGGACTACTCTATTCTTTTGGCAACAACAACAAATCTGCCGTTTTCTTCCTGATAATCGCATGTGGAAAGGGTTAAGAGCCTGTCTCCGTAAACAGCGGTCACGCCGGTGTCTATAAGAGATATTTTCGCCATTTCCTCCATGTTGGAGTCAAATTCCTCAGGTGAATTTGCATCTATAAACTGGTAATACTTAAAAGTTATCACGTCGGCACTGTATACTCTCGAGCGAAAAGCATACATAACCTCGTATTTTCCCTTCTCGTAAATGGTGTCAAATTCTATGATCTTATGTTTCTCGTAAAAATCCTTGTTGGCGTACTTTATGAGGGAAGAAAACATCCTTCCGTTGTTCATATGATGCCCATAAAGAATGAAATTCGTATTCCCGAGAATGATATCGCAGTTTGCATCAAGAAAAATGCAGCCGTTGGCATCTTTCTTAAGGTCAAAGTTATATTTTAAGTAGTACTCATTATCTTCCGTCTGTGTCACGGGATAGTCGATGACCGTATCTTCGATCTTGACCCACCCTACAAGACTCTTGTTTCTGTTGTAAAGAGCCTTATATTCATCCAGTATCTCGGGGATCACGACGTCCTCTTCATAGGTACGTCTCAAAACAGGCTCTACACTTAAGACCGGCGCAAACTTAAGATCCTTTAACTCATTTAAGTTCTCGCTGGAATCGTCCATCATCCGGGCATCATGATAATATTTGACAAAATACCCGATGGAAAAAGTCGCAATAACCAAAAGCACCACAATAACCGCATTCCGAATGCGGTTCCGTTTTTTTATTTCTTTTAAGACCTTTTTCTTGGTAACAGAGTCAAGGTTATCGTCATATGCTGTCGTTCGCTTACTCTTCTGTGTCTTACCCTGTGAAGCTGTTTTCTTTGCGGTCTGTTTGACCCGTTTCTGTCCTTTGCCGGAGTTTCCGGGGAGCGACTTTACGGGAACAAAATTACCCGACTTTATTTTTTGATATAGTTCATATATATAATCGTCAAAATTTTCGCCAAGTTTAGTCCTGAAATGAAAATTTCTCATTTCATTGAATAATTTTTCTACTTCGGCAGGATTATCAAGGTCATATTTTGACTTTATTTCATCAATAACAGCCTTATCCCAAAGCGCATCTTCATACTCTGCTTTGGTGGAAAAGCCTATCCCGTCTACAAAAAGCACTTTACAGTATCCACCTGATTATATTAATACTTACTAACATTTTACTATATATTGGAATTTTTACAAGTGAAAAATCTATATCTTGTTAAATTTCCCGAGGATTTCCCCGGCGGTCGGAACCATGATTCGTCTTTCAAAAATCAAATAAAAAGAACGCAATTGCTTGCGTTCTATAAAGAGTTTATTACATTTATCGCATCATGATATGCTTTGGTCAAAGAATCCATCTTTTCGGGAGGTACGTATGTTTCGCCTTTCCTGAATATCTCGGTCACATCACGCACCTCTTCAAAAAGAAACTTAAACCCGAGATTACCCGTAACGCCCTTCATGGCGTGTGCCGCGTCGAAGGCCCGGCCGGCATCACCCTTGCAGAGCGCCGTTTCCATATCGTTAAAATATGATTCATTGGCAAATTTATTTAAGCACCTGAAATAAAAGTCCTCGCTTCCCACAAACCTTTCAAGCACTTCTTCAATATCAACGCCAAGTAACTCAAGTTTGGTTCTTTGTTTGTCTGTCATTATTTGATCCTTATAACGGTAAATGAATAGGGACTTAAGTTAACGGTATCGGAACTGCCCTTAATTTCGTTTAACGCCACTCTGTCGGGTTTATCTATGGAATTATGGGCATCTCTTCGGTCTCCGGTCATTGTTTTGCCTTCAAAGCCCGAAACAGACTCTCCGAGATCAATGCAGGCTTCTTTTTCTTTATCCGTCGAATTTACGATCTTTAAAACAGTTTCGTTAGTCTTTTCAATGAAGCTTGCGGATACGTAAATACCCTCATCTCTCAGTTCTTTTAAATTTTCAACCTTAAGGGTGTAATCTCCAACGTTGTTGGCATAAAGATACTGGACCAGGTAACTGGGGGTCTTATATGCCATTTCATCGTTAAACCAGATCATATCCGGAGCCCACTGGGCGTAATTGACCCTTGCAAATAACGGCGCGTAGGAAGCAAGGATAACCACATCGGCATTTCTTTCAATACCCGTCAAGAATGCGGCTTCCGACAAAGCACCCCAAAGAGTGTTGGCATCGTCCCTGTTAAAGCCGCTTACGGGATGAGCCGCATATTCGCCCGAAAATACCTTGATCTTTCGATCGTAGTTATCGTAAAACTCATTATGTTCAAAAAGCCACTCGGGTTTTACATAGTAATGTTCGTCGATAGCAAGAACGAAGTTTTCTTTGTCCTTGTTCTTACGATAAAAATCCCATGCTGCAGTATATTTTTCGCTGGTTATGTCGGGACCTGCGCTTCCGATAAGGGAGATCTCGGGATACTTTTTGTGTATTTCTTTTTCAAATATCTCGTATCTTTCGAAGAAATCCGCTCTTTCGGTCTGCCACTGCTCATTACCGATACCAAGAAGCTTAAGGTTAAAGGGTTTTTCATGTCCCATTTCGGCACGAACCTTTCCCCATTTGGTATCAGTCGAACCGTTTGCAAATTCGATAAGATCCAGGGCATCATCCACAAACTGCCTGAATTCGGGTGAATCCAAAGAAACCATTTCTTTGGACATATACTGGCAGGCAAAACCCACATTAAGTACGGGAAGTGCCAGTGCACCGATGGATTCACAAAGAAGGAAATACTCGTAAAATCCAAGGCCCAGAGTCTGGTTATACCAGGCGTAGTCGCTTTCGTAATTGTTGGCCTTATTGTTTCC
>DBVS01000007.1:0-1215 GCA_002308235.1 Lachnospiraceae bacterium UBA1258
GGAGATCTTAATCTTTCCAAACTTCATGAGATATTCAATTTCATGATGCAGCGAAAAGAAGACAAGATAGACAAAGAAAGAAGCTCCTTCGGAAACATCGAGAAGGATGAGGTGGATATGGAGGCCAAGGCGCTCTACATCGAAACCTACATCGCATCCCATCGGAAGTTTTCTTTTAAGGACCTGCTTGAAAAGCAGAGGAGCAAGGCCGAGATAATCGTTACCTTCCTTATTATCCTGGAACTTATGAAAACAGGGGAAATAAAGATCGTTCAGGACAATCTGTTTGATGACATTTTGATCACCAGAGCGGCATAACGGGAGTTTTATTTTGACAAAGAAAGAAAAAAAGGCAGTTTTGGAATCCGTGCTTTTTGCCATGGGCGATTCCGTGGAGCTTTCAAAACTTGCATCGGTAATTGACGAGGAAGAAGACAAGACAAGAGACCTTCTTTCGGAACTTAAAAAAGAATATGACGATCCTTCCCACGGCATCGAACTTCTGGAATTGGAGGACTCCTTCCAGTTTGCCACCAAATCGGGCATGTACGATTATCTTATAAAGATAGCCAAGGCACCCCGAAAGATGCAGCTTTCCGATTCGGTGCTGGAGACCCTTTCCATTATCGCTTACAAGCAGCCCATCACCAGACTTGAGATTGAGGGCATCAGGGGAGTGGCTTCCGATTACGCCGTAAACAAGCTTCTGGAGTATGAACTTATCTGCGAGCTGGGACGTAAGGACGCTCCCGGTAAACCCATTCTTTTCGGTACCACGGAAGAGTTCCTTCGAAGCTTCGGAGTAAAGAGCATCAAGGATCTTCCGAAGGTGGACACGGTACACATTGAGGAATTTAAACAGGAAGCGGAAGAGGAAATCAACTTAAGTTTGAAGGTTTAAAAGGATTTGTCAAAGAGGACGCAAAAAACGTCCTCTTTTTCTTGTCTTTTCACGGCAAAAATACCTTTGCTTTTCACATTTGCATGTGATATACTACGCTTTGAATGTGCAAAAACAGTTAACTTATTATAATGGAGGTCAACCATATGAGTACTACTTCAAAAGCGGGCCAGAGAATTGCGGCTCTCTTGGATGAAAACAGCTTTGTTGAAATCGGCGCACTCGTAACAGCCAGAAACACCGATTTTAACCTTAAGCTTACCGAAACGCCTTCCGACGGCGTTGTTACGGGTTACGGCCTTGTTGACGGTAAG
>DBVS01000007.1:1249-1935 GCA_002308235.1 Lachnospiraceae bacterium UBA1258
GAGATGCACGCCAAGAAAATCGCAAACATCTATGACATGGCTCTTAAGATGGGAGCTCCCGTAATCGGACTGCTTGATTCCGCAGGTTTACGTTTACAGGAGGCAACCGATGCTCTTGACGCTATGGCGCTTGTATATTCCAAGCAGGCGGCAGCTTCGGGTGTTATCCCTCAGATTTGCGCAGTTTTCGGTAACTGCGGCGGCGGTCTTGCAATCATGAACGCCATGGCGGACTTTACCTTTATGGAGGAAAAGAACGCAAAATTATTCGTGAACACTCCCAACGCTCTCGACGGAAACTACACCGCTAAGTGTGACACAGCTTCCGCCAAGTATGTCGCCGAGGCAGGTCAGTGCGACTGCACAGGCGATGAGGATTATATCCTCAGCCAGATGAGAGAGCTTATTACCATGCTTCCTTCCAACAACGATTCGGAAGCCGAAGCAATAGATGTTACCGACGATCTTAACAGAGCCTGCGAAGGCATCGAAGGATGTGTGGGCGATACCGCGATCCTTGTTTCCCAGATCGCCGATGACAACAATTTCGTAGAGATCAAGGGTGAGCATGCAAAGAGCATGGTTACCGGTTTCATCCGCTTAAACGGAGCTACCGTAGGCGTTGTTGCCAACAGAAGCGAAGTTTACGGAGAGGACGGCAAGGTTAAAGAAAAGTTCGATACCGT
>DBVS01000007.1:2001-5093 GCA_002308235.1 Lachnospiraceae bacterium UBA1258
TTCAAGGCTACCGTTGAAGCAGAGAAGAAAATGGCCAAGGCTGCCGCAAAGCTTACCTATGCATTTGCAAACGCTACCGTACCGAAGGTAAACGTAGTTGTGGGCAAGGCTTTCGGAAGCGCTTATACCGTTATGAACTCTAAAGCGATCGGCTGCGATGTTACCATTGCCTGGCCCAATGCCGAGATCGGAACCATGGATGCAAAGCTTGCTGCCAAGATCATGTACGACGGCGAAGCTGCAGAAGTTATCGATGAAAAAGCAGCAGAGTATGCTAAGCTTCAGAACAATGTTGTAAGTGCCGCAAAGAGAGGATATGTAGATCAGATCGTTAATCCCGCCGATACCAGAAAGTACGTTATCGGTGCTTTTGAGATGCTTTACACCAAGTTTGAGGATCAACCCGCAAAGAAACACGGTACAGTATAAACGGAAGGGTGAAATGCGTATGAAAAAGAAATTTGCCACACTGTTGTGTGCCTTCGCTTTGGCCCTCGGACTTACGGCCTGCGGCGAAGAAACACAGTACAGCGAGCTGCAGACAACAAAAATCACAAACTGCGAATCAATTTCCAGAGCTGCCTTGAACCTTATGATGACAGGCCGTGATACGATCACCAATGTCACCGAAGGCATGAACAAAGAAGAATCCAAAGCAATGTTCGAAATGTTCATGAGCCAGATGGGAACGGGCTGCGAACTTGAACTCGGAGTTTACGAAGGATTGACTACCTCCTACGGCCAGATGGTTTCCGACATGACCCCCGAAGGTGGGGACGTAAATGCTACGGAAGTCAAGATCGAAGGCAGCACCACCAAGGTTGTCGGAAAAGAAATCCTTGTGACCTATCACATGTCGGGTCCCGAATGTAAAGGTCAGGTAGTATTTACATTCTCCAATGATATTTTTATGAGAATGAAAAAGGGCGATGCAACCGCAAACACATCCTTCGGACAGAAGATGCGCGCGGCAGGCAAGCAGATGGGTACCGCGGGTCTTAATACCCTTCTCGGTATGGGCTCCGTATTTATCGTACTTATTCTTATATGCCTGATCATCAGCACCTTCACTGTATTTAACAGGAAGGACAGAAAGAAGCCCGAAATTAATAAACCCGTCAACAATCCAAGCCCCGCTCCCGAAGAAGCAGAAGAACTTTCGGACGATACCGAGCTTGTTGCGGTTATCACCGCTGCCATCTGCGCATATGAAGGCGCCGGCTCATCGGACGGTTTTGTTGTAAGATCCATCAGAAAGGTAAACAGGAGGAGATAAACATGAAGAATTATACAATCACAGTTAACGGAACCGCATACGATGTAACGGTTGAAGAAGGAACAGGCGCAGCAGCTCCCGCAGCAGCACCCAAGGCAGCTCCCAAAGCAGCACCCAAGGCAGCTCCCGCAGCTCCCGCTGCATCAGGCGCAGCAGGTTCCATTAAAGTAGAAGCAGGCGCAGCAGGTAAGATCTTTAAGATCGAAAAGCAGGTCGGCGCATCGGTTAAGAAGGGTGATGCAGTCATCATTCTTGAAGCAATGAAGATGGAAATCCCCGTAGTTGCACCCGCTGACGGCACAGTTGCAAGCATCAACGTAAATGTTGGCGACACCGTAGAATCCGGCGCATTACTTGCAACCTTAAAGTAAAAGATTTGATAAATTCCAGGAGGAACAATTATGGCTTATATAGCTGAAACTTTTGACAACCTGGTACATCAGACGGCATTTTTTAACCTTACCTGGGGAAACTACCTTATGATCGCGGTTGCGTGCTTTTTCCTTTACCTCGCAATTGCAAAGGAGTTTGAACCGCTTCTTTTGCTGCCGATAGCGTTCGGTATGTTACTTGTTAACATCTATCCCGACATTATCGCACCTCCCGGAACGGACGGTTCCGCAGGCGGGTTATTATATTACTTCTATGTACTTGATGAATGGGCAATCATGCCTTCGCTTATTTTCATGGGCGTAGGTGCCATGACGGACTTCGGTCCCCTGATTGCCAACCCCAAGAGCTTCCTTCTCGGAGCTGCTGCTCAGTTCGGTATTTTCGCAGCTTACTTCGGAGCTATCGCCCTTGGCTTTAACGACAAGGCTGCAGCCGCAATCTCCATCATCGGCGGTGCGGACGGCCCTACATCCATTTTCCTTGCAGGAAAACTGGGACAGACGAACTTATTGGGACCCATCGCGGTTGCCGCATATTCCTACATGTCCCTTGTACCCATTATACAGCCCCCCATCATGAAACTTCTTACCACCGAAAAGGAACGTAAGATTAAGATGGCGCAGTTAAGACCCGTATCCAAGCTTGAGAAGATTCTTTTCCCGATTATCGTTACCATCGTGGTATGTATGATTCTTCCCACCACAGCACCCCTTGTAGGTATGCTGATGCTCGGTAACCTCTTCAGAGAGTCGGGTGTTGTAAGACAGCTTACAGAGACCGCTTCAAACGCACTTATGTATATCGTTGTAATTCTCCTCGGTACCTCCGTAGGAGCAACCACCAGTGCAGAGGCATTCCTTAACCTTTCCACGTTAAAGATCGTTGCTCTCGGACTTATTGCATTTGCATTCGGTACTGCGGCAGGTGTTCTCTTCGGAAAACTTATGTGTGTTCTGACAGGAGGCAAGGTTAATCCTCTTATCGGTTCCGCAGGTGTATCCGCGGTTCCCATGGCAGCCCGTGTTTCTCAAAAAGTGGGCGCAGAGGCAGATCCTACCAACTTCCTTCTCATGCATGCAATGGGACCCAACGTAGCCGGCGTTATCGGTACTGCAGTCGCAGCCGGAACCTTTATGGCCATATTCGGGGTCTTTTAAGCGATGCACAGATTGGCGGAAACGACCGGCCATGCTTGCATGAAGCCGGGCGGTTGCGACAAGCTGTATAGCGCGCATAGCGCGACGAAGCAGATGCGAAGCATCTGGGAGTTCATCGCTTAAAAGAGTATATATAATTAATCATTTACAAGGAGAAAAACAATGGCAGAAATCGTTAAAAAACCCATAGGCATAACCGAAACCGTTCTGCGTGATGCACATCAGTCATTGATTGCAACCAGAATGCCTACCGAAGTTATGCTTCC
>DBVS01000065.1:0-1085 GCA_002308235.1 Lachnospiraceae bacterium UBA1258
TGAGCCATACCGAAGCTTCCGTCTTCGAACTCAAGAAGCTCGCCGGCCATTACGTTAAGCAAGCCGCCCGCTCTTGCGATACCGTCACCTACGTTAAGTATCGTTCCGGTCTCGTTTTGCTTTATGGTGTTTTCGTAATATTTGATCTGACTGCGGATGACCTTGGATATTTCTTCGGGTTTTAATTGCATAATCCATCCATCCTTATATAATCGTATTGTTTATACTTGCGGAAATGTCCGACATACGGGTTGCTACCGTACCATCCAACTGCTTTCCTTCAATCTCTACCTTGATGCCCGCAAGCACCGATGCATCCACCTTTGAGATGATGTTTACCGTCTTCCCTGTAGACGCTTCGAGTTTTGCCTTAAGTGCTTTAAGCTGTCCGTCGTTTAACGAAACGGCACTCGTAACATAAGCATCGCAGATATTGTTGTCCGCATTGAAGCGCTTTATGAACTCTTCCAAACAACCTTCGTATTCGTTAAAAATACCTTTTTCGCATAAAAGCTTCAAAAAGTTCTTAAGATAGGGCTCAATACCGTCTCCAAAGGCCTCATCGATAAGCTTCGTACGCTCGGTCTTTTTAATGGCAGGTTCGTTTAAGAGTTTCAAGTAATCGGGGTTCTCTCTGAAGATATCCCTGATCTGAAGCATCTGCTCTTTTACAGATGCCGTTAAACCTTCCTCGGCGGCAAGATCGTACAGACTGCCACCGTATACTCCGGCACGTTCTGTCATGATCACGCCTCTCCTACTTTTTCAATAAACTCATTTATCAGCTTATTATGGTCTTCTTCGTTGATCTCACGCTCGATAACCTTGCCGGCAATTTCCATTGCCATGCCGCCGATCTCTTCTTTGAGCTCGTTAACCGCTTTGCGCTTCTCCTGTTCGATATCCTTCTCGGCTTTTGCCTTGATGGCAACAGCGTTTGCGGAAGCCTCTTTTAAGATCTCGTCGCTCTTTGCCGAAGCGGTCTTTGTTGCGTCGGCAAGTATTGCGTTGGCCTTATCGCGTGCCTCAAGCATGTTCTGCTCATATTCGGCTTTCATTGCCAATGCTTCTTCTTTAGCCTTTAC
>DBVS01000065.1:1111-11397 GCA_002308235.1 Lachnospiraceae bacterium UBA1258
CGGATGGGCTTAAAAAGAAACTTCTTGATCAGAAACATCTGAAGAAAAAGGTTTAATATCTGCGCTATGAAGTTCCATGGTACGAGTGTTACCAGCTCCTGATAACGGGGAGTTTCTTCACCTGCGGTGAGAAGCACATTCGTTATCGAAAGCATGGCATTTATCAGTTCCTGATGTTCTGCCACTCTTCATAACCTCCTGTTCTTAGTGATGTTTCAATAATTATCCGAGATGTCTCATGAACATACCGGGTGCAACGAATATAAGCAAAAGACCGGTAACGAAACCGTAAATACCTGTTGTCTCTGCGATCGCACAACCAAGTAACATTGTTGATGTTACATCACCCTTACATTCGGGCTGACGGCCGATTGCTTCCAAAGCCTTTGAAACCGCATTACCTTCACCGATACCGGGGCCGATACCTGCGATAAGTGCAAGACCTGCACCGATTGCGCATCCTGCAAGAGCTATACCTTTTGCAAGTACTGAATAATCCATAACTGTTTCCTCCTGTTTTAAAAAAACTGTTTCTTTATTTACTTAATCATTCTTCCGCCGCATTGGCGATATACATTACGGTCAACATACAGAAGATGTATGCCTGCATAACACCCGTGAACCAGTCGAAGTATACCGACAGTATCGCAGGTAATCCGACATCCAGGATCGGTATGCACGAAAGGAACTTTCCTACTGCTCCGGGAATGAGTCCGAGCAATGCCTTGCTTGCAACCGCAAGTGCCGCATAGATAAGTCCGTTGATTACTATACCCGATAAAATGTTACCGAAGTGACGGCAAGCCAAGCTTATCGGTGTAGCAAGTTCCGAAAGAACGTTGAACGGAGTCATGACCGCGATGGGAGTCGTAAAACCTTTTAAGTAACCTCCGACACCGCTTGTCTTTATCTTTTGGGCGGTTATCATGGTGAATACCACGATCGCCCACGCAGCCTCTGTACTAAGATCCGCCGTAGGACTTCGAAGTCCCGTAAGGCTTATGAGGTTTGACACCAAACTCGTCGAGAACAATGCCGCTACAAAGGGAACCATGTACTTGAATTTTTCGCCCATGTTTCCGATGACGAACTTGTCTGCCGCCTCAACGAGCATCTCGGCAAAGGCCTGTCTCTTTGTAATGTTCTCAACCTTCAGATTATGCGTCAGCCAGATGCAAAGACCGGTGATCACGGCCATTACGATCCAGCTTACCACCATGGTCTCGCTTATCTGAATCCTGCCAAGCACCGGAATATCAAAAGGAAGAGTGTAATAGACTTTAGGTCCGAGAATGTTAATCTCCATTTTGCTCTGCGTCCACCTCCTGTCCTTTGGAATTCTTTTTAGATTTGAAAATACCCGCGATCTTTATTCCGAAACTCGGAAAAAGAAGGGGTGCGATACCCGCGATCCAGTAAAAGCACGGTGCGACTATCGCTGCTATTAACCACAGCACCTGAAGAAGCATTCTCTGGCTGAAGCTTGCCTTCATTAAAGAAGCTGCTCTCTTCTCGTCATCCGTGGCTGCTATCTTCTGCACGGTGACTGCCATAAGAAAGAAGTTAAGTACTGCGACGATGAGTCCGCCGACACCACCGAGGATCACTCTGTAATCAAAGGGAACGGTTTCCGGCATCACGAATTTTGCAAGGACATACAGAACTGCCCACATAAGTATGACACCGATTCCCGTGTACAAAACAATGTGCAGGGTTTCTTTCTTAACGGCCGGCTGTATCTTAAAGGGTTCTTTTCCCATTAAAATGCCTCCGAATCAATTGTGTCTGTTGAAAGACACTTTTTTCTTATCGCCTTTATTTTTACGGGTTTGTGACATATAGAATTTGTATGCGGTCATGAAGGACGCGCCGAGCCCGAAAAAGAATCCGAGTATATATACCCAGACCCCGACCCCGAACTTATATGTCAAAAACCAGCAGAAAGCAAGACACATGAGAAGGGGCATTATCAGCGAAAGGCCGAGCTGCGTCAGCAGAGTAAGATGTTTGAATATCTTAGATAAGTCGTTTTTCATCGACTGCACCATCCTCGTCCGTGACTGTCGCGTCACCTGAAAATCCCCAAGTCTCCGCAGACAATTCTATCAACTTTTCGCGCAATTCACAATACAAAATACCAAAATCTACTATATAATTTTTTGATTAACGAATAGTTGCAGAGGATACGGCGCTCTTACCGCTTCATTACGGCTTTCGGACGCAGAAGCACCCGCCTTCCGTCGCAAACGCAACCCACTCCCGTTTCATGTTAAGCTGTTCGCTTCCGAAACTGCAGCCCTTCTGTATACTGAGGCGCGGAATAATAGCTTTTTCTCGAGAAACGCTCTCGCTCTGTCCTCGCTGCAGCGGACGCTAAGCTCGAAAGAACCTCGCTAAGCGCCGGCGCTGTGGAGGTTCTCTCGAAAAACTATTACTTCCGCGCCTCAATTTCGAGCGTTAAATGCGGTCTTTCGAAAGCAAACACTTGCAACATGGAATGCAGAGAAAACGGACGCTTACCGAGATTTGGCGAAAGAGGTTTGAGCTGCGCTTCCACGCGAACACCGAAGTCGCCTAGTCGAGGTTGGCGTGTGGTTGAGCGGAGTGGGTTGCGTTTGCGTCGAAAGATTGCATTTATACGCGACAATATAGGGGATAATCATTTTATCCGTACCCACGGCAAGCAATAATCCAGATATTATAACGCGCCGAATCATTCAACTAAGTTGCAAGCAGCTCCTCCATCTCTGCGATAAGCGCTTCCGCAGTTTCAAGAAGCAGCCGTTCATCCTGCATCACTTCGCCCACAGGTCTGTAGGTGTAGACGAATTCCGGCGACCCCTGGGCATGGAAGACCAGTTTCTTTATATGGCGGCGGAGCAGTACATCGATATTACCAGTATTGATCCTTGCATCGGGTCTGAAAATGACCGTAACTTTTCCGTTCACGCCCTTTATGTCCGTAACATAGAGTTTATGCGCCTTTATCCTGATAAGAGAGATTCTGATAAGGTGCTCGCAGGCCGCAGGCACCGCCCCGAAACGGTCCTTAAGTTCGTCCCGCATGTCTGCTGCCTCCGCATCACTTGAGATGGCGGCGATCCTCTTATAAACATCCAGCTTCTGAAGTTCGTTCAAAATATATTCTTCGGGAATGAAAGCATCCACGTTCAGATCGACGGTGGTAACAAAATCCTCGGCCACATCCTCACCCTTCATGGTAAGCACTGCTTTGTTAAGCATCTTACAGTAAAGGTCATATCCGACTTCCGCCATGTGTCCGTGCTGGCTCATACCGAGCACGTTTCCGGCGCCTCTTATTTCAAGGTCCTTCATGGCAATCTTGTAGCCGCTTCCCAGGTCCGTAAATTCCCTGATGGTCTGAAGTCTCTTTTCCGCCACTTCCTCAAGGATCCTGTCCCTTTTATACATAAGGAACGCGTAGGCGGTGCGGTTCGATCTTCCCACACGGCCCCTTAACTGATAAAGCTGCGAAAGCCCCATTTTATCCGAATCATGTACGATAATGGTGTTTACGTTCGGAATGTCGATACCGGTCTCCACGATGGTGGTGGAAACAAGCACATCGATATCGCCCCTGATAAAATCGTACATGATCCGTTCAAGCTCAGATTCCTTCATCTGTCCGTGGGCAAAAGCAACCGTGGCATCGGGAAGGAGAGCCTGAAGTTTCCCCGCCATATCCGCAATATTTGAAACGTGATTATAGACATAGTAAACCTGTCCGTTCCTGGAAAGTTCGCGGACTATGGCCTCTCTGACCATTTCTTCGTTATATTCCATGACATAGGTCTGTATGGGAAGGCGGTCTCCGGGCGCTTCCTCCAGCAAACTCATGTCTCTTATCCCGACAAGACTCATGTGAAGGGTCCTTGGAATGGGCGTGGCCGTAAGAGTCAGCACATCCACATCCGACTTGATCTGCTTGATCTTTTCTTTGTTTGCAACACCGAAGCGCTGCTCCTCATCAATGATAAGAAGGCCCAGGTCCTTGAAATTCACGTCCGCGGAAAGCAACCGGTGCGTTCCGATGACGATATCGCAAAGCCCGTTTTTAAGCTCCGTCACGGTGGCAGCCTGCTCTTTTTTCGAGACAAAGCGGCTTAAGAGCCTGACCTTAACCGGGAATTCCTTCATTCGCTCGGTAAAGGTATTGAAATGCTGCTGGGCAAGAATGGTGGTGGGCACCAAGAAAGCTACCTGTTTCCCGTCCTGAATGGCCTTGAAAGCCGCACGGATGGCCACTTCCGTCTTACCGAAGCCCACGTCGCCGCAGATAAGTCTGTCCATGATCTTCGGGCTTTCCATGTCGCTTTTCGTGGCCTCGATGGCTGCGGTCTGGTCCTCGGTCTCTTCGTAGGGGAAGAGCTCCTCAAATTCCTGCTGCCATACGGTGTCCTTCGAAAAAACAAAGCCCGATTTTTCCCGCCGTTTGGCGTACAGTTCAACAAGTTCCTTTGCGATCTCATCAACGGCGGTCTTGACTCTTGATGTGGTTTTGCTCCACTCTCCTCCGCCAAGCTTATTGATCTTCGGCCGTCTGGCATCGGCGCTTGCATATTTCATGATGGCGTCAAGGCTCGTGGCGGGCACGAACAAAACGCCCCCGTCCTTGTACTCGATACGCATGTAATCCTTGGAAACCTTATCTACTTCAACCTTCTCGATTCCCTTATATATGCCGATTCCGTGGCTTTCGTGAACCACGTAATCCCCCACGTGAAGGTCGTTAAAGTCCTGAATGCGCTTGCCTTCGCGCTCGTATTTCTTCTTGGTCTTCTTTTTGACGGTACCGAAAATGTCGCTCTCGGATATTACCGCAAAGCGGAGTTCCGGATACTCAAAGCCCTTTAAAACACGGCCAAACATGGTCATGACCTCTCCGAAAATCAGGTTATGATCCCTGTCCTCGGAAAAGAAAGCCTCCACCTCATTGTCCCGAAGGTCGGATGCAAGGCGCTCCGCTCTTGTTTTGGACCCCGAAAGGATCAGCACCCTGAAGCCGCGTTTTTTATAGTTTTTAAGATCCCGGACCAAATCCGTGAAACTGTTGTTGTATGAGGGAATACTCCTGGCTCCCGCGTCAAAGGTAAAGGCAGGCTTTATCTTAAAGCCCTTTGTCTGCATGGCGCTTACCAAAAGCACGGAAGATGAACTCATCTTCGCCAGGACCTCTTCCTTCTGAAAAAGAATGTGCGTCTGCCCCGCAAGGATATATCCCTGCTCCAAGCGCGCCTTCATGCTTTCATTGAACTCAAGTTCCACCGCATCGGCGTGTTCCGATATTCTCTGGGGTTCATCAAGAATAAAGAGTCCGTCCTTAAAATAGTCGGCCACGGACAGAAGTTCGTCGCAGAAATATTTGATGTAACTGTCGGCGTTAAAGGTCCAGGGAAGCTCGGTTATCTGCTCCTTTATCTCCTCGGTGCGGGTCTTAAGTCTGTGGGCCTCCTCGGGCTTTCCTTTGTCGTAAAAGACCTTCACGGCCTTATCCGTTTCCGAAACGATCTTTTTAAGTCCCGAAAGAAGCTCATCCTCGGAAAGAGGGAGCTCGCAGGCAGGATAAATGCTTATGCTTTCAAGACGCTCGACAGACCTCTGGCTTTCTGCGTCAAAGCTCCTGATGGAAGTGACCTCATCCCCCCAAAGCTCGATCCTGTAAGGATTTGTCTCGGTAAAATCAAAAACGTCGATGATACCGCCGCGGATTCCGAACTGTCCGCCCTCTTCGACTCTGTAAGTCTTTTCATACCCGAGGGTACAAAGCATCGAAGAGATCTCCGAAAGTTCCACAGTCTGCCCCACGGATAGTCTTACGGTCCTTTGTTTTAAAAGCTCGATCCCCGCCTGGGCGTTCATAAGGCCGCCGAAAGTGGTGATAAGAGTGCAGGGAAGTCCCATGATAAGCCGTTTGTAGCAGCTTATCCTGTCTCTCGTGATCTTGTTTCCGTGCACGTCCGCCTGATAGAATATGGCATCTTTTGCCGGAAAAAGACGCACGTTTTTATCGTACATCCGATAATCTTCGTAGATTTCACGGGCACGCTGATCGCTGTAGGTAACGATTATCCTGTCGGAATAATCTTCCGCAAAAGAAAAAGCGAGATTCCACTTTTGGGAATCCACGCATCCGGTCACACCGACACATTTTCTGTTTTTAAGATTTTTCACGGCCTCTTCATAGTTTGCGGTTTCGCAAAGAGGCCCCGTCAAAGCTCTCATTCGTTCTTAACCTTGTGATTGTATCTGTTCATTGCTTCGTCCGCGCCTGCACAAAGTACGGTCTCGACAGCCGCCACCGCTTCTTTTGTCGCGTTTTCAACGGCTTCTGCGTCTTCACCTGCGAAGTGTCCCAAAACCCAGTCCTTAAGATCCATGCGGGCGGGCTTTTCACCGATGCCGACGCGGATCCTGGTGTAGTCCTGAGTACCCAGCATCGCGATTATGTTCTTCATGCCGTTATGTCCGCCGGCACTTCCGCGTTTTCTGACCCTGATGTCTCCGGGAGAAAGGGAAATGTCGTCATATATCACGATAAGCTCCTCCTCGGGATCGATCTTGTAATAATCCACGGCTTCCCTGATACTCTCGCCGCTTAAGTTCATATAGGTCTGCGGCTTTAAAAGCACCACTTTGTTTCCCTCGATGGTGCCCTTTCCGATAAGTCCCTTGTGCTTCTTTTCCGAAACGTTTATCCCGTATTTTTCTGCCAGTCTGTCAAGCACCGTAAAGCCGGCGTTATGTCTGGTACCCGCATATTCTTTGCCCGGATTGCCGAGCCCCGCGATAATGATCACTTTTTCTTCCTCAAATCAAGAGGGGTGCGAAAACGCGCCCCCCTTTGTCCGTTCTTTCTTTTATTCCGATTGCTGTTTGTCGTAGGCTTCAAGAATCATCGACGAAAGCATCTCTCGCGTAGCCTGATCGATGGGATGAGCGATGTCTCTGTACTCTCCGTCAAGGCCTTTCTTGCTGGGCATTGCGATGAACAAGCCCTTGTCGCCTTCAATGATCTTGATGTCGTGTACCACGAACACGCCGTCAATGGTGATGGAGGCAACTGCGCGAAGTTTACCTTCTTTGTCAATCTTACGGATCCTGATGTCGTTAATATTCATAATGTCATTCCCCCTTTGAATGCACTAAAGTATGTATCTGTCACTCTCCTCCACCACAATCTTGATTCCGTCTTCACCCTTGTGATAAGAATTGGCACGTATCGTGTCGTGGCTTTCCACGATACAGTTCTCGATATGAGTGTTATCACCGATATAGACATCATTAAGAATTATGGAGTTCTTGATGTAACAGTTGTTGCCAATGTAAGTATCCTTGAATATAACAGAATCCTCCACAGTGCCGTTTATGATGGTTCCGCTCGCCACAAGGCTGTTCCTTACCTGTGCTCCCATATTGTACTTTGCGGGCGGTAAATCGTCAACCTTCGAGTAAATATCGGGATACTCTCTGAAGAAATAATCGCGGATCTCTTTACGAAGGAAATCCATGTTCGTGGAAAAATAATCCTCGACGCTTGCGATATTTCGCCAGTAGGTCTTTATCTTATATCCGTAGATTTTCTTTATGTCCTTAAATCTGATAAGGATGTCGCGAACGAAATCGTAGCGGTCTTCGCTGGCGGACTTTTCAACCATCTCGATCAAAGCACGCCTTCTGATGATGTAGATACCGCAGGAGATAGTGGAGGCCTTAGCCACAATGGGCTTTTCCTCAAATTCGGTGATGCGGTAATTTTCGTCCATCTTGACCGTTCCGAATCTGTCGATGTCCTTTATGTCGTCCGCATCCTTGCAAACCACGGTGATATCGGCTTTCTTGTCGATGTGGTACTCAAGGACCTTGTTAAAATCAAGTTTGTAAATGCAATCCGCGGAAGCCATTACCACGTAAGGCTCGTGAGAACTCTTAAGGAAGGAAAGGTTCTGATAAATCGCATCCGCAGTTCCTCTGTACCAGAAGTTATTCTCTGCGGTAACGGCGGGAGTGAATACAAACAGACCTCCCTGTTTACGTCCGAAGTCCCACCATTTTGATGAACTCAAATGTTCGTTAAGACTCTGCGCATTGTACTGTGTAAGCACGCCAACCTTCTGAATGTGAGAGTTGGACATATTACTCAAGACAAAGTCGATACTTCTGTAGCTTCCGGCTATGGGCATTGCGGGAACCGCACGCTTTGCAACCAGTTCCTTCATCCTGTGACTGTTTCCGCCGGCCAGAATTATACCTATCGCTCTCATACTCATTCACCCGCCTTTATCAAAGTGGATCCGCTTCCGAGTACGCCTTCCTGATAATCTTCAGCGGTAGTATTTCCAAGTATAACCGTGTTCTTTCCGATTCTGACTCCCGGGGGCACAACGGTCTTTTCACCGATAGTCACAAGTCCCGAATTGTAAATGTGAGGATCGGTCTCGTTCTCGATTTCGTCACCTTCACCGAGAACCGCTCCTCCGCCGATCTTCGCTCCTTCGGCGATTATTGCTTTGTTACAGCTTGCACCCTCGCCGACGGTAACCGCGTTCATGATGATGGAATCGCGGATCACCGCGTTCTTTCCGATCACCACGCCGCATCCGATCACGGAGTTATAGACCTTTCCGTAAATCTCGCTTCCTTCGCCCACTATACTTCTTTCAAGCACACTGTCAGAGGACATGTACTGGGGCGGAAGGATTTCGCTCTTGGTATAGATCTTCCAGTATTCCTCGTAGAGGTTGAATTCCGGAACTATGTCGATGAGCTCCATGTTTGCCTGCCAGTACGAAGCAAGGGTTCCCACGTCCTTCCAGTAGCCGTTGAATTCATAGGCATAGAGAGGTGCGCCCTTTTCGTGGCAGTAAGGGATGATATGTTTTCCGAAGTCAAGCGCCGGCTGTTCAGCCTTTGCTATAAGCGCTTCCTTCAGGGTCTTCCAGTTGAAAATATAGATACCCATGGATGCCAGATTGCTTCTGGGATTCTCGGGTTTTTCTTCGAATTCGGTTATTCTTCCGCTTTCGTCGGTGATCATGATACCGAAACGTTTGGCTTCCTCGATGGGCACAGGCATAACGGCTATGCTGACTTCGGCATTGCGAGCCTTGTGGAAGTCAAGCATGACCTCATAATCCATCTTATAAATATGGTCACCGGAAAGAATAAGAACGTAGTCCGGATTATATGTCTCCATGTAATCCAGATTCTGGTAGATTGCATTCGCGGTACCCGTATACCATTCGCTGTTTTCGCTCTTTTCATAGGGCGGAAGGACTGTGACGCCGCCGATGTTTCGGTCAAGGTCCCACGGTATTCCGATACCGATATGAGTATTGAGTTTTAAAGGCTGGTACTGGGTAAGAACGCCTACTGTATCGATTCCCGAATTGATACAGTTGGAAAGAGGAAAATCGATGATTCTGTATTTTCCGCCAAAAGAAACGGCAGGCTTAGCCATCTTGGCCGTTAATACGCCCAAACGGCTTCCCTGACCGCCGGCAAGAAGCATTGCTATCATTTCCTTCTTAATCATGGCTGGTCTCCTATATTCGTAATGCATCTTACGGTGCCCGCATGCAGGAAAAGCACGGAACGGCCCGCATATTAAGTTTACTCCATAACTTGCTTTTTCGCAATGAATTTTACAGATTTTTATGTGATTTTTCTGAAAAATTGAAATTTTGAGTTATTGCGCTATAATAAAGAAAAACTGCGTTCCGAGAACGCTCCGAAAGAAGAATTGTTTACATTATGAAAATAGATTTTTCCAAACCCGTTCATGTATATTTCATAGGGATAGGCGGCGCCAACATGTCAAGCCTTGCTTCCATCATCCTCGACAAAGGTTTTACGGTGTCCGGATCGGATGAGCGGCAGAGCGCCAACACCGAAAGACTCGTTGCGGAGGGTGCCCGCGTCCATATCGGCCAAAAGGTTTCCCACCTTGACGGAACGGAAGACCTGGTGGTTTACAACGCTGCCATAAAGGAAGACAATCCCGACAGAGTCGATGCCGCAAAAAGGGGTATTCCTGCAGTAACCCGCGCGGAATTCCTCGGAAAGCTCATGCAAAACTACGGAACTCCCATCGGAATCAGCGGAACCCACGGTAAGACCAGCACCACCGGCATGATCTCCGAGATCATCATGGCTGCAGGCCTCGATCCCACCCTTTCTTTGGGGGGCGTGCTTCCTTCCATCGGTTCCACCGCAAGAGACGGCGGCAGAGAATACTTCGTATTCGAAGCCTGCGAATATACCAACAG
>DBVS01000065.1:11491-65456 GCA_002308235.1 Lachnospiraceae bacterium UBA1258
GAGTTACTTCCTTCTGACGGTACTCTTGTCATGAACGGAGAGATCTCAAACCCCGGAGAGATCACCGGAAACTTAAAGGGAAGCCTCCTTACCTACGGCTTCGATCCGGCTTTTGATTATTATGCCGACTCCGTAACTTATGATAATGAGGGCCACCCTTCCTTTATCTGTCACGAAAAAGCAACGGGCGTAAGTTTTCCCGTAACTCTGGCCCTTACCGGACGCCACAATGTTTCAAATTCCCTTGCCGCCATAGCCGCCGCGAGGAGACTCGGAATATCTCACGAAGTTATTGCGGATGCCCTTAAAAACTGCTCCGGTTCCAAGAGACGTTTCGAAAAGCGCGGGGAGCTTAACGGCGCACTTATTATCGACGATTTTGCACATCATCCTTCGGAAATAAAAGCAACCCTTACCGCCGCAAGAAACCTGCCCCACCACGATCTCTGGGTTGTTTTTCAGCCCCATACCTACACCCGTACGAAGGCCTTTCTTCATGAGTTTGCGGAGGCGCTTTCCATGGCTGATCACATCATCCTTACGGATGTGTATCCCGCACGAGAAGAGGATATCTACGGCTGCAACTCGGTTAATCTCTATGAGGAGATAAAGAAACTCGGAGCCGACATCCGGTACATAAAAGATTTTAAAGAAATCGAAAACTGCCTTAAGACAAATTGCACGAAAAATGATTTGTTGATAACCATGGGTGCCGGAAATGTCGTAAACATCGCAGATAGTCTTACCGCAAAATAGTTATCCACATTATCCACAAATTTTGAAGGATTTTCGGCCTTCAAAACTTGTGGATTATTTTTTCCCAAAAATACGATATATCGACCCTTCTTCGAAGTGGGAAATCCACCTTTTCCACAATGTCCACAAATTCCCTGAAAGCCTTGTGGTTGCTGGCTTTTCGTGAATTTTTCCTATTTGATTTTATCCCTTTTCATGCTACAATCCTTCTTGCTTGAATTTATTCGGAGAGCCCAAGGTTTTCCCCATAAATTTACGCAAAATGGGCCCACGGTCCAAAAACAGGTGAGAGACAGTATGAGTTCGTTGACAATCTATAAGGATAATTATTCGGAGTGCACCGCCATATGCAATCGTTTTATCGATGAGTATATGATCGATGCCAACGATGCACAAATAAAGGTTTATCTTTATCTGATTCGGATGATGAGCGCCAACAGGGAAACCGATATTTCCGACATGGCAGACAAGTTCAATCATACCGAAAAGGATATCTTACGCTCGCTTAAATACTGGGAAAAGAAACGCCTTCTTTCTCTCGAATACGACGGACCCACCCTGACGGGCATTCGGCTTACGGATCCCGAGGGCTGCTCCAGGATTCCCGAAAGGCAACCCGCTCCCATCGTTCCCATCAAGCTCTCCCCGGAATCTGCCGAAAAGAGTGTTGCGCCCGAGAGGGTAGTTACCCCCGAGAGGGTTATCGCTCCCGAAAGGGTTCTTGTTCCGGTAAACGACTGGTCGGTAAATCGCACCTACTCCCGCGATGAACTTAAAAACTTCAAGGATAATCCCGAAACCGGACAGCTTCTTTTTATTGCAGAGACCTACTTAAACAGACAGCTCGCTCATTCGGACATCGAGACACTCTACTTTATCAGGACCGAACTTTCCTTTACCTGCGAGCTTGTGGATTATCTGCTTCAATATTGCATCAGCAAGGATAAAAAATCCTTTGCCTATATCAGAAAAGTCGCCATCGACTGGGCCGAGAACGGCATCACCACCGTCAGACAGGCCAAGGCATACGTCAGAAGTTCCTTTGACAAGAGCGTTTACACTGTAATGAAGCTCCTTGGAAGAAACAGCGTTCCGACAGTCAAAGAGGCTGAGATCATCACCAAATGGAGCAAGGAATATTGCTTTACCATGGAGATAATCGAGGAGGCCTGCAACCGTACGGTCCTGGCCACCGACTCTCATCGCCTCGAATATTGCGACAAGGTTCTTTCCTCCTGGAAACAGAAGGGAATCAGAGACAAGCTCGATATAACTGCCGCAGACAATACATATAAAAAATCTAAAACGGTACAGACCTCAAAGAACTCCTTCAATCAGTTTCAGCAAAATGATTACGATTTTGCCGCACTTGAGCAGAAACTCTTAAGTAACTGACAATCCCGCACACAGAGGATGGGTGACTATTATGGGTTTAACCAACGAGCAGTATGACGAAATATCCAGAGAGTACGAAAACATCAGGCTGAAGAACCGCCACATTGCAGAATCCCGCCGTGATTACGTATACAAGAACGTTGAAGGCTATCGTGAACTGGACGACTCTGTCGTTTCAATTTCCATGGATATGGCCAAGAAACAGCTTGAAGGAGAGGACGGTATCCTCGAAGAACTTCATGCACTTCTTGAAGACCTGAAGGATATGAAACGCTCCATGTTAAAGGGTGCCGGTCTGTCCGAAGATTATCTCGATCCGATCTATGACTGTCCCGACTGTCATGATACGGGTTATATCGGCACGGAACGCTGCCATTGTCTGAAAGACCGCATTTTCAGAAAGTTATACGAGCAATCCAATATAATCGAATACATCAATAAGAACAACTTCGATACTCTTTCCTACGACTATTATAAGGGTGAAAGTCTCGATCTTTTTTCGCGTTCCGTGGAAGCCTGCAAGGACTTGATCGACAGCTACGGCAAAGACTCAAAGAACATCCTTCTTTACGGAACCGTGGGAACCGGAAAGTCCTTCCTTTCCGGCTGTATCGCAAAGGAAATGCTGGACAGAGGACACTCCGTCATATACTTCAGCGCGGTTTCTTTCTTTGAGACCGTGGCCAAAGAGGTATTCGGAAACAATTCAAAAGAAGACCTTTACAATCAGCTTGATTATATTTATAATTGCGACGTGCTGATAATAGACGATCTTGGTACGGAGCTTACCAATTCCTTTGTGGAATCAAGGCTTTTCCATATTATCAATGAGAGAAACCTTCGGGGCAGATCAACGGTAATCTCCACCAACCTCTCCTTGGAAGAACTTCGCGGAGTCTATTCCGACCGAATCTTCTCAAGACTTGTGAGCACATATACAATCTGCAAACTGACAGGCCCCGACATACGAATGTTAAAGAAATTATCGTAAAGAAAGAGAGGATTCTTTTTTAATGGCACCGCGTGAAGAAAAAAGAAATCTTGAAACCATTCCCGTCGGTTCTCTGGGAATAATTCCCCTTGAAAGCTGCAAGGAGCTGGGACAGAAAGTCGATTCCTATCTCGTCAGATGGCGTGAGGAACGTGAGAGCGAGCACAAAGAAAGCCTTGCTTTCGCCGGGTATATGAGACCTTCCTACATACTCGATGCGAAGGTTCCCCGTTTCGGATCGGGCGAAGCAAAGGGACTGATCCTTGAATCGGTTCGCGGTACCGACCTTTATATCATGGTTGACGTCTGCAACTACTCTCTTACTTACTCCATGGGCGGACACGAAAATCACATGTCTCCCGACGATCACTATCAGGATTTAAAGAGAATCATCGCCGCAGTAGGCGGAAAGGCCAGAAGGATCACCGTGATCATGCCTTTCCTCTACGAATCCAGACAGCATAAGCGTACCAGCAGAGAATCTTTGGACTGTGCCATGGCGCTTCAGGAAATGACTTCCATGGGTGTAGACAACATCATTACCTTCGATGCTCATGACCCCAGAGTACAGAACGCAATTCCTCTTCACGGATTTGAAACCATTCAGCCCGCATATCAGTTTATCAAGGGACTCCTTAAGAATGTTAAGGGCCTCCAGATCGACGCGGACCACATGATGATCATAAGCCCCGATGAAGGCGGCATGAGCAGGGCGATCTATCTTGCCAACGTTCTCGGTCTTGATATGGGTATGTTCTACAAGCGCCGCGATTACACCAAGGTCGTAAACGGACGCAACCCCATTGTTGCTCACGAGTTCCTGGGTTCCAGCGTAGACGGCAAGGATGTTATCATCGTCGATGACATGATTTCCTCAGGTGAAAGCGTTTTGGAAGTTGCCGCAAACCTTAAGGCCAGAAAGGCAAACAGAATCTTCGTATTCGCTTCCTTCGGTCTGTTCACCAGCGGACTTGACAGATTCGATAAGGCTTATGCGGACGGTACCATTACAAGAGTGCTTACCACGAACCTTATTTACCAGTCTCCCGAACTTCTTTCCAGAGAATGGTACATAAGCTGCGATCTCAGCAAATATATCGCTTACATCATCGATACCCTTAACCACGACGCATCCATCAGCGATCTTCTCATTCCCAACGAAAGGATCCAGCGCATCGTTAACCGTTACAAGATGGGTGAACTCGACTGATATAATAAAAGAAAAGCACGGCACAGGCCGTGCTTTTTTATTTCATTCGATTTGAATCATGAATTCGGAACATAGGTTATAAACTGATTCCCGTTTTCGAAGAAGAGCTTCTTTGCTTCGTTTAAGCCTATTTTATATGTACCCTTTTTCGGATCGTACACCACTATGGCAAGCTGGTTATATCCGATCACAAGATAAGTATCCTCGGTGTGGGTAAGCGCCAGCACCGGAATGTCTCTGTTCACGTAGTAAAGAATGCTGTCAAGCTCACAGCCTGTCAAGTTCAGGACATCCGCATCGGGAAGGGCTGCGGAAAGCACGTCGGTAACCGAATTCCCGATTCCCAGCAGATATTCCGAGTTTCTGACGGCGCCCTCGTATTCCGCCACCAGATCAAGGCAAAATGCCAGCTGATTCAGGCCTTCCGCAGGTGCGGCCTGAAGGGACAGGTTCATGATCTGATTTCTTAAATCCCTGTTAGCCCTGTACCATACGTAGAAGCCCTTGTTGTTTACGACCACGCCGTAATTTAAGTTTGCTTCCCGGACTGCGTTTGCGGGGTTTGTATAGATGCTCTGCAATTTACCGCCGTAATAGACATAGTAATATTCTCTGTCGTTTTCGGTGTTCTCAAGTGCTATCTCTCTGGTGCCTTCCTTAATGACTTCCTTCGGGGAAAGCGCCACCGTACTCCCCTTTACATCCTTCTTTAAAAGGATCCTCACAACGGTCTGATAATTTGAAAAAGAAAAGAGATTTATCCGGTTCTGCTGCTCTTCTTTTTTCCGGTTATTGGATATGTAATCGTCGCTGTCTTCAACGTAGCCTTTTTCGGTCTTTTTCACGCGGTTAAGGGTAAGAAGGTTATCGCTTACCCTGACGCCCGTCACGTAAATATCCTCGGCGCCGTATTCATATTGTTTCAGGATCTCGCCGAACTTACTCTGGATCTTTAACACATACATGGGGAAGATCGTTCGCCCGGTATTGTCGGTGACCACATCGTCCCTGAAAGCAAAACCGTAAACAAAATCCTCGCCCATGAAAGCCAGAGGCTTGACATACTGACCCTTCGGGGCAGTGATCTCGGTTATCTGCTTCGTGTTAAGGTTCATGAGCATCAGTTTCTCACAGGCGTTAACGTCATCACCCTCCTGCCATACCATCATGGTCGCATTGTCGGAAACCGTGTACTTGTTTTCTTTAAGATCCTTTACCAGAATGTCGCTTTCTTTGCTTTCCACATTGACCGTATAAATGGTCTTATCCAGCATGAAATAGAACAGTCCGTCGCGGCTTAAGAAGGACAGTTCCTCCATGTCTCTCTGTACCATTTCCGGCGACTCGTCCGAAGGCACAAAGAAAAGCTCTTCCACAACGTTTGTAACGCCGTTGTACCTGTAAAAAGCAACCCCGACTCTGCCTTCGTAAAGCCCTCTGTTCATATAGCCGTACACCACAAAGGAAACATTCCCGGCCTCATCCACGGTGAGAGCCTTCACCGAATGATCGTCTCTGACGGTTCGCGCGTCAAAATTGTCCTTGTCATAGAAGGAAAAGAGTCTTGCAATCTTATTTTCGCTTACATTAAAGGAATAAAGCCTGTTGGCGTCGCAAAAAGCAAGGACATTACCGTCGTCGCTTTCTATGAGCCCGATGTTTTCATCGCAGATCCCCAGGAGAATGTCCTCTTTTCTGATAAGGTCCCTTTCTTCGTCCGGGATCAGGTTCATGGTCCTTTGATAGTCAAGAAGGTAAGTTTCCTTCGGTGTATATTTGATCCTGTAATATTCCTTTACAAAAAACTTCTTTTCTCCGGTGCTCTCTTTCAAGGTTGCAATGTAATCGACCGTGAAAATCCCGGTTTCGGAAGCAAGTTCTTTTATTGTAAATACGGGAGTTTCGCGCTTGATGTTTAAACCTGCGAAAGCCAGCTGCTTCATGGAGCTGTGGATATTTACCCTGGCCAAAGTGGAGTTATCCCCAAGATAGTTTGACTCCATGTAACTTTTCAAAGCATCGTTTGTATCAAGAGACGCTTCCAGTTCCCAGAAATCCCGGACAAACTTAAGTTTCTCCTTGCCGCAGTAGGAGGGCGCCTCGATGATCTTGGTATGATACATGACGCTGTCGCCGTTTGAAAGGTCCAGATAGATCTGCATGCTGTATTCGTTATACTCGCGGATCAGATCTTTAAAGGTGACGGAAGCGGCAATGGTATAGTCATCTTCGGCGTACTCGGTTATGGGTATGTTTTCGATAAGTCTGTCGCCGTTGGAGGTTCGAACCTTGACGGTGATCCCCTGTATGTTTTGCCCGAATTTGACTATATCAAAAGTAACCCCTCTGGAATCATCCAGGGGAGTGATGTTTTCCCGAAGCAGTCCCACATCCATATCCGATGTATAACCATAGAGCTCGTTAACACGCTCTCCCGCTATTTTCATGTATATAACGGGAAGTGTTGCCCTTGACATGGTTCTTGTGGTGTTAACGTTTCCCCGGTTCATGATGGCACCGGAAATGAAAAGCGTTGCCACAAAGACTGCCAATGCAGTTATAGCCTTTAAAACAGTTTTCTTCATAATCTGCCGGATTCCGAAAGTAATCTTACCAGTGTAATGTCGGCTCCTGCGGTTTCCTCAAGGAGTCTTTCTTTCGAAGGATCGACTTTTCTCATGGAGGTGCGCTTTACGGCCCGAATAAGAAGGTTTTTCGGCGTATGCTCCATATCTATAAATTCAAGTATATCCGTATCATATCCGATGGCCTTTAGGGTATTTGCGCGCATTGCGTCGGTCATGACCGCGGCCAGTCTGTCTTTTAAGATGCCGTAGTCCGTAACGCCCCTGAGGCTCGGCGAATCAATCTTTTTGTTAAGTTCATGCTGACAGCAGGGAACTGCCATGATAACGTCCGCGCCCCAGATCACGGCCTTGTAGATCGCATAATCCGTGGCGGTATCACAGGCGTGGAGGCTGAAGACCATATCCACGCTCTCAACTCCCGCGAAGTGCTCGATGTCCCCCTCGATGAATTCAAGAGAATCATACCTGTATTTATTCTTAAGGCGGTTGCATTCGGCAATTACATCGCTCTTTAAATCAAGGCCGATGATGTGCACGTTCATCTTTTTCTTGGTAACAAGAAAATGGTAGAGGGCAAAGGTAAGATATGACTTTCCGCATCCGAAATCTATGATGGTGATCTTATCTTTCCCTTCAAAACGGGGCAGGATATCATTCACGAATTCAAGATACCGATTTATCTGCTTAAATTTATCGTATCTCTGCGCGATGACTCCGCCGTCTTTCTTCATGACACCCAGTTCGACCATTATGGGCACGGGTTCATCCTCGGGAATGAGATAGTTCTTGGTCCTGTTATGCCCGGTTTCCCTTTTTACGGCACTTACCGTCTTGTTTTTAACAACGGTAACGGTTCCGCGCTTCCCCGCAAGGACCGTGTATCCTTCGTCTTCCGTTTCAAACAATCCCTGAAGAAACATATCGGGGATCATGGATAAAAGCAGGGGTTTAAGCTCGGCAGCCGTGTAATTTTCATGTATTTCCTTGTAGGTATTGTTGGATTTTTTCCCTATGACGCTGGTGACCTGATAAAGAATCTTACCTTTAACCGTAACAGGGCGCAACTTAAGACCCGATTTTAACGCGTCCTTGACGGGCTTTGATAAAACCGCTCTGACTATTTTTCCACCTGTAAATTTATCGATAAGTTCTTCGTAGGTCATAAAATCCTCATCAACACAGAACGCCCAGCATCCGCTTCGCTTCCGAAACCTCCGCCGAAGTGCAGTCTTTTCCCGAATATCTTGCTTTTTCATAGATCAGGGCAAATTTCTCGGCCGAGTCTTTCTTTTCCTCCGGGAAGCTTGCCGCAAATTCCCTTGCGGTCACATATGAGATTCTGTCCGCAATGCCCGGATTTTTCTGCACAAGTTTAATATACATGCGTCTGATACGCTTGCTGTTTGACGAAACAAAGTCTTCGCGGCCGGGCTTTTTTACAAACTTTCGACGTGAAATCTTTTCTCTGACTTCTTCAAAACCGTCGCCCACTTCAACGGTTTTCTCACCCTTTCCGGTCCTGAAGGCGGCCACAAGTTTGATTATCAGATAAGCGATTCCGAAGATTACGCCGCCCACTATTGCCGCGGAAACCGCAAACATGAAGACCTTCTCCAAAAATACCATTATGGGGGAAGGTTCCTTTGCTTCGAGGGGAAGCATGTCCATCATGGACGGCATATTGTTTTCCATCGTCTCCTGCACGATCTCTTCAGCAGCCCCGCCCTGCGGAAACAGCGAAAAGAACCAGCGGAAAAAGGCCTTGACCGCCCCCTTAAGGAAATCAAGAAACCGTCTTATAAGTGTTCCTTCCAGCAAAAGCGCCCCTGCGGCCAGAAAAATACCCGCCATGATCCCAACGGCCGGAAGCGACGACCTTAAGATCGAAGTCGACGGAACGTTGGAAATAAGCCTCCTGTTTAAGTCGTCCTGCTTTAGGAAGCTGACTATGAACAGATTCAGTATGTAGATCGTGGTATAGAAAAGGGCAAAAGCGCCAATCAGAGTCGTCGAACCCCTTTTCATGTAATTCATGGCTATGATGGCAACCACAAAAGCGATGGCGGCCATTTCGGGTGTGATGGGAAGGTCGGTTTTCTTTCCGTCCCTGATCCTCCATACGAAGGAAGCAAGCGCCATTACCGCGTATACCACAACCCCCATGATCCTGTCTGCCAAAGACAGACCGATAAAATCTGATACAAAGAAAAACAAAACCGGCAGTGAAACATGCAAAAGAACGAACAGGATGAAACTTTTCACGTATCTTCTGAATGCATAATAGATAACGGGCACTGCCACAGATGCGCAAAGAAGCGGTACGTTCAGCTTAATTTCAAGCCCGGCACAGACTGTGATCCAGCCGGTCAGGATCACCATGTAGTTCATCAATACCGCAAAAATACCTTTGATCTTACCAAGCACGGGATATATCATTCAGCACCTCCCCTGCATCGATCACAATGGTTCTGTCCTTTATTTCCTCAGAGACTGCAAAGGGTGAATCGCTCTTTGCCAGACAGACCCAGTAAAATTCGGTTTCTTTTTTCGAAAGCTCCGCAAGAAAATCCTGGAACAAAGGCTGCATGCAGGGAGAAAGAATGATATCGAAGGAATCCCTTCTCTCTTCCTCGGAAACGCTTTCGTAGAGTTCTTTGAAATCCGTCGTTCCCTTGTTCATATCTATCCTTGCAAGGGCTCTGTTAAGGCTTCTGATAAGACTTGCGCCGCTGCCCTCGCCTATGATAACGGGGCTGTCGTTAAGGACATCCTTGCCGTTACAGTATACGGAAACCGGGACCTCTTCCGCTGCGGATACTTCTGCGATCTTCACCGCCATGCTGATGCAGAGCTCGTTTAATTCGTCGCGGCGAAGAAGGGCATTGCTCTCCATGTTTATGAAGATCCGCATGGTTCGTTTGGTGGTGTAGCCGTGAACATTTACCATAAAGTCGTCGGTTTTTGCCGAAGCCTTCCAGTTTATGTTCTTCATGCCGTCAAAATCCTGATACTCCCTGATGCCGCGAAGTTCGAATGGATCTTCGATACGGTTTCTTTTGGCACGGGAATCGCCGTTTATCTTATTTAACAGGGCTTCCGGCAATTCGCAGGGATAGGGTCTCGGATAGACATAGAGATATGAGATACTGTCCACGCTCTGCAGAAAGATCTTTGACGAAAAAATATCACTGCTGACAACATCAACGCCGTTGAAGTCATAGTATCCCCTTGCGGGACAGGAAAACTTCATGGTCCTGGTAACCTTGTTGTAAGCACCGATAGTATAGATGTCCGTCCTGTTAAAATAATCGGAAACACTGGAATTGTCCGCATCACGAAAAAGAAGCTTCCTTGAAAGCTGAAGCTTCATTTTGACTACGGGCAACGGTAACCACTTGGCATTTTCAATGGTTTCGGTAAGTTCTGCTTCCTCTCCTTCATAAACCTCTTCGGTGCTGAAAAAAGCTGAAACCTTAAGACCCGTAAACCATTTCTTTCGATATATCAAAAGCTGAAGCGAATACAGTAACCCCAAAAGAGCAGCGAGAAAAATGACATACATCAGCGCTCCCGTCCGGCCGTAAAACTTTCTGTAGGCTTTACGGTCTCTTTGAGAATATCCCGTATTATTCCGGCTTCCGCTCCGCTGCTTCCCCGACCGAGAGACAAAACCAGTCTGTGGGCAAGAACGGGAACAGAAAGAGCACTCACGTCATCGGGGATAACGTAATCCCTTCCGCTTACATAAGCATATGCTTTAGCCGCATTTAACAAAGCAAGAGTACCTCTGGTGCTCGCACCGGCCAAAACACCTGCGTGCTTTCTGGTGGCGGTGACGATATCGAGAATGTATTTGCGCACACCCTCGGAAACATAAACGTTTTCCGCACTTTCACGCATGGAAAGAACATCCTCTTTCGTAAGGACACTCTTCAATTCGGAAAGGGGATCCTCCTTCATATATCTGTCCATGACGGAAAGCTCTTCGTCATAGGAAAGGCCGCCCATGGAAAGTTTCATGAGAAAACGGTCAAGCTGAGCTTCCGGCAGTGGGAAGGTTCCCGATGTTTCGATAGGGTTCTGTGTCGCGATAACAAAGAAAGGCTCCGCAAGCTTATAGGTCTCTCCGTCAATCGTAACCTGTCTTTCTTCCATGCTCTCCAACAATCCCGCCTGAGTTCTGGGTGTTGCACGGTTTATTTCGTCCGCAAGGATAATGTTCGCAAAGATAGGTCCCTTGCGAAGTTCAAACACGCCCTGTGCTTTGTTGTAAACATTAAGTCCCGTAATGTCGGTGGGAAGAAGGTCGGGTGTAAACTGGATCCTTGAAAAGTCCGCATCCAATGATGCCGCCAGACTCTTTGCAAGTTTTGTCTTTCCGCTTCCGGGCATATCCTCAAGAAGAATATGTCCCCCTGAGATCATAGCCGTGATCATCAATTTGACGATCTCATCCTTCCCTACTATGACCCGGCTGATGTTGTCAGTAAGTTTTTTAATCATTTTCGTAACCCCGTTGTAATTGTCAGACTATTAAGTTAATTTGCACCATGTTCTCTTAACTATGAAAGGATACTTGCAAGAAAAATCCATCTTGCAATATCGGATTCATTTAAAAACGTGTCCGCCGATCTGATACCTCGCTCCGTAGCCCTCTATGGGTGTTCTGAAGAACAGGCAATTCGAAACATTGGTATATCCGCTCATGGCGGCATCTGCGGCATTGTAACAGCTCTGTGATGTCTTTCCTATGGCTAAGTAGTGGTCATATCGTCCGCTGGCTACGGGAGAGAACTGCCATTTCTGACGGATAACGCCTTCAAGTGTGTTGGGAAAGGCCCCGCTCAGCAATCTGTTGATCACCACCGCACCCACGGCGATCTGCCCTTCATAAGGCTCTCCGCCGGCTTCGCAGTAGATTAAAACTGCCAGTTTATATCTGTCGTCAGGTTCAAAAGATACTTCCGAAATACTTCGCCATGCAAGGCTCGCTGCCAGACGGGCAAGTCTTTCTTCTTCCGCAAGCTGTTTCTTTAGCTTTTCAACGCTGTTATTCGCGGCTGCAAGTTCTTTTTCTTTGGCCAGAGCGACCTGCTCGGCCTCGTCGATAAGATCGTTGTACTCCGCGATATTGGCGTTGGTCTTGTCGATAACTACCAGTACATTGCCTTTTTCCGTCTCGGTCTCCACCATCAGTCCGTCGAGGTCGGCCTTCTCGCTTTGCAGCTTAGCTTCAAGAACTTCGATGGATATTCGAAGCTGCTTGAATTCCTCGAACTTCTTCCGATCGTAATCCGCCAGGCTTTCCATGTTTCGGCTCATGGTGATGAGGTCGGAAAAAGTCTTTGCATGGAAGAGTATGTCAAGATACACGGTCTCGCTGTTCTCGTACATAAACTGTATGCGTTTCTTCATGGCCTCATACTGCTTGGCTTCCTCGTCTCTTGCATCAGCCAGATCCGCTTCGGTCTGTTCGATCTCGGATTCTTTTTCCGCGATCAGACCTTCCAGATAACTGATCCTTTCAAAGATTCTGTCAAGCTCCGCCTTTAGCTTTTCGAGCTCCTTGTTCAGCTTGTTCTTGCGATTTGTAAGGGAGTCGACTTCCTTTTGGGCCTGCTCGGCCTTCTTCTTCGCTTCCTCCTGCTTACGTTTGGCCTCTTCAAGCTTTTCTTTGGTGGTTGCGGCGTGTACCGGTTGGTATGGAATTGATCCCCAAAGGATGATAACCGCGATAAACGCGGCCAAAAACCGTTTGATAATTCGCTTCACTTTATTCTCCGGTTACATTTCCAATTCAACTTTGCGTCCGGTGCGTTGATACTGATAATATCTGACTCCCGCGGCATCAAGCATCATCTTTGAAGCCCGTGTGGAGGGCGCATCGGCATATTTGTCGCTGTCATAAACTATTGTTTTGATCCCGGCCTGGATAATGGCCTTGGCGCATTCGTTACAGGGGAACAAAGAAACGTAAATCTTTGCGCCTTCAAGACTTCCGCCCCGATAGTTCAGAATTGCGTTAAGCTCGCTGTGAGTAACAAAAGCGTACTTTGTCTCCAGCATGCCACCCTCCCTTTCCCAGGGAAATTCGTCATCCGAACAGTTCTTGGGAAATCCGTTATAACCCATGGAAAGGATTTTGTTGTCACTGCTGACAATGCAGGCCCCAACCTGAGTGTTTGGGTCCTTGGAACGCATACCCGAGAGTTTCGATACTCCCATGAAATATTCGTCCCATGAAATGTAATCTTCTCGCTTCATTTGTTATCCCCCGTGTAGATCCTGCGACTGGCTGACCATCGCTCACAATGCCATGATTGCTGCACCTATGCGCTTGTGTCGCAACAGTAATTTATTTCGTTCCGAAGATGCGGTCGCCTGCGTCACCGAGACCGGGAACGATATAAGCGTGCTCGTTAAGATGATCGTCAAGAGCTCCCACATAAATATCAACATCGGGATGAGCCTCGGTCATGCGCTTGATTCCTTCGGGAGCGGCAATGATACACATAAAGTGGATCTTCTTGCATCCTTTGTCCTTAAGCATCTGAATGGCCGCAACGCTTGAACCGCCGGTAGCAAGCATGGGATCCACAACAAATACTTCACGTTCGTTGCAGTCTGCGGGCAGCTTGCAGTAATATTCAACAGGCTCATGTGTGTCGGGATCTCTGTAAAGACCGATGTGTCCGACCTTTGCTGCGGGAATGAGAGTAAGCATTCCGTCTACCATTCCGAGTCCTGCACGAAGAATGGGAATAATGGCCATCTTCTTTCCTTTTAATTCCTTGACGGTCGTCTTGCAGATGGGTGTTTCGATTTCGACCTCGGCAAGTTCAAGATCACGTGTTGCTTCGTAGCAAATGAGCTGGGCAATCTCGGAAATGGTCTGTCTGAAATCCTTAGTACCCGTATCCTTTCTGCGGATATATCCGATTTTGTGCTGAATCAACGGATGATCCATAATCACTACCTTTGCCATAATAATTCCTCCTGATCAGTTGTTTTCTATAAGCGCAATTCTCCGTGCATGTCTGTCTTCTCCGGAGAATGACGTTGCTAAAAATGCATCTACGATGCCTATTGCAAGGCTCGGGCCCACAATTCCCGCTCCGAGTGCAAGAACATTGGCATCGTTGTGAAGTCTGGTGAGTTTTGCGCTCACCGTGTCCGAACAAAGAGCACAGCGAATGCCCTTAACCTTGTTTGCGGTAATGGAAATACCGATTCCGGTGGTGCAGATTACGATTCCTCTGTCGCACTCGCCCGAGGCAACTGCCTCCGCAACCTTACGCCCGTAAATGGGGTAATCGCAGGAGGTTTTGTCGTAGCAGCCGTAATCCTTGACCTCGAATCCTCTTTCTTTAAGATGTTCGATTACCTGTGTTTTTAAATCATATCCGCCGTGATCGCTTCCGATTGCTATCATAAGTCCTCCTTGGTCAAATCTATAATCTTATGGCCCGCAGCCTTTAAAAGCCTGTTCATAATGGCCGCGCCGACGCCCTTTTCATCAAAGGCCTCGGAATATATCTTTTCGGTGTTTTCATCGTCAAATTCCCGAAGCACCCTGAAAAGGCTGTGGGCCGTTTCTTCGTTATTGCCTGCGGAACCAACGGGTTTAACCGTGCCTTCCCGATATTTCTTCGCATTTTCGGATGAAGCAATGATACCCACCGAATAACCGTTTCGGATATCCTCCGAAACCAGGGAATTGATCTTTTCAACCACCCTGTCGGAAGCTCCGTATATGACCGTAAGCTCCCCCTTGGGAGCGTAGTGCCTGTACTTCATGCCGGGGGCCTTCGGTCTGTCGCCCTCATGTTTAAGGGCCGGATCTGTACCGACATAAACACCCAGCACACTTTGAATCATCTCCGCGGAAATGAATCCGGGCCTTAAGATAACGGGCTTTCCTTCGGAAAAATCAACTATCGTCGACTCAAGTCCCACCTCGGAATCGCCGCCGTCGATTATCATATCGATACGTCCGCACATGTCCTCACAGACAAATTTGGCGGATGTGGGACTGGGACGCCCCGAGATGTTGGCGCTGGGAGCCGCTATAAAGCCCCCGGAGGCTTCGATAAGGGCACGGGCCGTTTTATCGGAAGGCATGCGCACCGCAACCGTTTCAAGTCCGCCTGTGGTCTCCTTAGGGACTATGGGTTTCTTTTTGAATATCATGGTAAGGGGGCCCGGCCAGTATGCCTCCGAAAGCTTAAGTGCATCTTCCGGAATCTCTTCCGCGATCTTATAAAGGTCATCAAGCTTTGAAATGTGGACGATCAGCGGATTGTCTGAGGGTCTTCCCTTTGCGCTGTAGATCTTTTGCGAGGATTCGGGATTGAGCGCATCTCCCCCGAGTCCGTAAACTGTTTCGGTGGGAAAAGCAACCAGTCCTCCCCGCCTTATGATTTCGCCGGCTCTCTTTATGGCGCCATGGTCTATGTTATCTTGATTAATCGTAACTACTTCTGTGTTCATACTCTATTCAGTATACCATTTTGCGCTTTCTTTGTACACACATACGTAACGCGTGTAAACAAAGCAAAAAGGTAACTGCAGGGACAGATCCCAATACAGTTACCCTTATTATTTACTTAAATCATTCGTTCATATAGGCTTCGATAACGGTCCAGATATCGGGAGTTTCCTGCCCCAGTTTCCAGGAAGCAACACCTGCGATGCCTGCTGCCTGCATGACATTCAATCTGATCTTTATCGAATCCGCATCTTCAAGCCATACCTGCCACAGTTCCTTGCCGATGGTAACCTCACCATAATTCTGTTTGGTGGCATCGTCATAGGCGGGCTTGATCTTGTTCTTTGTAAGGAAGTTCTGAGATACTTCCATGGTCACAGCCTGAGAGGTAACTTCATTTCCCTTGGTGGTCCAAACGCGGGTGTAAAAAGGAACTGCGTTGATGACCTGACGGGCGGGTACGTAATTGATCGTGTCTTTGATACCCTTTTCCATCCAGGGAATACTCGAAACCGAACCTGCGGCACTTCCGACGTAGTGTTCGTCGTAGCCCATGATTATGATATAATCGGCAAATTTGGCCTGCTCATGTCTGTTGTAATGAGCCGTGTATTCCGTGGGAACATAGTTATCTACGGAAAGCACCAGATTGTATTTGTGACACTCGACGCCCAGCTCTCTTACAAACTGAACGTAATGGGTGCTGACTGCCACGGGAACATTTTCAAAGTCTAAGTTGATCCCGTCCGCGCCGCGGGAAACCACATCTGCGACAAGCTCCGTAACAAGTCTGTTTCTTTTGCTCGTATAAGCAAGAATCTCGTAAAGGTCAACCTTGTAATCAAGGTTTGAAACAAGGGGCCAGACCTCGATGCCTCTGCCGTGGGCATAATCCACATAGTTGGCATTCGCCACATTCTTAAAGTTTCCGTCATTGTCGGAAAGACGATACCAGGTGGGCGATACCACATTTACACTCCTGGTATTTGCAAGAGCCTGCTTAAGATCGGCGCCGTCCTGCGGAAATTCTATATTGTGCCAGGTAAGATTGATCTTATGGTCTCTTACAAGACAAATAAGTTCGTCGCTAAATGCATCATTTACGGGAGTCTCATCCTCAAAGCGCTCGTTTGTAAGCTTGGAGTTTTCAACATAGCCGATGAATGAATCCTTTGTCTTGACCTTGGTCCAGGTGTCCATGACCTCAAGGACTTCGACAACATCATCCTTTGCCACATCGGTAAGGATTGCACTCTTTACACCCGCCAGCCATCTTACCTGAGTGTCGGCCTTGATGTCCGCAACGGTTTTCCGGCCCCACTCGGTGTAAAGCTGCATGTGGTCGGGCTCCGGAAATACTTCGTAGGAGAAATTCACGAACTTTTTAAGATAATCGGCCGCAATATAGAGGGTGTCATCCTTTACAAGACAGGTGATGTAGTTTTCGGTGAAGGTCTCACCGTCCTTCGTATAGGTCTTCCCGCCGAGTTCCGCACTGACGGTTGCATCCGACATGGTATAAAGCAGGAGATTCTCATTGGTGTCTACATAGAAACGCTCCGTGAAATAATCTTCGATCATGCTCTGATCGAAATAAATCACACCGTCGATCTTGTGTGCGTATACATCAATCCTTGCATCCTGAAGGATAATGGGAATGTCGCTTGAGGAATA
Source organism: Lachnospiraceae bacterium UBA1258 (assembly GCA_002308235.1). Lineage (GTDB taxonomy): Bacteria > Bacillota > Clostridia > Lachnospirales > Lachnospiraceae > UBA1258. The sequence goes on from DBVS01000065.1 coordinate 28,594, forward strand.
GATTTTGAAATAATCGTTCAGATCGGCCCTCTCGGTGCCGTATGAATATCTGTCGACTATCTTCTTTCCAAAAGACATATAGCCGATTATAATAATCAAAACAATTGCGATGATTACGGGAATTACTTTCTTCATTTGATACCCCTTGGTTAAATTAATGCTGTGTTGTATTATAACAGAATTATTCCCTTTGGTACATCAAAAAATAAAATCGCCTCTTGCTTTTTTCTTTGAAATGTGTTTTACTCTTTCTACGATGCTCCGGCACGAATCCACATTCGGGAAGGAGCCGTGATTATTCATTTAAGACGGTTAATTTAATTCTATTTCCGTTTTATACGGACGTCTTTTGACACTGTCGGTGTCTTTTGGGGAACATCTTGTTACTCCGAAAATTTTCACAAAATAATTCAAACATAACATTTAAATGCAGGTAACTTTATTTTTGTTCTTTTTTATTCATAAAGAATGAGTGTTTGGAGCATCGGTTCGCTATCAAAACCCGGTTTTGATTATTTATCACGGGAATTATATGAAAGGAGCTTTTTCAATTGTATTGCAGTAAATATATGAAAAGCTTGCACAAAAACGGCGTAAAGCTTTACTTTTGCGGCAAACCGGTTAATCCGTTTATTTTGCGGTACTTTTTGGGCGGACGGGACGGTTTAAAGATCGGCACCGTTTACGACAGGCGCGGTAACCTTAAAGAAGTGCATTACTCCTACGCCTGACGTGGTGTACGGTTCCCTGCGTCCTGCGGGGAACCGTCCCTTTCTTTTCGAAATTGCCCGGCATCCTCCTTCGAGCAATCCCGAAAAATTAGAGAAAAATTAATTAAGTATAACGGCTTTTTGACCGAAATATAATACAAGATAAAAAAATAATTAAATATTTCAAAAACCTGTCACGGTTAACTTGACGTAAACAAGAATTAAGCATAATATTCATATAAGTCAAAAGCAACTCAGTTGCTTTGCAGTCGGAAAGAACCCTTGGGTGCTTACACCGACCGGAAAGGAGGAACCGTATGAAGATCGAGAAAGTGAATGAACATCAGATCAGATGCACATTGACCCAGGAAGATTTGGCATCTCGCAGACTCAAGCTCAGCGAGCTTGCTTATGGTTCCGATAAAGCAAAGGATCTCTTCAGAGACATGATGGAGAAGGCCAACGACGAATGCGGCTTCGATGCGGACAATATCCCTCTTATGATAGAGGCTATTCCCGTAAATTCCGAGTGTATCGTCCTTATCATCACCAAGGTTGAAGATCCCGACGAATTCGATACCAGATTTTCCAAGTTTGCTCCCGGAATCAGCGATCTTTCGGATTCTGATGACGACGATGATTCCGATGACTCTGCAAATGAAGATTTTATAAGCATCTCCGAGCTGTTAAATAAATTCAAGGATTCCGCAGCCAATGCTTCGGGCTCCAAGAAAAAGAACGATTTCAACGGAATGGCTTTTGCATTCTCATCCATTACCGAGCTTGCGGCTATCTCGAAGAGTGCGCTTAGTTTCTTCAACGGATCCAGCTCTCTTTACTACGACAAGATGAACGAGAGATACATGCTCGTCATCGCCCGCGACAAGATGGACATGGCCGAATTCGTGCAGGTTTGCAATCTCTTCGGAGAATATGGCGAGCCCGCAAAGGGAAGACTTCTTGCCGAGAGTTATCTCAAAGAGCATTATGAAGTGATCTGTGCTTCGGATGCGGTCAAGATGCTTTCTGAAATTGCTTAACAGAATAAAAGACCCGCCACGGACGAACCGCGGCGGGGTATTTTTTTCTTATTTTCTGTTTTTCTTTCTTTCAAGCTGCTTAAGCTTAAGACCCGTGTTGTAGAAATCCTTAACAGAGCAGCCTGCTCTTCCGCCTCCGGCACAGGCACAGGCGCAGGCACAGGCACAGGAGTGTGCACAGGCGCAGGAGCTGTGTGCACAGGAACTGTGTGCGCAGGAACTTCTGGGAACCGAAATGTGTGTTACGTGTACGCGTACGTAGGTGTTGGGAGAATCCCCGTAACGGAAGGTTCCTTCATCGCTGTACTTCGAAGGCTCCTTGATCTCTTTTTCCTCAACCACTTCTTCGCTCTCGATAAAACTGCGTCCGCAGTATTCGCATTTATCCTTGCCCTCGGGTCTTGCGGCACCGCAGCCCGGACAGGTGGGATAATACTTGATAAGGGTACGGGTGATCTTTTTCTTTGTCTCGGTCTTTGAACCAAAACCGGCACCGGAAGAATACCCAAAGGTTTTCTTGAAAAAGTTTATTAAAATTCCGATAAAGACGACTCCGCCGATAAGGCCGAAAATTGCCGGCTCTTCGCCGTCGGAACTGCTGTAGTTACTGTAATTTCCGTATCCCGAATCATTGCCGTAATCGGAATAATTATTTGAACCGTAGTCTTTGGAAACACTTTTTGATTCGTCGAAAGCGTAATCCGCCGTATTGTAGGTAATACTTATTTCTTCAAATTTTTCTCCGGGATCCAGGGAACCGCTCCAGACCAGGTAACCGTCCTCGGGAGTTGCTCCGTGAGAATTGCTTTTAACTTTGTCCGCGTTCCATCTGATCTCGATGTGATCGACTTCTATACCGTCAAACCAGCCGGGCACGAAATAGAATACCGACTCGCCTTCCGTGAGCACGTTCATCTCGTACATGTAGCCCTGAATGATCGAGAAATCAAAGGATACCGTTTCTCCCTCATAATACGGCCTGTCAAGATCCACTCTCGCATAGTACTCACCGTGTTCATGCATTAACGATATGCGGGAGATGTTGCTGCTGAGGGCGGAAATGGTCTCGGTGTGGCTGTTTGGAATACCGACCTTCACCCATTCAAGGGGTCCGAGACTGTCATCATCCAAAACCTTCCATTCAACATGGTAGGTCATGTAGAGTGTGGCGTCATCGTTTACATCCACGGTAATTACGTAATTGAGTATTTCATCTGTAGGCTCCGCCGCATAGGCAGTTTTCCCCGAAAGAGAAAAAACAAGCAAAAGAGCGGCGAAAATAGCGGCTATTCTTTTTTTCATTATTTTTCCCTCCTGAGCGGGCATCTTCCGAGCATAAGGGCGGAATACTCCCTGCGTTTCCTGCAAACTTCATTATTCCAGATCTTGTCCCAGTCATCCTTTAAGATATTTCCGAGAACATCGCCGGACAACCAGCTCTGGCAAGGCACCACGTTTCCCCCGGGAGTAACTGCCATGTTGCTTAAGCAGGCTCCGCAATTAGGCGTTGAAAGTGCGTGCTCCTTAAAGAACTCATCATCGATCCAGCCGGGAGAAGTAAAGCTTATCTCCATGCCGTTTTCGTAGGCAAAATCTGATGCATCCGCCAGTACCTTGGCTATCTCCCCGGGAGAAAGCTGCAGCGACTCGGAAGTCTCGGTAAGAGCATTACCCGTGGTGATAAGACCCGAGCAGGTTACATACATGACACCCTTATCCTTTAAGAATTTAAGAGTGTCCACATAGTTTCTGTTAAGTGTGCAAAGAGGAGTGTTGACGCTTATGTTAAGACCTGCCTCCAATGCGTTCTCAATACCCGCAACGGTCTCGTCGAAATGATTGCCGCCAACGAGCTTATTATGTATGTCTCTGTCATTTGAATAGAAGGTGATCTGCACGCTGTCGATCTCACACTCGTAAAGCTTCTTACAGTAGTCCTTCGTAAGTTTGATACCGTTTGTGTTAAGGCGCGAAACAAACCACCGTGCATGGTCGATTAATTCGAACAGATCGTCTCTCATGGTGGGTTCGCCGCCGGTGAAGGTCACCTGAGGGATTCCGATCTCACGGAGTTTATCAAGAACCGTCTTCCACTCTTGCGTGGAAAGCTCGCCTTCAACGGCTTCCGACTGGCCGGCCGCATAGCAATGTACGCAGCACTGGTTACAGTTCCAGCATCCGTTCTTTTCCATGGCGCTGACCATGATATCCATTCTGTGGGGTGCCTTCATGTTTTCGGCATAGTCTCCGATGTTAAGGTAACCGATATCCGTCGTGACTTCCTCACCGTAGGCCACCTGCTTGAAGGTCTCCATAATGGTATAAATATCGTTTTTAAGGCGCTTTCTCGATGCAAAAGGAAACACCTTTTTAACGGCGGTGCAGGTATTTTCAAGGATGCTTTCGACTTCCGCATCCGAAACCTCTTTGCCGTGATATTTGTTGACTTCCTTTATGAATTCCGACAGGAGAATGCTCCAGGAATAATTCACGGGAATGATGTCCTGCCCGTTGATAATCGCGATGCTGGGCGCGATCTTACCGCCTTCGTATTTGGGCGGGATAAGGTGGATGCGGACAACACCGGGCCCCTCGGGATTCAGGGTCGTGTGGCACACTTCTGTGAAGTTTTCTCGCATGTACTTTCTCGGGTTCATGTCTGTGTCCCCTTTCTTTTTTCTGTAGTTATACTATCATAACACTTTTCGCTCATAAAGAAAAAGAGCGGCAAAATAGCCGCTCATATTTTGCAAAAAAGAGTGTATGTCTTAAATTGGTGAAAGATATCTGCTTATCTCGTTCAAAACCGATTTCTTGTCGGCGCTCCATTCGGGTGCGATGAGCAGTTTCTTGTCACCGTCCCCCGTAAGCCGGTGGATGATCATATCCTTAGGAAGAACTTTTATGCATTTACAAAGAAGGTTGATATATTCACTTCTTGTGAGGGTTTTAAATTTGCCCGCCGCGTACTCTTTGGCAAGATCGGTTCCCTTAAGCACATGAAGAAGCTGAAGTTTGATCCCCTTTGCGCCTGACTCTCCCACATATTTTACGGTTTCGAGCATGTCTTCCTCGGATTCCCCGGGGAGGCCTAGGATCACGTGTGTGATCACTTCCATTCCGGAAGCGGACAGCCGTTTGACTGCATCTGCGTATACCGAAAGGCCGTAACCGCGTCTAATGTATTCTGCGGTGCTTTCGTGTATGGTCTGAAGTCCGAGTTCAACCCAGACGGGCTTGATCTCATTTAATTCCTTAAGAAGTTCAAGCACTTCCTGCGGAATACAGTCGGGTCTGGTAGCTATGGAAAGGCATACGACTTCAGGATCGTTTATTGCCTCAAAAAATTTTTCCCGCATCACATCAATGGGACCGTAGGTGTTCGTAAAAGCCTGGAAGTACGCTATATACCCGGGCTTTTCTTCTTTCGGAAGTTTTGATGCGATGAAGGCTTTCCCTGCCGCAAGCTGTTCCTTTATGCCGACACCCGACTGAGCAAACTCTCCGGAGCCGCCCGCCGAGCAGAAAATGCACCCGCCTGTTCCGACTTTCCCGTCGCGGTTCGGACAGGTAAAGCCCGCATTCAGCGAAACCTTGTAAACTTTGGTTCCGAAACGCTCCCGAAGATATGAATTTAACGAACGATAGGTAAGCTTTTCAGGCATTTTACTTTTTATCGTACCACCAGTTCTGTCCGTCGGAAGTTCCCTCGGAAGCCCCGTCAGTCGAACCGCTTGAAGGTTTGTTTTTCTTTGCTTTTTTGATGCGGTCCGTAACGATATACAAAACTGTGCTCAAAACGATCAATCCCACAAGTACGAGCATTCCCGTGAAGAACAGACGCTCCTCCTTTATGCTCTTTACCGCTTCGGATGCGGACTTTTCCGCAATTTCAAGGAACTTTTCGGTATTGTTTGCATTATATCTGATGATATACTGCCACAGGCATACGCCGGCACCCGCCAAAAGCAGGATATTCCAGACAATAAGAGTGACAAGGTTGTTTTCCGGTTTCTTTTTAAAGAAAATAAGTGCAAGGATAATGACAACGATACTTGCCACACCCGCGATCATCAGAGGAAGATACTGCTGCCACCAGGGCTTTTCGGTAACGGTGTTGCTGACGACGCTCACAGCCTTTTTGTAAAGTGTGACCGCCCTTGCCGCTGTGTTTCCGTTGACGTCCTCGACTTCGATATTTATGACGTTTTCACCTGCTTCCAGTTTCTTCTCGTAGGTGAAGGAACCGTCCTCTTTGTATTCGCAGTCTGCTCCGTCAATCCTTAACGTCTTGGCGCCCTTGACTTTACCTAAAATGGTAAAACTGTCGCCCGTAACGGATTTTCCGTCAGGATTATCAAAAAGAACGATCTCGGGCGGAATGGCATCAAAGTAAACGTCGGTATCGATCACGTATGAAAGCGAATCATCTATCTTTAATTCTGCATAAACGGTATTGTTTCCCTGCTCAAGATCGAAGGAAAGTTCGCCGCTTTCTTTGATCTTATAGTTTCCTTCGTGCCCGTTTACCTTTACGACAAGTTCGGACTCTCCCGAAACGGAATAAGCAATGCGAAGCTGTGAAGACCCCGTTACGTCTCCGTTCAGATTTTTAAGATATTCCTTCGAAAGATCGATCTTTTTGACAAAAGATTCCGAACGAAGACCATAATCATAGTAAGCAAGTCTTATCTCAATTTCCCCTGAGCCGACAGGGATAAGAGTGACGTCATTCGATACGCCGGTCTCGAGTTCTTTGGAAGATATCACTTCTCCGTCTGCAAGCACTGTTAGTTTGTGATTCGAATATGAACCGGGCTTACTTCTTTTCCAGTCAACGGAAACCGTTCCTGCATCAAAATCGAGCTTTGTCACGATACCTTCGGGTGCTTTTCCGGTTCTTGAATTGGTGAAGTTTACGGCATCGGAGTTTACCGAGTCAAAGATTTCCGCATCGCCGTCTTCATAATAAACATCAAGTCTGAAAATGTAGTTTCCGCTTGAAATATTTGAAGCATAAAAACTCAGTTCCGTTTCTTTATTGGGAAATGCAGAACCGGAAGCCACGCGTTCTGAATAATCCTCTTCGGTGCTGACCATGTAGATCTCATAGTTGTATAAATAGATATCATCTTCACAATCGGCCTGAAATTTAACCGATACTCTTTCTTTTTCGATGCTTTCGACCGTGAAGTTTTGGATCCAAAGGCCGTAATCGTCGTTTATGATCGAATACTCGATTTCCGTGTTTCCGGCGGGATCGTATTCTAGAGTCCATTTACCTTTTTCGGCATCCGTGATACGGTATGTGCTCCAGCCATCCCCCGAAGCATATCCGACGCCTTCGTCACCGGCCTTCATTCGCTTTCCCGAAGGAGAAATGAATTCGATATCAACAACCTCGGCGTCAAAAGAGAACATGATTGCAAGGTCTCCGCCCTCTTTTGTCTTTTCGACGACAGTCTGTTTTGTTTCCGCATATGCATTGGTCTTGCAGAGCAGAAATGCCGCTGCGACCATTGCAAAGCAACATAAATTGATCAAAAATTTTCTGAAGGACATTTATATTTCACCTCATTAAGTTAGTTCAAAGCGCTCTTCCGGCTGCCGGCGTGTCCGTTTTCGTCAAGGTAGTAGAATTTGCTGATTCTTTTCTCATTACCGAAAATATTGTCATAAGTGCCGTTGACGGCAAGTATCCACTCATGTTTGCCGTTATGTGTCGTATATAATCCGAATGCAACCGATGCGTCCATTTCCTTTTCGGTATTGATGAGCCACCAGTTTATGTCATACATTGCGGTACCGGTATGCTGAAAACCGATAAATCTTGAATGGATATCGAGTTCATCCTTACCGCTTAATTCCAGCTTGATCCTGCCGTCGGAGCTGTCCCACATAATACCCTGCTTAAAGCTTGCCATAAATCCTTTGACTTTTTCTCCGTTGATCGCAAGAAGGGGATTGGAATAATCAAAGTTTCCGCCGTGAACCTCGGCCTCGGCAATCTTTATTTCACTTAAAACCTTGAGCTGAGCCTTAAGTTCGATCTCAAAGGGATTTACGCAAAGTGATGCCGTGGTTTCGGGCATCTCGAGCAAAGCCATGTCTCCCAGGAATTTGCCCAATCCGGGGATATAATCCTTTATCTTGCAGGATGTTATATCCATAGAGCCTGTAAATTTGAGTTTGGTAAAGTTACGCTCTTTGATGGCGGTATCAATTTCTGAAACCTGGAAGGCAAATTTGTTAAGTTCAAGCGGGAAGGTGGTGGGAAGCTTTATTCCCTTCGCGAGCTCCAGTTTAAGCTTTGCGGAATTGGGTATAAGAGAACCCTTCCACTCAACCGCGCACCCGATTCCGGAACCATTGGAGAAGAAGTCAAAATTCACCATTGCGTCGATGCTGTACTCGTTCTTTATCGTATTGATCTTGACCTCAAGTTCTCCGCCGAATTTGGCAGGAGAGCCGAACAAACTGATGGGGTTCGTACAATCGGAATCTTTCTTATGTCCGACAGAGGTATCCAGGATGAGTCCGACTTTTTTGTCGGTTATGGAAGCGCTTCCGTCAAACGTAAACTTAAAGAGCATCTCCGCATCAAACCCGGCGCTCAAAATCTGTTCCTGATAAGGGAACATCGTTGTACCGGTTTTGAAGTTCAAATTGATGCTGTCGGGATAAAGTCTTACCGTAGGGCTGTCAAACATAACCAGCTTTGCAATCTTCAAAATACCCGGTCTGATATCATCTACCAGAAAATTATCGTAATCGTAGCGATGTAACTCATCATTATAAAGCGTAAAGGAGCCAAGCCTCGGAATATCGAGTGCTATACCTTTGGATGCCAGGAACTTGGCAATTCCCGTTGCGGTTGCTTCGTCAAATTCCACATAAGAACCGCTGTTATCCGTAACAAATATCGAACCTCCCGCCTCAATATCTCCTCTGAGGCTTACATCCCCCTTAAAGTGAAGCCAGCCGTTCATGGTAACATTTCCGCGAAGCACTGTTTCGCCATAGTCGTCCTCGATCCGCTCTGTAGACGTAAAGACATAAGGTCCGAAGACCGTTCTCTTCTCGGTACCCTCCACAATAACGGAGAAACCGTTCTTAAGAACCTTATTCTTTCCGCCGATGCTGATCTCGACATCATAGGTTCCGACTGCCACGCTGGCGGGAACGGTCAGGGAGTAAGTTTCCGAATCAACATATTTTGCTTCGATGGTGTAATCTATATTGCCGTTTAACTTAACGGTGATCTCGCTCTTTTCTTCAAAACCGGTACCTTTAAGTTTAATGGAAGCGTCCTGAATGCCCTTGTACATATATCTGGGATTAATGCCGGAAATGCTGAGGCCCTGTGAAACCGCAAGTCCGTTTTCGTCACTTCCGCCGGGAAGCGAATAGGTCTTGACGTCTCTTAAATTGTTTTCGGGAATCAAAACCTCAAGAGTTCTGCCCGAAAGAGTAATCGTATCGCTTGCTTTGTACTTGAGTTCGTAACGGTTATGGAGCTGGCCGTGGATCATATCGAAGAACGAAGTAAGGCTTGCGCTGTCCGAAATGTAAACAAGGTCGCCGTTTCCGCTTCTTGCGATGGTATTTAGATAAGCGGTATTAACACCCGATCCAAGACCCATGGAGTAGATCGCAACGCCCTTTTCAAGTGCGAGACTGCCGATATTACTGTAGATCTCTTCCGCACTTCTGCTGGTGTTGTCCTGACCGTCGGTCATAAGGATAATGACGTTGTTCTCATCCTTCTTGCTCGCAAAATAGTTAAGGCACTGCAGGGTTGCGGAGTACATGTCGGTTCCGCCGCTCGCATACATATTGTTTGCGAAATCCATAAGGCTCGAATCATCGGAGCCAAAAAGCATCTCTCCGGTAATAGAGCCGGCAAAGGTTACAACCGCAAGGTTTTCGCCCTCATTCTTGTTGGTAATGAAGGTCTTTACGGCTGCTCTGAGGTCTCCGATGCTGTCGGACATACTTCCCGAAACATCACAAAGAAGCATTACATTGGAGCCCTTATATTCAATCTTATCCAGAGTGAAATCCTTGATCTCGGCGCCGCAGTCGTAAATCCTCAATGCGTTCTTCAAAGCGTTCGTATTCGGGTAATTGCTTGCATCGATCTGAACGATCGCGGTGATCTCGCCTTCCTTGTCGAAATTCCCCGTGTCAATCCTTCCGATCGAGATCGAACTCTTTATCTTGCTGACATAGTCTGCCGCTGCCTGTGAGAAGTCTTTCTTTGTCTCGGGAGTTTCCGTATCATTCCCCTGCTTTGTTGATGTGGCAGGTTTTGTCTGAGAAAAGCCTGCGGTCTGCACCGGAGCATAGCCTGAACCGGAATTCACGGTCTGAACGGAACCGTAGGCCGGATCGGAGTTTTTACTTTGAGTATTTCTTTTTCCGGAATTACCGCTTCTGTCTGAGTTGTCTTTCTTATCTGAAGTGCCCGACTTTCCCGATGAATAAGCCGTATCGGGATTGTACTGGGGAGAAACGATCTTCTCGACATTTACCGTTAATGAGTGATCAAGAACCGTATCAACATAATCCTTCACGTTCTTGATGTTTTCCGTATCATTGTCTTCATCATTGCTGATAACGCTAATGATCTGCGTCATTCCCGCAACATAACTGTCGTCCTCGTTGTCCTGCGAACTGTAGATTGCTTCGCTCAAATATGAAGCAGAGGAATTGTCGTTTCCGAAATAGTACTCGATCTTTGCAAGTTCGAGGCAGACCTTGGTCTTGTCGGTTCCTGCGCCCGTTTCGGCAAATACTGTCAGCTGCTCTTTGATGTTCATGAGCTCGGTCTCGCGAAGCTGTACACCTATAGAATCGACACGAGCCTTAAGAGCGTTCTTTTCCTGCACCGTAAGGCCTGTCTTCATACCCGCATAAACCTTGCTGAGTCTGGCTTCGATCGTTTTGATGTCCGCCTTCGCAACGTTTCTGTAAGCACCTGAAAACTCGGTCTTCTTTACAAGACCGCTCATATAAAGCTCTGCCGCTATCATCAGTTCGTGATAATCGGAATCTGCTCTTAAATTCTTTGTAATGGCATCGTAATCCCCGGTAAGCACGTAAGACTTGATCCTTGCTTTGCTTACGCATTCAAGGCTTAAAAGCTCGGGAGCGCTTTTCTCGAGCTCATTAAATTTTTTCTTAAAGCCTTTTACCTCTTTGCCGATCTCTTCATCGGTATTGTCCGATACGGCTTCATAGGTTTTTGATACGCCGGCCACAGCATCGGCGCAATCCCTTATCTCGTCGGAAAGATTGTAGCTGTCCTTAATATTGCTTTTAACGCTTTTAAAAATGTCAGCGCTGTCAAGCATCAGTGTCCCGGAAGTCTTGGTATATATCTCCTCCGAATAGCCGTACTCACTGAGGTCTGCACCGATTGACTTAAGATAATTTATCATAACAAGATCGGAAGTATCGCCCTCGATCTTGTTTTGGGCAAATTTCACTTCTTCATCGCTGTTTGAAATAAGCGATGTATTATCGCAAAGAAAAACGTAAAGCTGTTCTGCGGTTTCATAATCACCCTGCAAAAGAGCGATCCTTGAATTCAAGAGTCTGCATTCATCGTCGTAACCGTAGACCTCGCTGTACTGGTCGATGACTTCGGCTGCCTCGTCGTAGGCTTCTTCCAGAACGAGCGCATTGGCAAACTCCATCATCTTTTTCTGAGAAAGCATGGGAGTCGATTCACTTGCCGTTACGATCTGCCGTTTTGCACCCATAAAGAGTGTGGTCCCGCAGACTGCGGTAAGGACAACGGCAGCAAGGATCTTGCCTGCCGCGAAAGCCTTTCTCTTTAATAATATAATGATTGTCACCAGGCATCCGGGCAAAAGACCCGCGCCGATTTGAAGAAAAATGTTCATTAGAATACTGCGGTTATCCAAAGATCCGTTTACCGCTTTCCTCCTGTACGAAAATATCGCATTGAGATATTATATCATATTTTTAATACAAGGTTAGAGCGAAAACGCACAGAAAAACCCGCGGGCATTCCGCGGGTTTTGTTTATAATTTGTACTATGGGGCGATTCCTTTGCCCAATCGGTCGCAGGATCAGTGCTTAAGCTTGAAGTGATCAACCAGCTCCTTAAGGGACTTGGAGTGCTCGTTCATCTCGTAGCTGAGTGCCAGAGATTCTTCGGATGTAGCGGCATTGGTACGTCCGTCGTCGGCGATACGGCCGATGTTCACGGAAAGATCCTGAACGGAACGGGCCTGTGTGGTGGAGGTTCCGGCAATCTGCTTAACCTGATCTCTGATACCTTCAACCTGCTTGACCATTACATTGAGTTCATCTGCGGTCTCGTGTGCGACCTTGATACCCTGCTCAACATTGGAAATGGACTCGTTGATAAGAGCGGTGGTGCTTTGTGCCGCCTGAACGGTCTGAGTGGCAAGCTGGGATACTTCCGCAGCTACTACAGCGAAACCTCTGCCGGCTTCTCCCGCACGTGCGGCCTCAATACTTGCATTGAGGGAAAGAAGGTTTGTCTGATCCGCAATGTTGTTGATGGTATCGATAATCTTGCTTATCTGATCGGAGGATTCGGAGATCGCGTTCATGGCGTCGACAACCTTTTCCATCTTCTTGTTGCCTTCGACGATACTTCCTACGACACGCTCCACATCAGTGGAGATCTTCTCGGCTTCGGTGGAATTTGCGGATATTTCTTCGGTAATGGTATTTACACGCATCGAAAGTTCTTCAACGTTTCCGGCCTGACTGGTTGCGGTCTCCGCAAGGTTCTGGCCCGCATCTGCAAGCTGTCCTGCGCCCGAAGAAACCATGCTTGATACATTTACGATCTCATCCATGGATTCGGAAATCTTTCCGGAGAAGCTTTCGATTGCGGTCTGGATCGATACGAAGTCGCCAATGAAGTCTTCTTCAAATCTGATATCAAAATTGCCGTCTGCCATGGTGGACATTACGGAACCGATCTTGTCTATATATTCGGCAAGAGAAGTGATGGCATCGCGAAGTTTGTCCGCAACCTCTCCAATCTCGTTTTCTTTGTCATAATCAATCTCAGCGTGAACGTTTCCTCTGGCAATTTCTGTGGCCGCATCCTTAAGGGTACTGAGGTCGTTCTCGATATCGGAAATAAGTTCCTTGTTTCTCTTACGGCTCAAAACAACCGTCGCCACGGAAGCGATCACAAGTGCGATGATGGCGATTACCGAAATGGTCATGATCGCCTTATATTTTCCGTTAGCCGCTGCATCGGCGCGTTCGCCGGTGGCATCAAGAAGGTCTGCAAGAACCTCCGATACGGCATTTAAGTTGTTATTGTAATAATCCAGCGCTCCCTGAGTATTACCCGCATTGACAAGGTCCAGCATTTCGAAGGATGCTTTTTTAACATCGTCCCAGGCCTTGGAAAGCTGGTTTCCGAGAGCAGCATCATTTAAGTTCTTTGAAATGGTCGCAAAATAAGATGTGATCTTCGTAAAGCGCTTCTCAAGGTCAGCTGCCTGATCCGCGGTTACCTTTGTATCGTTGGAAGCCTGTGCAAACAAAAGTCGTTTGTTGATGGTCTGCACATCCTTACGGATTTCCATCTGGTACTTTTCGGTAACGTATTGTACATTGTAGAAATTAAGGAAATTGAAGGCGATGATAGCAAGAAAGATAAGCATGAGGGCCGATACGCCTATGAACATGAGATTTGTCGAAGAAGACATGCGGTGCAGTGACTGCGCGATTGTCTCGTTTCTGGTATTCTTTGCCATATGAAAATTCTCCCTTCCTGTGAAAACCACGAAAATATTTTACAGGAAGGGTATTAAATATCAGTTAATCAAGGTCACCGCATAAATTCCACCGCATGTTTCCGTGCCCAGAGAGGGAAGTGGTTTCTCTGGCACTTCTCATTGGCCCGCTCTTTGATTGCCACGGAATCAAAGAATACTTTCCAAAGATCCGTATATTTATCGTTCTCTTCCTCGGTGTGAAGAAGGTTTTCAAATTCGACATCCGTCAGTTTCTGAATGTAAAAGTGTTCATTTTTCCCATGGATCACGGCTTCTCTATGGATATCATCAACTATGACAAAGAACTCCGAGGGCATGCGGTCCGAAAAAATGGGGCCTAAGTATCCCACAACCCTGCTCCTGGGTTCAAAATGAGCGATATATACATTTCCAACCCGGTGAAAACGAAGGATCTCTCTGAAGCGCTCCGCTTCTCTCACGACTCTGGCCCTTATCTCGCGATTTCTCATGATGTCCGCAAATTTGACCATGCGAAGTACCTCCGGGCCATAGTGAAATCCCAGGATCAGCACGTGATATATGTTATCAAGCACATCCTCTTCAAAGGCCATGGCCGTGTAAGCCATCTCCGTGTATACTTCATAAGAAATCCTGCGGACGATGGCCTCGCTGAGTCTGTCTGCCTTTGACGGATCGGCATCCACATGAACGTATTCGTCCAGGAAAGACACCTGTCCCACGGGCTCAAGCAAAAGCTTAATGTTCTTATGACCCAGTCCGCTTTCAAAAGCCTCAAATATGCAGGTAAGCATCGCCTCCCATTCGGGTTCACATGTAAAAATCCTCATGCTCTCTCCATTTTCAGATCGTCAAACAGGTTAAGCTGCCTGAAATCGTTATTCCGATCCGTAATCTGATAAACATCCCTTCGATCCGCATCCGCCAGCTGATTCAAAATATATCGATGGTCCATCGGTACTCTTTCAAACATCCGTCCGTTACAGGTTATAAAGAATCTGGCCCGTTTCAGCACCACATGCATGCGTTTGAGCATCTCAAAGTTGATGCTCCCGTATCTTCTGGCACTGACGATCCGTTTGACACTCGTGGGGCCGATCCCGGGTACCCTTAAGAGCACATCTACAGGCGCAGTGTTGATCTCCACCGGAAATCTGTCCAGGTGATTGATGGCCCAAAAGCACTTGGGATCCACTCTGTAATCCAGGAAAGGATTGTCACCCGTAAGTATCTCATCCGCCACAAATCCGTAATAACGGATCAGCCAGTCGGCCTGATAGAGTCTGTGTTCCCTGAGAAGGGGAACGGGAGCGGTCTTATCCGGGAGGGCCGCGTCCTCATTAACGGGAATATAGGCCGAAAAGAAAACGCGCTTTAAATCAAAGCTTTGATAAAGTGCCTGAGTGGTCCTGATAAGATCGAGGTCCGTTTCGTCCGTGGCCCCGATGATCATCTGTGTGCTCTGCCCGGCAGGCGCAAAGGGGCGCCTTAAAAGAGCGTCGTTTTTCTCTGCGGGATAAAGAAAGGGATTGGCTGCGGGAAACAGTGAGGAGTCCCCCTCGGGCCCCTCTATACGGTCGACACCCGGTCCGAAAATGCTGTTTACCAGGTGTTTATTGATCCCACAGCGCTCCATACGGGCGGACTTTCCGACGGCGACCCTGTGTCCCGCAATGGTACCCGATATCCGGTTCATGGGACCGATGATATTTTTCATGTTCTTATTCGGAGCAAGCTTCCGGAGACTTTCCTGGGTGGGCAATTCCATGTTCAAACTGATTCTGTCCGCCAGAAGCCCCGCCGAATAAATCAGCTCATCGGAAGCACCGGGAATGGCCTTCACGTGGATATACCCGTTAAACCTGTATTTGGTACGAAGAAGGCGCAAAGTCTCACAGATGCGCTCCATGGTGTAATCGGGGCTCTTGATAACTCCCGAACTTAAGAAAAGCCCCTCTATGTAATTTCGCTTATAGAATTCTATGGTGAGAGTGCAGATCTCCTCCGGTGTGAAGGTTGCCCTGGGAACATCATTGCTCGCTCTGTTTTTGCAATACTTGCAATCGAATATGCAATGATTGGTCATGAGGATCTTAAGAAGAGAGATGCACCTTCCGTCAGACGTGAAAGCATGACATACGCCCGCAGCCACGGAATTGCCGAGAAATCCTTCCCGTCCGCCGCGGCTCACACCGCTTGAGGTACAGGCCACATCATACTTGGCCGCATCGGAAAGGATCGTAAGTTTTTCTTTTAATGGATCGTTGTTACTCAAATCGTACATCTGTTCGCCTCTGGTAATATCATAGAACAAATGTTTCTTTTTGTAAAGATGTTTTTGTAATTTGAGTGATGGAAAAAGTATCAGACAGCCAAAGATATCAGATAAAATACTCCAAACAGCACCACCTGATGGAGCATATAGATCAACAGGGAATGTCTCCCCAAAAACTCAACTGCCGGTATCCCCTTCTTAAACGGCGGGATATCGAATTCTTTTCTGTTCATCAGCTTATTTGTGAAGTACCCCGTCAGAAAAAGAAACAGCCACGGAATCAGGGAAAAATAGTCCGTCGAAACAAAATCCGGATCGCAGAAGCCCAGATATGTCATGAAATATCCGTGATAAAGAACCTTGGGAACACGACCGAAGGCCAGCCCTTCAAAGCCGAAGGTTCCGACATTCACGTTTCTCATCAGCACGAAAAGAAGCACCGATGTTACCAGACCGATGATATAGGAAGCCCGGCTTTTGCAAATAAACCTGTCTGTCAGCGCGGTGATAAGGATCGAGCTTCCGATAAGTATCAAAACTCCAAAGATATCTGCCGCATCGGGAACCATCGTAACCGTCACAACGGTGATGAGGATACCGCCCCCGAGAGCCATGAGCCCCCGTTTTACCGGTTTCTTTGAGTAGGAAAAGCAAAAGCCCGACAGCAGGATAAAAGACCAGCAGATGGACTGCTGCCATACATATGCCGCGGGACTGTACAATTCTTTCTCCGTTAAACCCATGCCGAAATAGACCATGTCCCAGCATGCGTGAAATGCGATCATGCTGAGGATGGTCAGGCCTCTGACGGTATCGATCAAACGAAGTCTTTCTTTCATGGTTATCCTTCTATACAGCCTCCGGGATACAAAGTTGAGGAATAAAGTCTCTTAGGCTGGGGTAAGGGCTTTCCTGCAAAAGAAACCGCGGGATTCAACTTGGTTCCGCTGTAGATGCGTGCTTCTTTTTCCGAATATACGATCACGTCCTCTGCGCCGCGGCCGAAAAGATCGCTGTGAAGCACATACTCATAGGCACCTTCGCCCATGGAAAATTCCACGATCTTTGCGCCGTTGTGATCGTAGAGCCCGGGAGCCTCACCGCCGCCGCGTCTGTAGGCAAGAATGTAATCCCGCCCTTCTCCGTTCCAGTTTTGAAGCGTCTCCACAATGGTAAGCCAGCCCTTGGATTTACGGTCTTCTTTCCAGACCTCATTGCCTTCGGAATCCACAAAGAACATGCCGTCCTTGCCGTCCCACTGACCTTTGTAGCCGTCGCCGCGTCTGATGCGATCGAGACCCGCCAGCTGAAGTCCGGGGTGCTTTGGATCAAAGCGACCGAGTGCGATGTGCTGGGATTCAACGGAACCTTCGTAGCGCCAGAGTTCCCTTCCCTCCGCACTGTACAGACAGGTCACGCTTCCGCCCACGGCGATCTCTTTCTTTCCGTCGCCGTTGACATCTCCTACCCAAAGGCAGTCCGCGTGATCCTCAAGATCGTGACAGGACCACATGATGTTTCCCTTGTGATCAAGCATGTCATAACCTGCCATAACTTCATCGAAACCGTCGCCGTTTATGTCGTAGGCATAGGGAAAGTGGCCGATATTTCCGTGATGGGTCCAAAGTACTTTAAAGTTTTCGTCCATGGCCCACATGTTAAAATAGCGGTCCTTAAGGATCACTTCTTTTGCGCGGGGTCCTCCCTTGAGATTTGCGATTATTATACAGTCATGGGCTTCTTCGGCAGGAAGCTCGTACTCTTTCTTGAGCTTCCCTGTGGTGCCTTCCAAAACCTTGAATTTATGATCCATGACACAGATAACTTCAAGTTTTCCGTCTCCGTCATAGTCATAAACTTGCGCGGGAAAATCGGAGCCGAAGCCTCCGGGGTGCTCCGCGGGTGTCCCCGTCTGCCATAAAAGCTTTCCCGTCAGGTCATATGCCGTCACACAGGTCACCGTGTGAGGCACGTATCTGTCGTCTATATCTCCGTCGGCCTGCACAAAGACCACTTCCATGCGGCCGTCTCCGTTAATGTCTCCCAGCAGTCCCTTGCCGTGTCCTGCTGCGGTTATGTCTATCCTTCCAAGTAGCTCGGCTGTCATTTACATGTCTCCCTTTTCCTGTCAAGTATTCAAAGTTTTACTCTTACATCCCCAAGGGGGCTTTTAAGGATCACGGAAGAGTCACCGGCTCCTTCACCGCGCCTCACATAGACCATCAGCCGTCCGCCATGGGTATTTCTCGTAGTTGATATATAATCGGAGGTGTCCGCAAGATTTCCGTTATCCATATGGGCAAAAGAAACCTCGCCTTCGGTCCCAACGGTAACCGGGACTTCAGCGTCTCTTGCGATCCTGCCCTTTGTATCAAGGACTGTTACCTCGATCTGTTCATAGGCTCCGGATACGGATTCCGGTGCGATAGACTCATCCAAACGCTTTGCGGTGACCGTCGCTCCTTCATTGTCGGTTTCAAGGATATCCTCGTATTCGAAACCTTCTTGGTCCCTTGCCACAGCTTTGAGGACACCTTTCTCGAAGGGAATGATCCACACAAATTTCCCTGTCTCGTCCCTTTCGGTTCTGCCGACAGGCCTGTCGTTTACAAAGAGCTCCACCTCGGAAAGACCGCTGTAGGCTTCGACTCTTATTTCCTCACCCGCCTCGTATTTCCAGGAAAAACGCCTCAGTTCCATCCATCCCGGCGCATCCTTTTTGCAGGTGGCAAGCTTAACAAACTTTTCTTTTTCATTCCAGAGGCTCTTCCTGAAGTAAAAATCCGGCTTCTCAAATCCTGCGGTGGTCAGGTGTCCTGCCCTTGAACCGTGCTCGGGCCAGCCCCTTGTCTCACCCAGATAATCGATGCCCGTCCACAGGCACTGTCCGGAAATATAATCATTCTCAGTCACGGCCAGCCACTGTTTGTAATCGTGGCCGTTTTCGCTTCCGAAAATGGGTTGGTCCGGGAATCTCTTATGATCCGCCTCATAGAACTGTTCTTTGTAGTTATAGCCTATAACATCCAGGCAATCGAAAAGTCCCGTATTTCCCGAAAGTTCCGGGAAGGCCGAGGCCAAAGAAACCGGTCTTGTGTCATCGTACTTTTTCACAAGCCGGGTCAGTTCTTTTGCCAGAGTAACAAGCCTTACGGCATTGGGTTTTTCAGGGTCGTACTGTTTTTCCTGGGAGGGCTTGCCGGCATCGTTGTTTCCGGTCATTTCCGCGAAACTTTCATGGCAGTAAGGGTCGTTGGGATAGTCAATCTCATTGCCTATACTCCACATGATGACGCTTGCATGATTGCGCCGGGCCTTCACAAAGGCTTCCACGTCCCTCTCGTGCCAGGTGGGGTAATCCAGGAAATAACCCTGATGCTTGGGTGGATACACATTATGCCCCTGCCACCATTTGTTCTTGGGACCTTCCCACTCATCAAATACCTCATCTATCACAAAGAAACCCATCTCATCGCAAAGCTCGTAAAGGCTCTCGGAATGTGGGTTGTGGCTCATCCTTACGGTATTGGCACCCATTTCTTTGAGTTTCGCAAGTCGCCGCTTCCACACGTTCTTCGGAACCGCATTGCCGAAACTTCCCGCATCCTCGTGGAGGCAGACCCCCTTAAGCTTCATGGATACACCATTGCAAAAGAAACCCTTGTCCGGATCAAAGAAAGTTTTAAGAATGCCGACCTTGCATTGGTTTATATCCTTCTCCTCCCCGCTCTCCACAAGGGTCTTCCACTCATGAAGATTCGGTTCATCGGCAGACCAAAGCATAAGATCCTTGAGTTCGTACTCAAAGAACACTTTGACCGTACTTCCGGCTTCGATACGGCCTTCGGAAGAAACCCTTTCGGCCCCCGCAACATATTCCGTGATCCTGTAAGATTTCGACCTGTCACATTTATTTACGATAACGTGCTCCGTCTCGATAACGGCGCGGTTTCCCTCAATACTCTTTACGCGGAAGGCTCTTTCTTTTACGACCTCATGGACCTTGGGCTGGATCAAAAGCTTAACTTCTCTTTCGATGCCGGACCCGGTGTACCATCTTGAATCCGCAGTGTCATTGTGGTTTACCTGAACCGTGATAAGGTTCTTTTGCCCGAAACGGACTGCGTGGGTGATATTGAAGTCAAAGGGTGTATAGCCGTTGGCCCAGTCCCCGAGATAATACTGATTGCACCACACCCGGGCGTGCTTATATACACCGCCGAAGCAGAGGGTGATGTCGGAATCCTCGGCTCCTTCCGGCAATTCAAAGGGGATCCGATACCAGCCGATACCCCCGGGCAGATATCCGGTGCCGCTGGAACAATCTTTGGAAAAAGAACGACTTACCGCCCAGTCGTGGGGCAGTACCACGTCCTCCCAGTCGGAATCGTCAAGGTGTGTATTCCAGCCGTCCTCCACGTCCTTCAATATGAATTTCACAGGTTTGCAAAGTGTTATTTCCATGCGTGTACCTCAAATCGGTTTTTTATTCTGCAGGCTGTTTTAAGTAGCGGTCAAAACCAGGGCTCAAGTACAAGCTCGCCGTCTTTGCCGCTTATGGTAAGACAATATGCCCTGCGGGTTCCGAAGGAATCATCAAAGGTGAAGAAAATGGAACTCATATCTCCCGGGAACGAAGCATAGATGATAACGGCATTGCCCCAGGCCACGTCACCGATCCGCTTGATCGGTACAAGAGTATAGTCCTGCTCTCCGCCCTTCTCTTCGCCCCATTCGATATTGCAAACATTCAGATCGTAAATGTCATCATAGGTTTCAAGGACTAAAGCAACGGGTGAGTCGTCCGTGCTTACATAAAACTCCCTGAGTTCCGCGGTATCAAAGGGACAGTCCTCTTTGTACATGACATTTAATAGACTTCCGCCCATGATCCCGCATATACTCTGCATGGACTGGATTGGCTGAAGATCGATGTCAACGATCTTTTCCTGATAGGATCTTTGCAGATCAAAGAACTTTGCTTCGTCAATATCAAGTATTTCGGAAACCTTTATATCCCATGCTCCGGAGGTATTGTGATAGTATCCCACTTTTCCGTTTACTTCGGTGGAAAAATAAAAATCTATCCACTCCTGTTTTGTACCGTCGTAACTTAATCTGTAGGTTCCGAAACAACCCTCGGTGGCCCCTGCGGAACCTTCATTGTAGAATTCTCCGGTATCAAGAAGGTACTGGCGGTTTCGACCCCAGCCTTCAACGACGACTTTATAGTCATCTTCGCCCGTCATGGTATAAACAGTCTTGATGTCTGTTTGGTTCGCCCATTCTTCGTTAATGGGATATTCGGCTATGATAAGCTCGGGTCTTCCGTCGCCGGAATAATCGTGACACTTAAAGCCTATAAGCTTGGTGGCGGGTTCACCGGTGTAGTCCACATCGTATCTGAAATCCGCTATCCAGTAAAAACCCTTATGGCCCGAATATTCGGGGAGATCTTCAACGGGCCCGGAGAGAAGATAAAAGTGCTCCGTGAGAAGCGCTATATAACCGGTAAAATCGTCATCGGGGGCGCCGTTCGGCTCTTCCTTCTTTTCCAAAGATGCACTGATACTTGCCTCTTTCTTATCACTCGCCGTTGAAACGGAAATACTTGCACACCCGACCGCAGCAATGCCCAGTACTGCGCACATGATGATAACCGTGAACTTCTTGATAAAGCCCTTCATTTTCTGCTCCTCGCATGTCTTAGCCGGTATCACCCGGTTGTTTCCAAAGTTGTATTTACAGTGGTCTTCCACTTAACAGATTATAACACCATGAAGGGCTGCGAGCCATAGTTTGCTTTTACACATTGACACACTTATCCCTGTGTAGTATCTTTATTGCTATATTTTTTTATTGGTTTTTTCGGAAAAGAAAGGGGATCATAACAATGGACTTTAGGATTAATGATGATCTGATGCTTATTAAACTCTCACCCGAGTATCTGACTCAGATTTGGGAATACAAGGCTGAGTTTCTGGAAAACGGTGATTCCATGGACGGAACCGGTCCCTTAAGACGTGCCGAGAGCCCGGAAGAATATTACGGCAGGGCTCAAAGTTATTTGAGTGAAGAAACCCTGCCCGAAGGCCTGGTCCTCGCCACCCAGTTTCTTTGTGTGAGAAAGAGCGATAACAGGCTGGTGGGCATGCTTCAGGCCAGGCACTACCTGAACGATTATTTAAGACAGTTTGCGGGACACATCGGTTATTCCGTGCGCCCTTCCGAACGAAGAAAGGGTTACGCGGAGTGGATGCTTCACAATGTGCTGCCTTTCTTTAAAGGCATAGGTGTGGACAGTGTAATGGTCACCTGCTCTGACACAAACGAAGGGAGCAGAAAGACCATCCTCAAAAACGGAGGGGTCTACGAAGGAACGGCCTTCTGTGAGGAAGATAACGAACACCTGGAAAAATACTGGATCGATATTGACAAATAGTTGCTTTGTTCATTACACCGTTATGCGACAATTCTTTTAGAAGATCTCTAAGGTTTCGTTGTTATCATTCATTCGCACTCCGCTTCGCTGCGTGCTCATGTATGTTGTCGTCAAGGTGACGAAATAATCAGCGACTTACTTCGCAAGTCCTACAGCAATAAAAAGGACGTGTCCCCACATGCAAGCACGCGGGACACGTCTTATTTATTGCTTGTCGCCTTACGGCGAACGCTGATTATTTCTGTTACTTTGACTCGTTATCATTCATATTCAATCGTGGCGCTGGGCTTGGGTGTAAAGTCGTAGAGCACGCGGTTTACGCCCTTTACTTCGGAGGTGATGCGCTTTACAAGAAGCTGCATCAGGTCGAAGGGAATGTTCTCAACTTCGGCGGTCATGGCATCCTGGGTGTTGACGGCACGGATAATAACGGGCCACTCGAAGGTACGCTTGCCGTCGCGGATACCGGTGGACTTAAAATCGGGAACTACTGTGAAATACTGCCATACCTTGCCTTCAAGGCCGTGCTTCGCAAACTCTTCGCGAAGGATTGCGTCTGCTTCACGGACTGCCTCAAGTCTGTCTCTGGTGATGGCACCGGGGCAACGAACGCCAAGTCCGGGGCCGGGGAAGGGCTGACGATATACCATGTTTGCGGGAAGTCCCAGGCACTCGCCCACGATACGTACCTCATCTTTAAAGAGGATCTTAACGGGTTCAACCAGTTCAAACTTCATGTCTTCAGGAAGTCCGCCTGCGTTGTGGTGAGCCTTGATGCCTTTTTCACTCTCTAAGATATCGGGCCAGATGGTTCCCTGAGCCAGGAACTCGATGCCGTCAAGCTTTCTTGCTTCTTCGGTAAATACTTCGATGAACTCTCCGCCTATTATCTTACGCTTGGTCTCGGGATCCGTTACACCCGCAAGCTTGTCTAAAAATCTGTCGGTGGCGTCCACATAAACAAGATTTGCCTTCATCTGGTTACGGAATACTTCGATAACCTGCTCGGGCTCGCCCTTACGAAGGAGTCCGTGATTTACATGTACGCATACAAGCTGCTGTCCCACAGCTTTGATGAGCATGGCTGCAACAACGGATGAATCCACACCGCCTGAAAGAGCCAAAAGCACTTTCTTGCTGCCAATCTGCTCTCTTAAAGCTTTGATCTGCTCATCGATAAATGCCTGAGCCAGTTCTTTGTTCGTGATCCTGACCATATCGTCGGGACGTCTGTCATTAACCATATGTACCTCCTGAAATTTTGACTGTCAGATGTCGGGCGTCGCAAAGGACTGCTGCCCGTGTCCTTTATATTCTATCACAGGCCGGCGGATATCTGTACTGATTTTTCTTTTCTCTGTTAAGTTTTTACTTTGTGCTCCGATATATAAAATACAGGGACGTTTATCGTGAGAGGGATCCTCACACGAGAAGCGTCTTTTTTTACCCCAAAACGGTCCCGGGAATGCACGCCCGGTGCTCTTTAGGCTTGTTAAAGTCGCCCTAACGCACCGAAACCGGCTGTCAGGGGGAAACCAAAATACAGAGGAGGGTTAAAAACCACATTGAGAATCGATTCCTGTAACATAGGAATGGACTCCGCAAGACTTTATAAGTCTTCACAAAGCACCCACGCTTCACAAACCGTCGTGGGAACAAGCATAGCGAACGGGGACCCGGCGGGACGCCTGCCCTTCGCTTATTCCAATCTGTACGGAAACAGCGGAAAAAGCAACGACCAAACACTAAAAGACGCGGATTCGAAGGAGACCAAGGAAGAACAGGGAGCGGAAGATCCCGCAAACACGGCCTTCAACCGTCTCTCCACTGCAAGAAGAATCCTCTTCCCGCCCGAGGAAGACAGGTCCGTCTCCGACACCTTTCATCGTCTCAGAGAACTGATGGTCAAAAGCATTCTCGAGCTGCTCTTTGGCAGAAGAACCGAAGATCTTGCCGGAAACGGCGTCCTCTACGGAAACGGTGTCTGCGAAGAAGCAGCCAACATGCCTGAATATCAGGTGGTGGAGGTCCGCGAACAGTTTTCTTCCTACTACGAAGAATGCGAGTACACAAGCTTTAACGCAACCGGCACCGTAAATACCGCTGACGGACGCTCTCTCGATATCAACATAAATGTAGGTATGAGCAGGCGTTTCGTATCTTACTACGAAGAATCCGTTTCGAGATTATCTTTAAGAACTTGCGATCCCTTAGTCATCAATCTCGACGACTCACCCACGGAGCTTTCCGACATGAGTTTCTTTTTCGACCTTGACTGCGACGGGGAAAAAGAAAAAGTATCCTCTCTCGGAAAGAACCACGGCTTCCTTGCCCTTGACAAAAACGGGGACGGAATCATCAACGACGGTTCGGAACTTTTCGGAACCGCCTCGGGAGACGGCTTTAAGGACCTTGCAGCCTACGACGAAGACGGAAACGGCTGGATTGATGAAGCCGACGCGATCTTCTCGGCTCTTAAGATCTGGACAAAGGATGAAAACGGCAACGACCTTCTTTGTACTTTAAAAGACCTTGATATCGGGGCTTTGTATCTCGGAAATGCGGACACCGATTTTTCCCTGAACGATTCAAAAACAAACGAAACAAAGGCATTCGTCAGGAAGACGGGACTGTTTCTTTATGAAAGCGGCATGGCAGGTACCATGCAGCACGTGGATCTGGTTTCCTGATATTCCAATCGGGCCGAAAGCATAAAAAAGGGCGCCTGCATCAAACAGGCGCCCTGTATATTCATTCTTTATTCAGGTAAGTATTCGTCGAATGCCGTATGCATGGCAATCGATTCATTCATTTCTTTCGTTTTTTCCATAAACTCTTCATCGGTAAGCAGGAAATAGTCATTATGCATTTTCACCACGCCGCCGTCATTCCAGGTAACATCCACATTCAGCCACTCGCCGTCGACCTTGACTCTGTTCCAAATGTGCTCACCGTTTTTGCTGGAAACAAGATAATTATCCACACCGAGAATATTCAGGCATAGTTCGTATGCCGCAGAATATCCGTCACATACCGCCAAACCGCTTAAAAGCGCACCCGTAGCATCATGCTCGGGATTGGGATGTTCTTCGTCTCCGTTATACAGAGTTCCTTCTAATGTAACGAACTTTGAATTCCGATCGTATCTTGTCTTCTCACCGATAGCGTTATTGATATAAAGCAGCCGGTCTTTTAAATCATCGCTCGAAGCAACTGCTTTTTCAACGATGGCATTTGCTGTGGCAAGAAGTTCTTTTATCGTATCATCCGCGTTGTAATCGCTGTATCTGAGCAATGCCACTGCCTTCCATCCATCTCTGTACACGGGTGATATCGTAACCTCGCTGATATCGGTGTAATCATTATATGCGTATGAACAACTGACACCCCCCAAATGATGGCCGATGACTCCTGCGGAAAAGACCAGCTGATAAAATCTTTTCTCCCACTGTTCTTTAAAGTTACCCTTAATCAGCAGGCGAAGAGCACCGTAAGCTCCGTCAAATCCTGCAGAAACTTCTTTTACAATCTCTTCCTCTGTTGTCAGAATATTGTTCTTCCAGTAATACTTCTGATACTTGGTTCTGGGTTTGGGATTCAAAATTCCATAGTATTCCGAATCGGGTAAAACCGGAGCCTCACTAAAAGCAGCCGTTACCGAATCGCCCTCGGCACAGACCCCCACGTTGGGAGTTACAGCGGCATCACACTTAACAACAGGCGCAGCTGTAATCAACACCCCCGTCAAAATAACGGCAATGGACGATTTTAGAATTTGACATTCCTTTTTCCGTTCCCTATGCCAAAAAAGCATATATTATCTCCCCAAAACTCAAAAAACTGCCCCTGCCATATCCTGTTTAAACTGCAGGAAATCTGTTAAGAAACTTTTCTGCCTCCGCTTTAACCTGCTTCATAACCTTCTTATTGGACTTGGCATGTGACTTTACTGCCGTTACAAAAAAGGGCGGAATAAATATGCAAACAAAGAATTTAACTACAAAAGCCAAAGGCTTCCAGAATATCCCGATTACCGCTGCTCCCAATCCTCCGAAACCGCCTACACCTGACAGTACACCGGCCAAAGCACCCACACCGGCGCCTAAAGCTCCTGCAACCCCTTTGCCAAGTGCACTTTCTTTGTTGGGCCACAAAGCCGAAAGACCTTTCATTCCCACAAGCTTAATTACGCACACATGACAAAAAATCCAAGCAGCCCAAAAAAGCAAAATAATTACCGTCTTCGTCAGGTCATACCAAAAGGCTCCTTCTTCCCATTCTATTTCCGTACCCGTAATCCTTTCGCTCAAACCCATAACTGAAGCTAATAATATTGACAGTACCAAAACGATAGCAAAAGCCAAAAGGAAAAATAACCATGCTTTCCTATTTTTCTTGGATGCTTCTGCCACTTCCTCATCGGCCTTGGGAAGCCAACCGTCCACATAATCGATTACTGCATTTGCTTCTTCGCGTGAATTGAAAACAATATCTGCCATAACTATCCTCCTGATTATAAAGAAAAATTTTTTTGTTTTTGCCTTTCTGATTGTATTACAGATGAGAGTACCCTCAGGTTTTAAAAAAACAAAAAAATTTTATCTTCAAAAAGAATCGGCCTATATTATATCTGTTTTCAGGCTTCTTATTTCGCATTTTCCGTGAATTCCACCACTGCAAAGGGATGTCCTTCCCGATCATTCAGAGAAACGGTGTGAAGCCCTGCGCCTGCGTAGTATACGGGACAGATCTCGTTACCGAGGCGGGCCTGGGCCTTATATTCGACTCTTAACCTGTGAGGTGTGATCTCTTCCGGAAGCAGTTCCATTGCCATTCGCACGTACTGACCGTTGTTCACATGATGATTTGCATCAAGATGATGTTTTGAAACAATGAGCGGATCCAGGGCTTTGCCCTCTCCTTCAATCTTTATCTTACGGGGAAGGTACTCCATCTCAAGCTTAGGCTCCACAGGATACGCCTCCGCAACCTCTTTGGGCGTATTGACGGGAACCATGCGCTCCATATCAAGAAGAGTCCAGATGGTCTGGGCCACTGCCAGGCGGTTTCCCTTTGAATCGTCCATAAAGAAATTTCTGTATCCGAGAGGACCTTTGAGCATATAGGGAATCGTGCCGACAGTGACGCGCTCCCCCTCCTTCGGGTACCGGTTAACGTCGATCTGCCACATGTTTAAGACCCAGGCAAGTTTCTTGGGCTTAAGATAATCCATTCCGACACCCGAGTCATCCGACTGAAACGTGGAACAGTCCTGAAAATAATCAAGAAGTGCCGTCAGCGTCAGATGCTGGTGTTCATCAACCTCACTGTAACGAATTCGACTTTCAAAAGTATACATATTTCCCCCTTTAACCAACCAGATCGTGTATCCATATTTTCTTTTTCAGCATGATGGCACCGATCAGAACTTTAATAAAATCGATACAAAGCACGCAAAAATAGAGATACCCTATTGTCATGTTCGTAAAGCGGCTCAAAACATAGGCTACAGGCCAGCAGATAAGCCACAGATACGCCGAATCAAACAGAAACGTAATAAAAGTTTTTCCGCCGGAACGAAGCGTAAAGTATGCACAGTTAAGGAAAGCTCCCACCGGCATGAACAGGGCGGCAATCCTCATAAGCAAAGTCGCCAGTTTTCTTATGTCGTCCTCAGTATTGTAAAGCATGGGAAAAAGCGGCGCAAGAATGATGAGCAGGATTCCCAGTACCGTAGAAAGAAAAACGGAAAAAGCAATAAGCTTTCTGTCTGTATCCACCACATTCTTCATATCTCCGGAACCCAATATCTGCCCTATCATAATGGCAACCACCGAACCCATGGATATCATGACCACGTTAAAGAGGTTGGTGATGACATTCGAAATATTAAAGGCGGCAACAACGCTTAAACCTCTGGTGGAATAACACTGGGTAAGGGCTGTCATGCCCATGGACCAAAGAAGCTCGTTTAAGAAAAGGGGTGTACCCTTTGCAATGATCTTAATAACAAGTTCTTTGGGGATCGTAAAGTGTTTGTAAAGGCCCTGGGCAAACTCGTTTTTCTCAAGATGTCTGTGGGTCCATGCGACCACGATCACCAGCTCCACCACTCTTGAAATGACAGTAGCCACGGCGGCGCCGGCAACACCGAGCTTCGGTGCTCCGAAATGACCGAAAATTAGGATGTAGTTTAAAATAAGATTTACAAAGACCGCAACCAGTCCCGCTTTCATGGGGACCATGGTTTCACCGGACTCTCTTAATGTTCCCGCATAGCTCTGGGTATAAGCAAATGGAAGCATACCAAAGAGCATCACATTCATGTAGTTCTTTGCGTAATTAAGAGTAGCCACGGGATCTATGTCCTCTCCCTGCTCGTGAAGGAAAAGAGAGATCAGTGTTTCTTTGAAAAAGAACATGAAAAGAGCTGCGGCAATCGCGATCACCACTGCCACAACTATCTTGAATCTCACAGTGTGCCTGATACCCTTGGGATTCTTCTGTCCCACATACTGGGCGGTAAATATTCCGGGACCCGATATGGCTCCGAAAATGGCAAGGTAGAACACAAACATGAGCTGGTTTACGATGGCAACACCCGACATCTGCTCTGTTCCGATGCTTCCGACCATGATATTGTCAAGGAGGCTCACGAAATTGGTGATGCCGTTTTGAATTATTATGGGGATTGCAACCGCGAGAACCTTCTTATAAAATTTCTTATCTCCGATATATTTGCTCATTCCGCTACAGAAACTTCCTCTCTCCGGACCTGTCCGTTCATACACGTTTCTTATCATTAACCCACAAAATCAAAAATGAGTCAAGCCTTTCCTTAATCTTATACGTCCTCTGCAGTTTGGGAATATAGGTTACGTCGCAGTTTGTTGCGCATATTATTCGGTGTGTTGCGCAATAAGTTGTTGAAATTGCATTTATTCGCGGCGATATCTTATTGCTTTTGTAAATTGACAACAAAAAACGCGAATTTTATAATGATTTTACAGCAAAAATCAACAAAAGCATTCTCGCTTCAATCCACAGACAAGAAAAGAAATTGCGCAACATTGCGCAACGTGTTATTCGTCGACATATCTGCTGAAGTCGGTATCGGGGAGATCGAAATGAAAAAAAGCACAACCGGAAAGAAATTTTTCAAAAAACTATACAAATACAGATTTTTTCTTTTGATGTTGTCGCCGGCAATCATCTATACCCTTATCTTTGCTTATTACCCCATGTTCGGAATAGTCATGGCTTTCAAAAAATATAACTATATCGACGGAATATGGGGAAGCCCCTGGAACGGTCTGAATAACTTCAAATTTTTCTTTAAATCGGGACAGGCCGGACTTGTAACAAGAAACACGGTTTTATATAACATTGCTTTTATCCTTTTAAGCACGGTTTTACAGGTAGCGGTTGCCGTCTTCCTCACAGAGATCCGAAATAAACGGTTCCGGAAGATCACACAATCCATGATGTTTCTTCCCTACTTTATTTCCTGGGTAATCGTGGGAGTAATGGCCTTCAACCTTTTCAGTTCGGATTACGGTTTCATTAACAACCTGATAAAGCTCTTCGGCGGCAAAAAAATTGCTTTTTACACAACTCCCTCCGCATGGCCGGGCATAATAATTTTCTTCAATCTGTGGAAAGGCGTCGGATACGGCTCCGTCATGTATCTGGCTGCTATCATGGGAATCGACACCTCTATATATGAGGCCGCTTCCATAGACGGAGCAAACGTCTTCCAAAGAATATTTAAGGTCACGATACCTATGATCATGCCGACCATGGTTATCCTGATCCTCATGGCCGTCGGCGGAATATTCAAAGGAAACTTTGATATGTTCTACAATCTGGTCGGAAACAACGGTTTGCTTTATGATTACACGGATGTTATTGACACGCTGACAAACAGAGCCCTGCTTACAAGCAAGGACTTCGGAATGGCTTCTGCGGTCGGCCTCTTCCAATCCGTACTTTGTTTCGTAACGGTCGTCATAGTAAACCGACTTGTCGGATTATATGACAAAGATTACACATTGTTTTAAGGAGGCGGGGAATGACAGGCGAAATCTCTTTGAAAAAAAAGAAACCGGGATCCGATGTGATTGCCTTGAATATCATGGCATACCTGTTTTGCTCACTGGTAGCCCTTTTATGTCTGCTGCCCTTTGTAATGATATTGACCGGTTCCTTTTCCTCGGAAGGTGCCATTATTCAAAACGGCTTCAGTCTGCGTATCCGGGAGTTCAGTCTCGATGCATACAAAACTGTATTCAAGCAGCCCGGAGTCGTATTCAAAGCCTATGCGGTTACCATAGGACTCACTCTTGCCGGTACGACGATCGGACTCCTGCTTCAGACCATGACTGCATATGTACTGGCCCGTAAGGATTTTGAGTGGCGAAATATTTTTTCTTTTTTCTTTTACTTTACAACCCTCTTCAGCGGTGGTCTGGTTCCCTACTATGTTTTGATGACTCGGACCTTGAAACTGGCAAACAACTATCTGGCTTTGCTTTTGCCTTTACTATTCAGCGTCTATAACCTGCTTGTAATGAAGAGTTATATCTCCTCGGTACCGGAATCCCTTGTGGATGCGGCCAAAATAGACGGCTGCGGTGAGTTCGGGACGTTATTTAAGGTGGTTATGCCCCTGATACGTCCCGCTCTCGCTACCGTCGGACTTTTCATCGCCCTTGCCTACTGGAATGACTGGTACAATGCTATGCTCTATATTGACGATTCTTCAAAATACCCGCTTCAGTATTTCCTCTATGAAAAAGTAAACGGAATCGAAGCCTATAAAAAGATGATTTCCAACAACGCTGTCAACAGTGCGGTCATTACATCCATGTCACTGCCGACGCAAACCTTAAAGATGGCCCTTACCATCGTCGTTACGGGACCCATCGTTCTTGCTTTTCCCATTGTACAAAAATATTTTGTGCAAGGTATCACCATAGGTGCGGTCAAGGGATAATTTGTGAAACGAAGATCTGGCCCATGCCGAAATCTCCGTCAAGAACGCGGAACCGAAGGGCTTATCGATAAACAATAAGGAGGATTCTATGAAAAAGAACATGAAAAAGTTAACGGCACTTTTACTCGGCGCAATAATGGCTGTAAGTATGCTTGCCGGCTGCGGTTCTTCGAGCAAGAAGAATGCAGAAGTGAACGACAACGGAGAATTAGTGGTAGACACATCCGAACACGTGGATTTAAAAATGTATCTCATCGGTGACAGAACGCCCGATTTTGATGAGGTGTACGGAAAGATCAACGAAATTCTCGAGAAAAAATTAAACTGCTCCCTCAGCGTGGATTTCCTTTCCTGGGGTGAGCATGATACGAAGTATTCCCTTCTTTTTTCACAGAACAAAGACTTCGATCTTATCTTCACCGCTTCCAGCTGGTGCCACTATGAGCAGACAGTTGCTTTGAAGGGATTCTACGCTTTAAGCGAAGACTTTATCAAAACCTATGCACCCGACATCTGGAAGGTTGTTCCCGAAATGGCCTGGGATCAGGCAAAAATAGACGGAAACATCTATATGGTTCCCAACTACCAGAACCAATTCGGTCAGGATGTAATGGCAATCCGCGGCGATCTGATGGAAAAATACGGTGTCAGTCAAATTACAAACTGGGATGAGTTGATGACCTTCTACAAAGCATGCGCGGCTGCGAACGACGGAATTTATGCAAGTCAGGGCAGCCCTTCTTACCAGTATTTCCAGAGCAAGGGACTTACAACCACCGGCGGAGCTCCCAAGAGCGGAGAATTGATCTTATACAACACTCAGGACCCTTCGGATTTAAGTTTTACCTACGTACTTGACTGGGACGGCTTTACTGATTATTGCAAGCAGATGAAGGAACTTGCGGTGGCCGGCGCATGGTCTCCCGATGTACTTAATTCCACAGACGAAAGACAGGACGGTCTTCTTAACGGAAGAACCGCAACCATGACCTGGAACCTGGGAACCTGCAGAACTTATGCAAAACAGGCCGAAAGTGAACATCCGGAATGGAAAATGACCCTTATCGACCCTGTTGCCACAATGCCCAAAAAGGTTAATTCCTACATAAACAACGGTGTAGCCATCAATTCAAGAAGTAAAAACAAAGAAAGAGCCATGATGGTTCTCAATGAATTCTACACAAATCCCGAAGTATATGACCTTGCTTACCTCGGAATAGAAGGAAAGCACTGGGAAGCTGTAGGCACGGACCAGTATAAGGTAATAGACGAAAGCGGTTACGGAGTGGATGCCAACTGTAACTGGGGCTGGACCAACACCACCATCAGAAGAACCGAATATATCGAAAACAAGACGGATGTCGACAAGCGCTACGATGAGTTGGATGATGCTTTCAACGCCAATGTAAAGAAAGATCATATTTACGATGGCTTCAACTTTGATTCTACCAACGTTTCCACTCAGTTTGCAGCAGTTGAAGCAGCAGTGGGTAAGTACTTCGATCCTCTTTCAAACGGTCTTGTTGATGACGTTGACGCATCACTTGCAGAATTCAGAGCAGCACTTGAAAGTGCCGGAATCCGCGACATTATCGCAGAGCTCGAAAAACAGGCAAAGGAATATGTAGATTCCAAAAAATAACGCAATACAGCTTTACCGATTCACTTTTTGTTAAATGATGTACCGGAACAGAATTGCGGATAACAAAAACACAGGAGTACAAAATGCATTACAGTCTTGACATCTCCAAAGTAAATAACAAGGAAATCCGTTCCCTCGGGACGGATTTCCGGGGAAAAAGCAAAAACGGAGACGAAATCTCTTTTAATAATTATTACCCGGAAAAAAACGGTAAACCCTTCTTCGGTATCAGCGGCGAATTTCATTTCAGCCGCGTATCCGCCTCCGATTGGGAAGATGAACTTATCAAGATGAAACTCTGCGGTGTAAATGTGGTGTCCACATATCTGTTCTGGATTCATCATGAGGAAGAAGAGGGGATTTTTGATTTCAGCGGAAGAAATGACATAAGACGTTTTGTCAAACTTTGTGAAAAGCATGGTTTATACGTCATCCTCAGGATCGGTCCCTTCGACCACGGAGAGGTAAGAAACGGGGGGCTTCCGGACTGGCTTTACGGAAAACCCTTTACTGTAAGAACCACGGAAGAAGGCTTTCTTTCCTGCACAAAGAAGTTTTATTCCAAGATAGCCGAACAGGTTTCAGACCTGTTCTTTAAGGATAACGGACCCATTATAGGGATCCAGCTTGACAACGAATACATGCACTCCTCCGCTCCCTGGGAAATGACTGCGGGAGTGTCCGATGAGTGGGTATTCGGCGGTAACGAAGGACAGGCATATATGCTTGCTCTTAAAAAAATGGCCATGGAATGCGGCCTTATCCCGGCAGTATATACCGCAACCGCCTGGGGCGGTGCGGTGGCGCCGGACTCTTTTCTTCCTCTGTGGGGCGGATATGCCTACAGACCCTGGATCTTCTACTCTCATAAGGGTGAACATCCCGCCACGGAAGAATATATTTATCAGGATTATCACAACAATGATGTTGTCTGCACGGATGATTTCCGTCCGGCCTACAAGCCGGAGGACAGACCCTACGCCTGCTGTGAGATGGGCGGAGGTATGACCTGCTGTTACTACTACCGATTTAAGTTCCCGGGAAAGGCCGTTGACGCTCTTTCCAACATCAAAATTGCCTCAGGCTGCAATTTCCTGGGGTACTATATGTTCCACGGCGGCACAAATCCCGTGGGCAAACACGGAACCTTCATGAATGAAGGGCAGACTCCGAAAATTACTTATGATTATCAGGCTGCTTTGGGAGAATTCGGCCAGGAGCGGGAATCCTACAGACGTGCAAAAAGCATCCACTGCTTTGCAACCTCCTTCGCCGACAGACTTTGTCCTCTTCCTACCCTATTGCCTGAAGGTGCAAGCAATATAAATCCCGAAGATATGGAAACCCTCAGATTTGCTGTTCGTACCGACGGTAATCGCGGCTTCCTGTTTATAAACAATTTCCAGGATCACAGAAGCATGCCGGACAGAACCGATGAGCATGTAAAGTTGCTTTTAAAAGACGAAACATTAGATTTTGATTTCGGAATATCCGGAGATGAAAACGCTGTTCTTCCCTTTCACTTTGACATGAACGGAATAGATTTGATAAAAGCAACGGCTCAACCGATAACGGTCCTTCATGAATCCGATAAAGAAACCTTTGTCTTCTTCGTTCCGGATGGCATGCGCGGACAGTTTTGGTTTGAAGAAGGCACAAAGATTGACGGTGACGACAAAGCATTATACAATTGTCTGGAACACTGCGAGTGCGAAAGTTTTACCGTTTCCAAGGCGGATAAAAGCGCTCACGTTCTTGTAATAGACCGCCGGATGGCAAATGATCTTTTTATCACCGAATCCGGTGGGCTTATCTTTACCGATGCGGCACTTTTGGAGGATCAAAAGGGGTTTCGTCTGGAAACCGAAAATGCCGTAAACAGGATATACTCCTATCCCGCCGATGCTTTGGCAGGTTGTAAAAATGTCAGAAGGCTGTCCGACAATAAGGGTTGCCTTGGCTCTTATGAGCTTAAGACCCGGGAAATAAACATAGTTCCCGAAGTGATTTCGGTTTCTTTCGGAAAATACAGAATAAAACTCCCTCAGAACTTTATGCGGGATTTGAAAAATATGCGACTCGTCATCGATTACATCGGTGACATCGGAAGTGCCTTCCTTAACGGAAAAATGATCCATGACAACTTCTCAAACGGCGAAGTTTGGGAGATCGGCCTGAAGGAATATGCCAAAGAACTTGAGACCGGAGAATTGACTCTTTATATAGCTCCCTTAAAGAAAGGGGCAAAGGTCAGCGTCGAATCAGCAATGGCCGCGCGGATGGAGCATGTTGACGAATTGGTGGGTGAACTTTATTCCGTAAAAGCCCGTCCCGTATATGAAATCGCATTTTAAACAGACACTGTCGACAAGAGGGCTGCTACGAAGGTAGCGGCTCTTTTTGAAAACATAAGCAAAGAGGTAAGAAAACATGACAATGGATGAAATCGCCAAAAGTCTGGGTGTGTCAAAAAGCACGGTTTCCAGAGCCCTTTCCGGAAAAGGCAGGATCGGCAAAAACAAAAGGCAGGAGATCATCGAATTTGCAAAACAAAACGGTATTACCGTAACCGAGGAAAAAACCGTTTCTTCTTCCGCAAAGAAAATCTCCCCGGAAAACAATAATGAATCACCCATTATTACCCGAAATCTGGGTGTGGTTTTTCCTTCCGACGTTTATTTCAACGGAAGTCCTTTTTTCTACGAATGTCTCTTGGGAATATATGAAGCGGCTTCACTCATGGATTATAACGTTATAGTTACGACTGCAGCCGCAAATGATATGACAGGAATTCAAAAACTTCTGGATGAAAAACATATAGACGGTCTGATTTTAACAAGAAATATGGAAGATGAACACTTCCTGAAGCAGCTCACCGACAGACACTTTCCCGTCGGATTGACAGGACGCTGCGAAAACCCGGATGTCATCCAGGTAGATGCGGATAACTCCCTTGCTGCGGAAAATCTGGTTTCTCTACTGGTGGGAGAAGGATATCGTAAATTCGCCATCGTAACGGACAATATGACCTTTATGGTAAATCAGGCCCGATACGAAGGCTTTTGCCGGGGGATCCTCAAAAGCGGCCTTTCCCGCGATAACCAGGAATTCTACTCGGGAAAATTAAGCTCTGAACTGCTTGAAACGGTTATGGATGATGTGATGGCGAAGAAGGTTGAATGTGTGATCTGCGGTGATGACGTAATCTGCACAAAACTTATGTCAAAGTTTCAATCCGCCGGATACCGCATACCAAAAGATATAGCAATAGCGTCCCTATACAACAGCTACAGCCTTGAATGCTTTACACCCACGGTAACCTCCGTAAATATCTCCGCAAGAACAATGGGTAACATGATAGGCCGTCAGTTGATACAGTATATTCAGGGCGCAAGTGTGCCCGTGAAAACCTTTTTGGATTATGAAATCCTTTTAAGAAAATCCACGGGCAGAAAGAAAAACTGATCTATTTCCAAAACTTCTTTTTTCCGTCACCCGAATCCTTGCCCGAGGCTCCCGCATTCTTAACTGCGTTTAAGGAGTCTCCGGAGATCGCATCGAACTGCTTGAGCAGTTCTTTTGCTTCTTTGGAAAGTTTTTCGGGTGTCTGTACGACCAATGTTATGTAGTGGTCGCCTCTTACATCACGATATCTGAGGGAAGGAACTCCTTTGCCCTTAAGTCTTACCCTGGTCCCGGTCTGGGTTCCGGGCTTAACCTCGTAAGCCACTTTACCGTCCACCGTATCTATGAGCACTTCACCGCCGAGAGCCGCAATTGCAAAGGAAATGGGCACTTCGGTGAAGATATCTCTGTCTCTTCTCTGGAATAAGGGATGCTCGCCCACGATAACTTCAACAAGCAAGTCTCCCCTTTCACCGCCGTTTACACCGGGTTCACCCTTACCGGTTATGCGTACGCACTGACCGTTATCGATACCTGCGGGGATCGATACGGAAATCTTCTTACGGCTTTAAA
>DBVS01000029.1:0-1271 GCA_002308235.1 Lachnospiraceae bacterium UBA1258
GTCGGTTCGGTGGGAAAAAGGTCCACCGGACCTTTTTCTTTTTCCGCCTCGCCCCATCACCTGCTTACACAACCTTGCGCCCATCACCCGCTCGCGGCGGAGATCTCTGTTTACTTTTTGCAGAAAAATGTTACAATATAAACAGAAAGGAGTTCTCTGATATGTTAGGTAAAAATCTTAAGTACTACCGTCTTAGGAATAATATGACCAAAAAGGCACTTGCCGATGCTGTCGGTATCAGTCCGATGGCCATCACGAATTATGAGAACGACTCGCGCCGGCCGAGTATGGAAATTATAAAGAAGCTGGCGGAAGCTCTTAATATCCGTGCGACAGACTTTTTGTCCGGTACCGAAAGCAATCTAAGCTTTTCTCACGATAAATTCCGGAAGGGGTCAAATCTAGGCTCAATGAACCAGGAATATATCAGAGAAGCCGTTGAGGAATACTTTGGACGTTTCTTTCAGGTAGTTTCTTTCCTTGGAGGATTGAAGGTTTTACAGCCTGCTCCGAAAGTGAAAAAAATCCCGTGGACCGATGATGCAGAGATGGCAGCAAAAAAACTTCGGGAATATCTTGGTATTCCGGCGAGTGGTCCGATCGATAATCTTGTTGAAGTACTGGAGAATAAGGGAATTTTAGTTTTCTTTATGGATATGAATAATCCTTATTTTTCCGGAATGAACGGAACCGTAAATAACATTCCATATATCGTGATAAATCGTCGCATGTCGCCTGCGCGTATCAGATCAACTATTGTTCATGAGGTGGCCCATTTTGCTTTTGAATGGCCTGTTGATCTATCTGATAAGGAAGAAGAAAATATCGCAACGGCTGTAAGTGGTGCTTTTCTTTTTCCTAAGGATGATGCCATACGCGAGTTAGGATACAAAAGAAGCAGCATTTCCAGGGCTATGACTATGACTTGCAAAGAATATGGAATCAGCATGTATATGCTTGCTAAGAGGGCCGGGATATGCGGTATCATTAATGATTCTGTTGAAAAGGTCTTCTACATTAATGCCGGAAAAGCCGGTTGGCGTAAAGCTGAGCCTGACTGGGGAATAGTTAAAGAGGAGCCCACGCTTTTCGAACAACTGGTTTATCGTGCGGTATCGGAAGAAGAGATAAGCGTTCAAAAGGGCGCCGAACTTCTTAAGACTTCTTATGAATCTGTGGCAAAGGCCTGCTTTATTTAGGAGGCGGGCATGGAGTACATAAGCAGTGACACAAATATCTGGATAGATTATATGGCGATAGGCAGGCTTGAG
>DBVS01000029.1:1312-6113 GCA_002308235.1 Lachnospiraceae bacterium UBA1258
CCCATGGGGCTGAAAGAGAAGCTCTTGACCCTGGGATTACAACCCACCGAATTGAGCGAGAAAGAATTTTATTACGGAGCAGAGCTTGCCGAATTACATCCTAAACTGTCAAAATATGACCGTTCGGCACTGGCCATAGCGAAATTCAGAGGCTTGGTATTGCTGACGGGGGATGCGGCTCTTAGGAAAGTGGCACTGAGCGAAGGAGTTTCGGTAATCGGCACAATAGGAATTCTCGACCGCTTAAAAGAAGAAAAACGATGTTCCACGGCTGAGTACAGGGAGAGTTTGATCTTGCTGATAAGGGCCAATGGAAGGGAAGTTCGTCTTCCCATGGTTGAGCTGCAAAATCGACTAAATGCAGTAGAAAAAGAACTCGAGGCAGAATCATAATTATTTTGCAGAGGTATAAATGAATAACACCGATCAAGAGAGATTTAATCGATTATTGGCATATGTTCGTGCTCATTCGAACAGCAAATACACTTTTATAGATAAAAAGAAAAAAGCTGTGGATTCGGTATTCGACGCTGTATATGAGTCTGATAACGGGCTGGAAGAGTACGAGGATGGGTACGAGAGTTATCAATGCATTTCTTTTAAAGCTATATCAGATGGTATGCTTTTTGAAATTAACAAATATCATATTCCCATGAAAGCGTTTTGTGATGGAAAAGAAATTAATTACGAGAGTTGATTTTTTCTATAGATTGATTATAATGTATTCAACAGAACCCAACACGCCTCTCAACGA
The DNA here is from genome assembly GCA_002308235.1 of Lachnospiraceae bacterium UBA1258. GTDB lineage: Bacteria > Bacillota > Clostridia > Lachnospirales > Lachnospiraceae > UBA1258. The sequence continues at coordinate 2,067 of DBVS01000029.1, forward strand.
TGCGGACCACGTTGGGTCTTTTAATTTATGAGATTTGGCATGAAAGTTAAAAGGGGTAAAAAATGAGAATTAAGAAAAAACTCATAGCATTCATACTTGTTACCGCGATCGCAATGTGCGGCGCGTGCACGTCTGACAAGACTTCGGGTTCAAAGACAGAAGATACGTCGGTAAGCGTAAATTCGACTGATTCGGGTACATCAGTAAGCACGCCCGAACCTGCATCACCCGATGCGGGACGTGACGTAGTCATTCTTTTTACAAGTGATGTGCACTGCGGTGTGGATACCGACTTCGGTTATGCGGGGTTAGCCTCCGTAAGAAAGGCACTTGAAGACGAAGGAAACGTTACGCTTTTGGTGGATGACGGAGACGCCGTACAGGGTGAGCCCATCGGAACCATGACAAAGGGTGAAGCAATCATCAGACTCATGAACCTTCTTAAGTACGATGTCGCAATTCCCGGAAACCACGAATTCGATTACGGCATGGACCGATTCAACGAGCTTTGTGCCATGGCCGAGTATCCTTATATCAGCTGCAATTTCAACAAGCAGGGCGAGCTTGTTTTCAAGCCCTACATCATCAAAGAAGCCGGCGATTTCAAGATCGGTTTTGTCGGCGTTACAACACCTTATACTCTTAAGTCTTCGACGCCCAAGTATTTCCAGAACGAAAAGGGCGAGTTTATCTACGGTTTCATGCAGGATGCAGACGGAAAGCAGGTTTTTGACGCAGTTCAGAAGGCTGTTGACGGAGCCAGAGCAGAGGGGGCCGATTTCGTGGTGGTAATGGGCCACATCGGAAACGTGTCGGAGGGAAGCCCCTACACATACGCCGATATTATCGAAAACACTACGGGCATCGATGTATTTCTTGACGGCCACAGCCACGATACAGACTGTGTTTCCATGAAGGATAAGTCAGGAAATACCGTTCTTCGTTCCGCCTGCGGTACCAAATTCAATTCCATCGGCTGGGTAAAGATTTCCGCAGAATCAAAGAAAATCGAGTCGGGTCTTTACACCTTCGGAAGCGAGCAGTCGGTTCCCGGGGATTTTGCTTTTGACGAGGATGTTTTGAAGGCTGTCGAAAAAGAAACCGGAATTCTCGACGAAAAGCTTGCAGAAGTGGTGGCTCGTACCTCGGTTGAACTTACCATAAACGATCCCGTTAAAAAAGACGATTCGGGTGCTCCCATAAGAATCGTACGCCGCGCCGAGACCAACCTCGGTGACCTTTGCGCCGATGCTTATAAAGACCAGCTGGGCGCTGAGATTGCTTTTTGCAACGGCGGTGGGGTGCGCGTGAGCATTCCTGAGGGAGAGATCACCCTTAATGATATTTTCAAGGTTCATCCCTTCGGAAACTCTCTTTGCATGGTAAATGCAAGCGGAAAGACGATCCTCGACGCACTTGAGTGGTCCGTTAAGAAGACACCTTCCGAGAGCGGCGGATTTTTGCAGGTTTCCGGAATAACCTTTGATATCGACCTTGACGCCGAGACCAATTGCGTTTCGGACGAAAACGGAATGTTTGTAAAGACCGAGGGCGAAGGACGCGTAAAAAACGTCAAGGTGAACGGGGAGCCTTTGGACCCTGAGAGAATATATACGGTTGCTTCCAGCAACTACGTTTTAAAGAACAGCGGCGACGGATACACGATGTTTAAGGATTCGGAGCTCCTTCTTGATGAGGTAATGCTTGATTATCAGGCTTTGATCAACTATATTACGGACACGCTTGACGGTGTTGTCGGTGAAGAATACTCGGATCCTTACGGAAATGAGAGAATTCGCGCGATGGTTCGATAATCAAAGGTACATTTTTGTCGTGCGATGGGTTATAATGGTGCATGTATGAAAAAAAGCGGTGGACAGAAAAGAAAGTTAATATCCTGCCTGCTTCTTGCGTGTTTGCTTACGGGGTGCGCAAGCAAGGGTGCCGCGCCCGCAAACAACGATAATACGCTTACAAGTGTTCCTGAAAAGACCGCGATGCTTGCCGAAGCAAGAACGGAATATAAGGTTCCCGAGAGTTATCCGGCGGTGTCGGTGGATCTGATCGGTTATACGGTCGGAACCGAGAAGAAAGCGGTTATCAGGGCCAAAGAACTTCCAAAGACATTTGTTTTGAAAAATGCGGTAAGCGGTGAAAAGGTATTTGAGGGAAAGGTTAAGCCCATAGAAGATGCCGATTCTGAGGGCATGTGTGTCGGAGTTGCCGATTTTTCCGAGATTGACGAAGAAGGAACCTATTACATAGAGACCGAATATCTCGGAGATTCCAAGGAATTTAAGATAAAAACCGGAGTTTATGATGAACTCCTTTCAAGAACATTCGGAAAGCTGCATGCTTTAAGGGCAAACATCGAGTACGGAACAAAATCCGTTCCCGCCCCGGGTAATTCCGATGAGACTTTGGATGTTTCGGGTGGCTGGAAGACCGGTGAAAACGGCCAAAAGGACGTAGTTACGGGGTGTATGGCAGCCTACGATCTGATGGTGGCTTACCAGTACCATCCATCATCCTTTGGCGATGACATGGGCATTTCGGAGAGCGGAAACAGGATTCCCGACATTCTTGATGAGATCATGTTTGAGACCGACTGGCTGTTAAAGATGCAAAACCCGGAGACGGGGGGCGTGTATACGGCAGTTTCTTCCAGAAAGACTTCTACGGGAAGATTCGAGCCCACCATCGACGGCGAGGCCACGAGAGCGACGGTTTACTTCTGTGTGGTGATGACTCATTTTTCCTATGTCATCAATAAATTCAATTCGGCTTACGCTTCAAAGTGTTTAAAGGCCGCAGGACTTGCATGGAAGTGTCTTGAGGCCAACAAGAACCTGGTAAGCTCGGAGCAGATGTACCGTGCGGCAGTTGAACTGTACAAAGCAACGGGTTATGCGGTTTATAAGAAAGTCATCGATGAGTATTTAAAGTCAAATGCCGACAAGGACTTGACCGACAGGACCATGGTGGATGCCGCCATCACTCACATGTCCACCACACGGAACGCAGACATGGACCTGTGCGGCAAACTTATGGAACGCTTTATGGCCAGAACCCATTCAAAGGCTGCGAAGGCCAGAGACTGCGGATACATGGTGGAATCGGCAGACATGACGCCGGAAGAGCTTCTTCGTAACACCGAAGAGCTGGTGGTGGTGGATTATATCATCTCGAGTCTTGAGTATGAGAAAATGGAAGAAAATTACCTGCATTACATGTGCGGGCGAAATATAAAGAGTGAGTTGTATCTGGATTTTGAGTATGATCCCGACGGATATGCAATGCTTCTTGTGTTGCTGGGCAGACTCACGGATAAAAAATAACAGGAGACTGAATTATGAAAATTGCGGTTTTGGCAGGCGGAATAAGCACGGAACGTGACGTATCCCTTTCTTCGGGAGACAAGATCTACAAGGCTCTTAAGCAGAACGGACATGACGTGGTGCTGCTGGATGTTTTTCTTGGAATACAGACCGAAGAACCGGCGCTGGTGTTCTATCACGGGGACGAACTCAAGGGAGAGATATCGGCGGTTAAGGCCGAAAATCCGGACATAGAGGCAATCAAAGCCCTCAGAAAGGGCGATAACTCTTTCTTTGGGCCCAATGTACTTGAAATCTGCAAAGAAGCAGATGTGGTATTTATCGCGCTTCACGGTGAGAACGGCGAAAACGGAAGAGTTCAGGCCGCTTTCGACCTTCACGGAATCAGATATACCGGAAACGATTACGTAAGTTCCGCCCTTGCCATGGACAAGAGCCTTGCAAAGGAACTCTTCGCCGCTCACGGAATCAATACTCCTCAGGGCTTTACCCTTAAGAAGGGCGAGGACGATAATCACGAAGTTAAGTTCCCCGTAGTCGTAAAAGTAACGGACGGCGGTTCCAGCGTGGGTGTATATATTTCCCATAACAAAGAAGAGTATGATCACGCAAAAGCCGAAGCCTTTAAACTGGGAAATACCCTTATTGTGGAGCAGTACATAAAGGGCCGCGAGTTTTCCGTGGGTGTTATCGAAGGAAAGGCACTTCC
>DBVS01000029.1:6122-21308 GCA_002308235.1 Lachnospiraceae bacterium UBA1258
GTTATCGAGATCGCTCCCAGAGAGGGCTTTTACGATTATAAGACCAAATATCAGGAAGGCGAGGCCATCGAGACCTGTCCCGCCGAGATTGACGAAGAAACCACAAAGCGCATGCAGGACATGGCCGAGAAGGCATTTGCCGTGTTAAGACTTACCAAATACGCCCGCATGGACATTATGATGAACGAAAAGAATGAGATCTTCTGCCTTGAAGCCAACACACTTCCCGGCATGACTCCCACCTCTTTGGTTCCTCAGGAAGCGGCCGTTGTGGGAATGAATTATAACCAGCTTTGCGAAAAGATAATCCGCATGGCTTTTGAATAAGCGATTTTTAGGAGTAAGATGAAACAGATTTCTTTGGAGTCGGTGGCACTTGCCACAGGCGGAAAACTTGTAAACGGAAATCCGGAAGCGTTCATTAACGGCGTGACCATGGATTCAAGAAAGGTCGAAAAGGGCAATCTTTTCGCCGCCATCAAGGGAGAACGGGTCGACGGTCACTATTTTATCGATGATGTTTTCACAAAGGGCGCGGCAGCAGTTATATGCGAGAAGCTTCCCGAAGATCCGAAGGGCGCCTGCATTCTTGTAAATAATACGGTGAAGGCCCTTCAGGACCTGGCTGAATACTACAGAAAGAGCCTTGATATCAGGGTTGTGGGCATAACCGGAAGTGTCGGAAAAACAAGCACCAAGGAGATCGTTGCCGCAACACTTTCCGCAAAATATAAGGTTCTTAAGACTGAAGGCAATTACAACAACGAGATCGGTCTTCCCCTCACCGTTCTTTCCATCGGGGAAGAGCATGAGATCGCGGTGCTTGAAATGGGTATAAGCGATTTTGGCGAGATGCGGGTTTTAAGTAAGATTGCCCGTCCCGATATCTGCGTTATAACAAACATCGGCCAGAGCCATCTTGAGAATCTCGGTTCCAGAGACGGTATTTATAAAGCAAAATCCGAGATCTTTGAATACATGAACCCTAAGGGATTCATTTTCTTAAACGGCGATGATGACATTCTTTGTACAAAGAAAGACGTTAACGGGATCAGGCCCGCAACCTTCGGGCTCACGCCGGACTGCGACGTTCATCCCGCGGATATCGTGCCCCACGGATTAAAGGGCACGAGCCTTAAGGTCGTTACGCGTGAAGAAACCTTCCCGGTAAATGTTAAGCTTTTCGGCAAGCACATGATCTCAAATATCATGGCCGCCGTTTCGGTGGGAAAGAGTCTTTCCATGACCACGGCGGAGATCGTGAAGGGTCTTGAAAATGCCTCCACTATTGACGGAAGACTTAAACTCATTCCCTTCGGTGAAGGCTTTATCATTGATGACTGCTACAATGCGGCTCCTTCTTCTATGCGTGCCGCCATTGATACCCTTTCCATGGCGGAGGGCGTGAAGGCTGCTGTCCTCGGTGACATGTTTGAGCTTGGTACGGATTCCGATCTTATGCACAGGGAGATCGGTGAGTATGCCGCAAAGTCAGGGATTGATAAGCTGATCTGCATCGGTGAAAATTCGATCCACATGTATGAAGGCGCAAAATCTGTTGCCTCAGGCGTTAAACTTAAATATTTTCCCACTGTTGCGAAATTCATCGAAGAGATGCCCCTTCTTTTTGAAAAGGATGATACGATCCTTGTAAAGGCGTCCCACGGAATGGAATTCGTAAAGGTGGTCGAAGCACTTAAAAACAGATAAAAAGAACTCCCGCGGGTTGCGGGAGTTTTTCTTTGTGCGGATCAAAGTCCGGATTATTGTTCCTTGTTTCTTCTGTAGGCTTCAAGGAGCTCTTCCTGAACGCGGGGGCTGATTTCCTTAAGCTCGGCCTTTGAAAGACCTGCGGTATCGATGGGCTTACAGAACTCAATTGAAACCTTGGTGGATTTGATCTTCGGGAAGTGTGCCTCGAAGATTTGATCCGTGTTGTTGATGGCGATAGGGATGATCTTGCAGCCTGCTTTTTCGGCGATTTTAAGGCTTCCGTCGTGGAAAGGCTGGAGGTCGTCGGTTCCCTTGTTTCTGGTGCCTTCGGGGAAGATAACGATGTTGGTGCCGCCTTTAATCAAATCGGCGCATTTAAGAATGACTTTTAAGCCCTTTCGGATGTTGCTCCTGTCAAGGAACTGGCAGTGCATAAGTGCCATCCAGATACTTAAGATCGGGATCTTTAAGGTTTCTTTCTTTGCAACATAACCTGTTTGACCGGGGATGATATAATAGGTTATTATTATATCGAAAATGCTCCGGTGGTTGGGAACATAGAGGATTGCCTCGCCTTTCGGGATGTTTTCAAGGCCCTTTACATCAGCCTTTACACCGCTTATCATTGCAAGAAGGTGGAAGGCGCGGGAGACGATGGCCTGGGAAGAAACGGCCGCCGCTCTTTTGGAAATGAGCCAAATGATACCTTCTATAATGATTACCGGAATCGAGAGAATCAGGAATAATATGGTATAAATAAGGGCAAAAATAAATCTGATCATAATTACCTCTTGCGCATGTAGTCTTGAATATTACGTTCATTATAGACGGTGAAAGAAAGATAAGCAAGTTTTAACCACAATTTCGGAGGACCGAATGTTACGAATAAAAAATGCTTTGATTGCAAACCCGGATTCTGAGGAATTTAAGGGCTTTGTGGAAATTGAGGACGGGGTCATTACCCACGTGGGACCTGCGCCTTCCCAAAGGCCTGCAGATCGGGAGATCGATGCCGATAAAATGATAGCGATGCCGGGATTCTGCGATGTTCACGTGCATTTCAGAGATCCGGGATTCACTCACAAAGAAGACATTATTACCGGCGCAAAGTGCGCGGCAAGGGGCGGATTTACGGATGTGGTCCTGATGGCAAATACAAATCCCGTCACGGATAATACGGAAACCCTTGAATACGTACTTAACAAAGGAAAGACCACCCCCATCCATGTGCATGCCTGTGCTGCGGTGACCAAGGGCCTAAAGGGTACGGAGCTTACGGACATGGAAGCCCTTAAGGCCGCAGGAGCGGCAGGATTTACCGATGACGGAATCCCCCTGATGGATGAAGCTCTTCTTAAGACCGCCTTTGAAAAAGCAGCGGCTCTCAATGTTCCCGTGAGTCTTCACGAAGAGGATAAGCGTCTTATAAAGGAAAACGGCATCAATCACGGCAAAGCAAGCGAACACTACGGAATATACGGCTCTCCCCGGGAGGCCGAGGCTTCGCTTATAGAAAGAGACATAGAAATTGCCCTTAAGACCGGCGTTAAGATGGACGTACAGCACATTTCCACAAAGGAAGGTGTCGAGCTTGTAAGAAAGGCCCGGGAAAAATCCAAGGACATCTGCGCCGAGGTTACGCCACATCATCTGGCTCTTACGGAGGAAGCGGTCATCAGATTCGGAGCAAATGCGAAAATGAATCCGCCCCTTAGAACCGAGGAAGACAGACAGGCCATAATCGAAGGAATCAAGGACGGCACCATATCCATGATAGCCACAGACCACGCGCCTCATGCACCGGAGGAAAAAGCCGGTGACATTTTAAAGGCGCCCTCCGGGATACTGGGCCTTGAAACTTCCTTCGTCATTGCTTATAACGAGCTGGTCAGAAGCCGGGTGATTGCGCTGCCGAAGCTTGTTTCCATGTTTACGAAAAACCCGAGGGAATTCTACGGCTTTCCCTCGGAAAACATAAAAGAAGGAGCGCCCGCAGACATAACGATCTTTGCGCCCGAAGAAGACTTTCTTTATGATAAAAGCGTGTCTAAATCGGTGAATTCGCCTTTTCTCGGAAAGACCTTCAAGGGTAAGATCAAATACACGATTTGCGGGGGAAAAACAGTTTATGAAGATTTATGAAAAAGGAAAAATGACCGGGAGCCGCAGGCTTTCGGAAGGAATATACGAGCTTTGTATAAAGACAAACATTGCCGATAAGTCAAAGCCCGGACAGTTTGTTATGGTTTATCCGAAGGGTAAGGACACGCTGCTCCCGAGGCCCATCAGCATCTGTGAGGCGGGAAACGGAGAACTTCGTTTGGTTTACCGTGTTGTGGGGAAGGGCACTCACGAGTTTTCGACCTATAAGACCGGTGAAGAGGTCATGCTGTTAGGTCCTGTGGGAAACGGCTTTCCCCTTGAAGAGGCAAAGGGACATGCGGTACTCATGGGAGGCGGAATCGGTGTTCCGCCCATCCTTCAACTTTCAAAGGAACTTCGAAGTGAGAGCGTAACCGCCGTTATGGGATACAGAACCGGCGATATGTTCTTAAAAGAGGATTTTGAGAAATACGTTAAGACAGAGATAGCCACCGAGGACGGAAGTTTCGGCGTCAGGGGTAATGTGCTTGATGTGCTCAGAGAAAAGAACCTTCCCTGTGACGTGATCTTTGCCTGCGGCCCCATGCCCATGCTTCGTGCCATTAAAAAATACGCGCAGGAGAAGGGCATCAAGGCTTACATTTCTCTTGAAGAAAGAATGGCCTGCGGAGTGGGTGCATGCCTCGGCTGCGTATGCAGGACCACAAAGAAAGATGCCCACTCACATGTGAACAATGCCAGAGTATGTACGGAAGGCCCGGTTTTTGAAGCGGGGGAGGTTGATATCTGATGAACACGACAGTAAATATCGCGGGAGTAACATTTAAAAACCCCGTAACCACCGCATCGGGGACCTTCGGTTCGGGAATGGAGTACGGCGAGTTCGTTGATCTTAACCGTCTCGGAGCCGTTACCACCAAGGGAGTTGCCTTAACACCCTGGACCGGTAATGATACCATAAGAGTTACCGAGGTTTACGGAGGGATGCTGAACGCCATCGGTCTTCAGAATCCGGGGATCGAGGTATTCTGCGAAAGAGACATACCCTTCCTCAAAAAGTACGATACGAAGATTATCGTGAACGTATGCGGAAAAACCGTTGAAGAATATGTGGGAGTGGTCGAAAGACTTGCAGGCGAACCTGTGGATATGCTTGAGATCAATGTTTCCTGCCCCAATGTAAAGGAAGGCGCCATCGCTTTCGGTCAGGACGCAAAGGCTCTTGAGAATATCACCAAAGAGATAAAGAAGGTCGCAAAACAGCCGGTTATCATGAAGTTAAGCCCGAATGTGACCAGGATCGCCGATATGGCCAAGGCTGCGGAGGCTGCGGGGGCGGACGCAATTTCTCTCATAAATACCATCACGGGAATGAAAATAGACATTAATCGTCGCAAATTTGTACTTGCCAATAAAACAGGAGGCATGTCGGGTCCTGCCATAAAACCCATTGCGGTCAGAATGGTTTATGAATGCTCAAAGGCCGTAAACATTCCGATAATCGGTATGGGCGGGATCGGAAACGGTGAGGATGCCATCGAGTTTCTTCTTGCGGGTGCCAGCATGGTGGCTGTGGGAGCCGCAAACTTTATCAATCCTTTGGCGACTGTGGAAGTAATAGAGGGAATCGAGAAATACATGAAAGAAAACGGCGTACAGGACGTTAAGGAGCTTGTCGGAGCCGTTTGCTGAAATTGATCGGAAAACAAAAATCGGGGGCGAAGAGATTCGCCCCCGGTTTTGATTAACTATTCATTTGTAATTCAGTTCTGTGACTGACCTGCAAGGTCGTCAAACTTCTTCATTACGGCTTCATAGGTCTGCTTTGAAATATCGGGAAGCTCACCGCCCCAGGTCTTCTCAGCCTGTTCGTAGCCTTTTTTGAAAGCTTCTCTCATTTCCTCAACCTTGGAAGGATCGCCGCCCGTAAGAGCCATCGCAAAATCGATGATCCTGTCGGAGGTCTGGTTCACTCCCCAATAGCCGTTTTCGGCGATATCTGCCTGCGCCTGTGCTTTGGTCTCGGGATCTACGGTGTAGTTACCTTCACGTAAGAAACTCCAGATGTCAGTGGCATTGCCCGCTGTATCAGCCTGTTTGGATATGAGCTGACGGACGATGTTCTGCAACTGTTCGAGACGGTTCTGCGCATCGAGCTTTAATCTATTGATCACTTCCTGGTTAGCCTTATAAGTCTGAGTAGGCATTTCCAGGGTGGGCTCATAGACTACGCCGGTTTCTTCCGCTGCAGTCGTAACATTTTCGGCACCCTTATCCGCGGGCTGTACCGGTTTTTCTGCAGGCTTGTAGGAAGAATACGTTTCTGTTGAGTTTGTAATTCCGTTTACAGTCATGATTGTCCTTTCCGGGATTATGGTTAAATCCCTATTTCATGCGCACATCCCTGTGCAAAAAGAAGATACTTTTAGTTATCTGTATCTATTATCGGACGTTCCTTTACAAAACTTAACGGTAAAAATAAAATTTTTTTAAAAAAGTTGCTTTGTCCGTGCATAAAAAGGGATTAGATGATAATATTGTATACAAAGTACAAAGTACACTAAAATACATTCCTAGGTCGAACATCCGATGATATACGAACAGGCACACGCAAAAATCAATCTTTCCCTTGATATTACGGGGAAAAGAGACAACGGCTATCACGAGGTTTGCATGATAATGCAGACCATCAGTATCTGTGACGACCTTTCCTTTGAGAAAGGGGCGCCGGGTACGGGCGTGGTGCTTACGTCTGACAGCGCCCTTCTTCAAAGCGAGATGGCGGAGGGGAAGGATAATCTCGTGCTCAAGGCCGCACGGCTTCTTTTTGAACGCATGGGAAGGACCGGGGATGTAAAGATCACTCTTACCAAGAGGATCCCCATTGCCGCAGGTCTTGCCGGGGGAAGCGCCGATGCGGCGGCGACTCTGAGAGGCTTAAACAGGCTCTTTGAGTTCGGGCTTTCCATGGATGAACTCAGGGAGATTTCCGTAAAAATAGGGGCGGACGTACCTTTCTGTGTCGAAGGCGGACTTTGCCTTTGTGAAGGGATCGGAGAAATACTGACGGGGCTTACGCCCATGGCATCGATGCCTGTTGTGATATGCAAGCCCGATGTTTATGTTTCGACCCCGGAGGTTTACAGGGCTTACGATGAGAAGCCTCCGAGTAAGCACCCGGACACCGCATCGCTTTTAAAGGCGATAGAAACTTACGACAATGCGGGTGCGGTTGCTTTGTTTGAGAATATATTGGAGCCTGTGACGGCCGGAAAACATCCGGTCATAACAGAAATAGAGAAAAAAATGGTTGATTACGGTGCAATGGGAAGTATAATGAGCGGAAGCGGTCCGACGGTATTTGGGGTATTCGAATCGGACGATGGGGCGAGTGAAGCGGCAAAGCGCCTTGCGGGCGATTACCCTTGCTTTTTCACCGGCGTCGGAAGATTCCATAACACAAAGAAACCCAGATTCGAATAGGAGCAGAGCTTATGCAGGATCACTTTGAACTTAACATGGACGAATACCTTCCCTTGCGGGATGTTGTCTTCAAGACCCTGAGAAAGGCCATTCTGACGGGAGAGATCAAACCCGGAGAGCGGCTTATGGAAATTCACCTTGCCAAGAAGATCGGTGTGAGCCGAACCCCCATACGTGAGGCCATTCACAAGCTTGAGCAGGAGGGCCTGGTCACCATGATCCCGAGACGGGGTGCCATTGTTGCCGAGATTTCGGAGAAGGGCTTAAGAGACGTGCTGGAGGTAAGACGCGCCCTTGACACGTTCTGTGCCGAGCTTGCCTGCGAGCGCATCAGTGAAGAAGAAAAAGAAGCTCTGAGACGTGCCTGCACGGACTTTGAGGAAGCGGTCAAGACCGGTGACACCACCGTCATAGCGAAGGCAGACGTGGCATTTCACGATATAATCATCGGAGCCACCGGCAATGAAAGAATGGTTATGACCATCAACAATCTGGCCGAGCAGATGTACCGGTACAGATTTGAGTATATTAAAGACGCAAGTCAGCATGAGAGGCTTATAAAGGAACACAGAGCACTTTTGGACGCGATCCTTAAAGAAAACGTCATAGGCGCCGGGGAAGCCGCCCGTGAGCACATAGACAATCAGGAAAAGTCCATTCTCATGCAGATTCACCTTGATGAGAAATAGTTTTACAGAGGTAGAAAATTGAAAAGAGATGTTTTGGTAACGATAAAGGGACTGCAGTACGCGCTTTCCGAGAATGACGACCAGCGTGTGGAAACCATCAACCGCGGAACCTTTTATACGAGAAACAACAAGAATTACGTTGTTTACGAAGAAACGCTGTCCGAGAAGGAAATCGTGAAGAGTGTGCTCAAGTTTGATGACAAGCTTCTTGAACTGAATAAAAAAGGCCCCTTCAACGTACATATGACGTTTGAAGAGGGCAAGAAAAATTATACAGCCTACAACACTCCCTACGGAGATATCATGATAGGCATTGACACCACGGCCGTTGTTTGCAAACGGGCCGCGGATGAGATCAATATGGCGATCGAGTATGACATGGAAGTGAACTACGAGCACCTGGCAAAGTGCAGGATAGACATGAACGTCAAATCTATTTAACAGCCTTGGCTCCGGCCTTTTCCTGCATGCGTTCAACCCAGGCCTTGAAGCCTTTCTTTTTCACAACAGGGGTGTTGATCTTGCCGTGAAGTCCCTTGACTTCGGTAATGTAGATACCGCTTACAACGGCTTTAACTTCCTTTTTGACGGGAACGCTGTCAAAGATCTTGGCATCACATACAAGGCTCATAACCTGAGGACCGACTTTAGCTTTTACAATGGGAAGCTTGGAGCGTCTCATAAGCTTGGGAGTCTGGTCGATAACGGACTGGGGAAGTCCCGATTCGTTAAGTCTCATACGTTTCTTGTCTATGATGAGCATGGAAACCGTCTGCTTGTACTGCTCGATCTGAGCCTGCTGGGTTTCCTGACGTTTCTGGGCCTTTTTGCCGAGAAAATATAATAAAACCAAAAGTCCTGCAAGGACAGCAACGACAATTAATGCAATTATCCAACCCATGATATGGTAAAACCTCCGTAATAATTTGCGCTTTCACATTGTACCATTACCGGGGTTTAAACACAAGCAAATATTGAGGTTATGTTTATGCAAGAGTTTATCGGGTATTTACCGAAAATAGGTGAATTCATCTGGGATCACATTATTTACATAGAAACCGTTTTCGCCATCTTTGTGGTTTTCTTTCAGCGCAAGGAACCAAAGAGCGTCTGGGCCTGGCTTATACTGATCTTTACGGTCCCGTTCGTCGGATTTCCGCTCTATCTTCTGATTGGTTTAAATCTGCACAAAGAAAAAATGTTTAAGATAAAGGAGATCGAGGGCCAGATCAACGAGGCCATACGCCGTCAGGAAGCAAGCATCGAAAGCCGCAAGCCTCCCGTAAAGATCGCCAAATACGCATATTACTCTGATATGATCTATTACAATCTGGAAAGTCAGGGCGCTGTTGTCAGTGACGACAACAAGGTCGAGATCTTCACGGACGGAAACGAAAAATTCGAAGCTCTCATCAGAGATATCGAGAACGCGAAACGCTTTGTATTTTTCCAGTATTACATCATCAGAGATGACGAGCTTATGCAAAGGATCGTATCCGTCATGAAAAGAAAAGCGGACGAGGGCGTGAGGATCATCATTCTTTATGATGCCATGGGCTGCAGAAAGACGAGAAGACGTTTCTGGAAAGATTTGATGAGTCACGAAAACATCAAGGTTGCGGAATTCTTCCCGGCTCTTTTCAAGAGACTTCAGCTCCGTGTCAACTACCGAAACCACAGAAAGATCGCCGTTATCGATAACGAGATCGCTTACGTGGGCGGCTTTAATGTGGGAAGAGAATACATAGATAAAAGCAAGCGTTTCGGGCACTGGCGCGACACTCACCTTCGGATCAGGGGAACCGCCGTTACTGCCCTTTCGATTCGTTTTGCCCAGGACTACGACTACGCTTCGAGAGAAAACCTTTTCAAGGATTCCTCTTACTTTGAGCCCGTGACAGAGTCGCGGGAAGACGGTACCGCCATCCAGATTATTTCAAGCGGACCCGACTCCTCCCTTCCGAATATCAGAAATAACTACCTTCGCATGATAAACAAAGCAAGAAGGAGCATTTATATCCAGACGCCTTACTTTATTCCGGATGAGTCCATACTGGCGGCGCTTTTGATCGCGATCCACTCGGGAATCGAAGTTAATGTCATGATCCCCTGCAAGCCTGACCACCCCTTCGTTTACTGGGCGACTTACTCGCATATCGGAGAACTGGTTTTGGCGGGTGCAAACTGCTACACCTATCAGAACGGCTTTCTTCATTCAAAGGGCATGATAGTGGATGAAGAGATCTGCTGTTACGGAACCGCAAACATGGACATTCGAAGCTTTGCCCTGAATTTTGAGGTTAATGCGGTAATCTACGACGAGTGCATCGCAAAGAAAATGACCGAGATATTCAAGGAAGATATAAAGTACAGCGAACGCATAACCAGGGATGAATATGTGAAGAGGGGACTCCTTCTTCGTTTCAAGGAGCAGTTCTGCCGTCTGCTTTCTCCCCTTCTTTAAGGAATGCGCAGTCCTTGAATTTTATAAGGTTATGTGCTATAAAATTCTTTGTATCATTTTTTATGAGGTTTCAGATGAAAAACCGTATCCTGATTCTGACCATGTCGGTGATTGCTGCGGTGGGAATGATATCCTGCGGTAATCCGGCGGAGCCGGAAGAATTTGTTTTGACAACTCAAAATGTGAATAATTGTATTGTTTCAATCGGAAATTACAAGGATATTACGGTTGACGTGGATAAGATTGCGCTTACGGACGAGCTGATCGAAAGATACACCGATGAGTTCTTTTCCACGCAGGCTGAAAGCCTTGAAAACTGGGTTGCCGGAAACGGTGATACGGTTATCATTGATTACACGGGAACCGTCGGAGACTCCGGCAAGAAAAATGTCGTGGGTACGGATCAGGCGGTTTCGATCGGAAAGAACACACATCTTGACGGATTTGAAGACGAACTGGTCGGTTCCGTTGCGGGTGCCCACCTTTCCTTTACGGTAAGCTATCCCGAGAACTACTATGACGAAAGTCTTGCGGGGAAGAAATGTGACTTTGACGTTCACGTGAAAAAGGTCATTCCCGGGCTTTCGGATGAGTCGGTTGCGGCGCTCAAGAGCGAGGTATATTCCGACAAAAACGAGTTCAGGCTTTTTGTATACAACAATCTTTCGGAATTCACCGAGAAACAATATGAAAAAGACGTATTTCGTTCCGTGCTCAACAAGATCGTTTCCACTTCGGAATTTACAGAGATTCCCAAGGGACTTGTTGAAAGCATGAAGAAAGAAGTCGAAGAAATCTACACAGACACGGCGGAAAAGTACGGCGTGAATGTGGCAGAATATCTCAAACTTTGTGACTCGGGACTGAATGAAGAAGCCGTCAAGCTTGCAAAAGAGCAGATCGTCATATTCAAGATAGCAGTGGATGAAGGACTGGTCGTCGATGACGCCGAGATTGAAGCCCGGGCATCGGAGTATGTGGAGTTGTATGATGAATACACATCTCTCGACGATTATTATGCGGCCAACCCCAAAGAAAAGCTTCTGGAAGAAGCAATCACGCAGAAGGTCTCCGATTATATCCTGTCGGTCACAAAGCGATAAACGGACAATTTGATCATATGTTATAGATTACGGAGGAATATTTTTAATGAGAACCAAGGTTAAAGAGCTGTTCAGAAAAACTTCTGAATATGCGTCCAAAGAAGTGACTGTCTGCGCCTGGGTACGCACCAATCGCGCACAGGCACAGTTTGGATTCCTTAATGTGAACGACGGATCCTTTTTCGAGAACCTGCAGGTTGTTTACGAAAAGGAACTTGCAAATTTTGAAGATATATCAAAGATCAGAGTCGGAGCAAGCGTTGAAGTTATCGGTACACTGGTGCTTACTCCCGAAAACAAGCAGCCTTTCGAACTTAAGGCAAGCCGTGTAACACTTCTTGGGGACTGCCCCGAGGATTACCCCATTCAGCCCAAGCGTCACACAAGAGAGTATCTTCGTACGGTTGCGCACCTTCGTCCCAGAACGAACCTGTTTTCCGCAGTGTTCAGGGTACGTTCCGTAGCTGCAATGGCGATCCACACTTATTTCCAGGACAGAGGATATGTGTATGTGCACACTCCTTTGATCACAGGCGCCGATTGTGAAGGCTCCGATCAGATGTTTAAGATAACTACCCTTAACATGAACGATCTTCCCCTTACCGAGGACGGAAAGGTTGATTTCTCCAAGGATCTTTTCGGTAAGCAGTCATTCATCACAGGTTCCGGTCAGCTTCAGGGTGAGACCTTTGCCATGGCTTACGGCGATATCTACACCTTCGGACCTACCTTCAGAACCGAGAATTCCAACACCCAGACCCACGCCAACGAGTTCTGGATGATCGAGCCCGAAATGGCTTTCTGCGACCTTCAGGGTCTTATGGACATTGAAGAGGACATGCTCAAGTTCGTGGTTAAGTACGTAATGGACAGATGCCCCGAGGAAATTGATTTCTGCGACAAGTTCGTTTCCAACGGTTTAAAGGATAAGCTTACGGGCATCATCAATGCAAAGTTTACCCGCATTTCCCACCACGATGTTATCGACATCCTGAAGAAGGCTGATGTGAAGTGGGAGTTTGAACCCGACTACGGCGAGGACATTGCCAAAGAGCATGAGAAATATATCGTTGAATATTTCAACGGCCCTGTTTTTGTAACCGACTGGCCCAAGGATATCAAGGCCTACTACATGAAAGTCAACCCCGACAACAAGACGGTTGCGGCTGTTGACCTGCTTGTTCCCCAGGCCGGAGAGCTTATGGGCGGAAGCCAGAGAGAAGAGAATCTCGATGTTCTCATCAAGAGAATGGACGAGATGGGCGTAGACAAGGAAGGAATTGACTGGTACCTCGACACCAGAAGATACGGCGGATGCATTCACTCCGGTTTCGGAATGGGCTTTGAGCGTCTTATCATGTACCTTACAGGTGTTGAGAACATCAGAGACGTCATCCCTTATCCCAGAACACCAAGATCCTGCGATTTCTGATAAATATTGCATCAAATGTTGGGACACGGCTTGTTGCGGTGTCCCAAAACTTTTTAATTTTTGGAGGTACTAAGTGCTACAGGACAAAGAAAAAGTCATCGTCATCGATTTCGGCGGCCAGTACAATCAGCTGGTTGCCCGTCGCGTACGTGAGTGCAACGTATACTGCGAGATCTACTCCTACAAAACAGACATAGAGAAGATCAAAGCAATGAACCCCAAGGGCATCATCCTTACGGGAGGTCCCGCCAGCTGCTACGAAGAAGGTGCAGCCACCTGCTCCCCGGAGCTTTTCAATCTCGGGGTTCCCGTACTGGGTTTGTGTTACGGCGCACAGCTTATGAACCATGTGCTCGGCGGTAAAGTGGAGAGAGCTTCGGCCCGTGAATACGGCAAGACAGAAATCGTGACCGATTCTTCATCCGCCCTTTTCAAGGGTGTTCCCGAAAATACCACCTGCTGGATGAGTCATTTTGATTATATTTCAAAGATGGCCCCCGGCTTCAGATCCGTAGCCCATTCCGATAACTGCCCCGTTGCAGCCTGTGAAAACCGGGAAAGAAACCTTTACGGAATACAGTTCCATCCCGAGGTATTGCATACTCCCGAGGGCTCAAAGATGCTTTATAACTTCGTCCGCGGTATCTGTGGATGTTCCGGAGACTGGAGAATGGATACCTTCGTTGAAGATTCCATCCGTGACATTCGCGAAAAAGTGGGAAACGGCAAGGTTCTTCTTGCCCTCTCCGGAGGCGTGGATTCTTCCGTTGTTGCGGGGCTCCTCTCACGTGCCATCGGAAAACAGCTTACCTGCGTGTTTGTGGATCACGGCCTTCTTCGTAAGGATGAAGGTGACGAAGTTGAGGCTGTTTTCGGCCCCAAGGGTAATTTCAACCTGAACTTTGTCAGGGTCAATGCCGCAGACAGATACTATATCAAGCTCGCCGGCGTGTCCGAGCCCGAGCGTAAAAGAAAGATAATCGGTGAAGAATTCATCCGTGTCTTCGAGGACGAGGCAAAGAAGATCGGCAAGGTGGATTTCCTGGCACAGGGAACCATCTACCCCGATGTTGTTGAATCAGGTCTCGGCGGTGAGTCCGCAGTGATCAAGTCCCACCACAACGTGGGAGGACTTCCCGACCATGTGGATTTCAAAGAGATAATCGAGCCTTTGAGAAACCTGTTTAAGGATGAGGTACGTAAGGCCGGCCTTCAGCTGGGCATCCCCGCCGAACTTGTATTCCGTCAGCCTTTCCCCGGCCCCGGTCTCGGTGTCAGGATCATGGGAGACATCTCTGCCGAGAAGGTCAAGATCGTTCAGGAAGCCGATGCCATCTACCGTGAGGAGATCGCCAAGGCTGCCAAAGAATGGAAGAAGGAAAACACCGGAGACCGTTTTGCCGATGAAAGCAAGCTCTCCGTTGATGAGATCTTCAGCCGCGAGCGTGACTTCAATCCACCCTGGATGCCCGACCAGTATTTTGCCGCACTTACCAATGTGCGTTCCGTAGGCGTCATGGGTGACGAAAGGACCTACGACTATGCGGTTGCCCTTCGTGCTGTCCGCACCCTCGACTTCATGACCGCCGAGGCAGCAGACATCCCCTTCTCTGTACTTCAGACCGTCATGAGCCGCATCATCAACGAAGTCCGCGGAGTAAACCGCGTATTCTACGACCTCACCAGCAAACCTCCGGGGACGATCGAGCTTGAGTAATACCTGGTGGTTCGCAGGTAGTATTTCAATAGCAGTAAATAAAGGCTTTCGATAGCGTTGATAGTTCGCTTTCGGAAGCCTTTTTTGAGTAAGAAGATAAAAATTTGATAACAGAAAATGAAGTAACGGGTACATCATGGGTACGGAAAGATTCGTTTTCAATTTAACCGGAAAGCGTTCTCTCAAAACTGAAATCGTATCAGGCGGAAGCGAAGACAACGGTACGAAAAAAATCCGGAAAAGCAAAAGGAAAAAAGAAACGGAACGATAGGATTGATGGGCGGGTTCACCTCGCCCAAAAGTTCAGATGGCAAGCGGATTTTCATTTAAAACAAGTGCTATTTATGGTAGGATATATTTTAGGTTTTTGTGTGAAAAACAAAAAGAAAGGTGACCTAAAGTGTTTGCAAACGGATTGAGGTAAAATCTTTTGCTAAAAGCGATATTAAGGAATAAAAAGAATGACTGATTTTACTACTATC
>DBVS01000119.1 GCA_002308235.1 Lachnospiraceae bacterium UBA1258
TACCCTGATCCGCAGCCATCATGGCTGTGGCCATGAAACCTATTCTCATAAGAACTCTCTCAAAGAAAATACCGTATCCCACGTGAATGATAGCCTTAAAGGACTCAACGGTGGGTCTGATCTTATTTTGGACAATATAGGGGATACTGACAAAGCACTTGGTATCCATTACCGAAATGACGCTCATTATCCCTGCTGCGGCCCAGCCCATGACCGTTGCGACGGCGGCGCCCTTTATGCCGAGAGCGGGAAAGCCTAAATTACCGCCGATAAGAAGGTAATTGAAAACAATGTTAACAACATTGCTGGTAAGGTTGGTGCGCATGGTGATTTTGGTATTTCCGGCTCCGCGCTGGGCTGCGTTTATGCCCATCTGGATACAGTTAAACACGATTCCCGCCATAACGATCCTGAAATATGAAACGGATAAAACGTGGGTATCTTCATTTGAACCGCAGAATCTGATGATGGGCCCCGCAAATCCCACAAAGGCCGCGCCTATGATGACCGAAGTGAATACTATAAAAAGAATGGCTGAAAGTAATATGCCGTTGGCCGCGTCTTTTCGCTGCTCCCCGCGTCTCCTGGCTACAAGAGCCGATACCGCNNCACGTTGGTGGCAAGAAATGCAGACATGGCAAGCATACGGGGCTGTGTGGTAAGACCCACTGCCGCCACGGAAGCCTTCCCGAGGGAGCTTACCATGTAAGAGTCCACAAGTCCCGTAAATGCCGTAAAAAATGACTCCACCACGGCCGGCCAGGCCATATCGACGGTGGTCTTGATTACTTCACCTTTATATTTTCTGAACATGTTTGTTTACGCCTTTCCACACAAATAAAATAATAAACCGTTTTCACAAATAAAGCAAGCCTGATTCGAAAATATGTTCGTAGAATTTTTGCTTTATTTTTTAGATGTTTTTGTGTTAAAAAATGCATAGAAATTGCGCCGTATTTGGAATATGATAAATAGAAGCGGACCATCAAAAATCAGCCGCAAAAGTGAAAGGGGTTATATGACAGCAAACGACAGAGAATGGGTCGATAAGACCAAAAAGCTCATACTTGAAAAAGAAAGCCTCGTGGCAGACAGGACCGGTGACAAGATTCCCTATACCACGGTTAACGGCATCTTTGACGATAAGTCCGATGTCAGGGATATCAACTGGTGGACGAACGGCTTCTACGGCGGAATGCTCTGGCTCATGTTTAAGGAGACGGGTGATGAAAAATACGCCCGCATGGCTAAAAACATCGCCGACAAGATAAGTGTCTGCTTTGACAGATACTATCAGCTCGACCACGACATGGGATTTTTATGGCTTCCTACAGACGTGGCTTCCTACAGACTTACCGGAGACGAAAACGGCAGAAGGCGCGGACTTCATGCCGCCAATATCCTTGCGGGCAGATTCAATCCCGCAGGTAACTATATCAGAGCCTGGAACGACGGAATAGGCAAAGAAAACGGCCCTACCTCCAACGTAGGCTGGTGCATTATCGATTGTCTCATGAATCTTCCGCTTCTTTACTGGGCAAGCAAAGAAACGGGCGATCCCCGCTTTAAACACGTTGCCATGCTCCATGCTGATATGGCAATCAAAAATTTCTTACGTGAAGACGGCTCCGTCAATCACATAGTCGAGATCAATCCCGAAACCGGCGAATTTGTTCAAAGCTTCGGCGGACAGGGTTACGGTCTCGGTTCTTCCTGGACAAGGGGCCAGTCCTGGGCTCTTTACGGTTTCCTTTTAAGTTATCTTTATACGGGCGAAAAGCGTTATCTTAAGGCCTCCGAAAAGGTTGCGGACTATTTTGTTTCCTGCATCCCCGAAAGCGGTCTGATTCCCGTTGATTTCAGGCAGCCCAAAGAACCCGCCTACGAGGATTCCACAGCTGCAGCCATTGCTTCCTGCGGACTTTTGGAACTTGCAAAGGCCAATCCTTCCAATGCTTCAAAGTACGAAGAAGCTGCCCTTAAAATGCTTAAGGCTCTTACGGAGAAGCGTTGCAATTTCACCGACAAGACCGACAACATTCTTGAATACTGCACGGCTTCCTATCATGCAAACGACCACCATTTCGCAATAATCTACGGAGATTTCTTCTTTATGGAGGCAATCTTCAAACTGGCGGGTTCGGATTTCAAAGTCTGGTAACCCATAAATGTAAAAGGAGAAAACACATGAAATTCACACCTTCATTCACAGACAAAGCTTTAAGTCCCTACACCGGTCTTACAAGAGACTCATGGATCGAGGCCGGAATTTACATTCTTAAAGGCGTTTTCGAAAACATAAAGGACGCCGATGCGCCGGTGGTATTACCCCGCAAAGAAACCGAAATCTCCTATCCCCACTTAAACGACAAGCCCGAAAACCTCAAACAGCAGCAGCTGGCTGAAATCTTTGAGGGCCTTACACGCACTTTCTTTATCGCGGCTCCCATAATCCGTGAAAAACCGGATCTTACCATCAACGGGATATGCCTGAAAGACTACTACAAGGACCACATCCTTCGTGTGGTGGATCCAAAGAACCCTTTGTTCGTCGGAAGCTACGATTCACTTTCAAAGCTTGTAAGATCAAACGATCCCACCCGCTGCTACCAACAGACGGTGGAGACCTGCGCTCTCGTTATCGGTCTGTGGCTTGCGGACAAAGAAATCTGGAACACCTACAGCGAGGCTGAGAAAGGGCTGATTGCAGACTTTCTTTCGGGCTTTGCCAATGCTGCTACGGTTCCCCAGAACTGGCGACTTTTCAACATGCTGGATCTTGCTTTCCTTCACATGAACGGCTACAGCATCGATAAGTCCGTCATGCTGGATCACGCCCAGGCCATCCTTTCCTACTATGTGGGGGAAGGCTGGTACAGAGACGGCCAGTGCTTTGACTATTATTCCTGCTGGGCTTTCAACGTATATGCCCCCATCTGGAATCTCTGGTACGGATACGAAAACTGCCCTTATATTGCCCGTCAGTTTGAAAAGCATTCAAACACCCTCATGGAAACCTACCCCAATTTCTTTGACAAAGACGGTTTCACCAACATGTGGGGCCGCTCAAACATCTACAGAAACGCTTCCACCAGTGCTTTCTGCGGCAATATGCTCCTCAAAAAATCCACCGCAAATCCGGGGCTTGCAAGAAGGATCGCCTCCGGCTCCCTTATGCAGTTTTTATCCAGGGAAGACGTATTCTTTAACGGAGTTCCGACCCTTGGATTCTACGGTCAGTTTGCGCCCCTTGTGCAGGGTTATTCCTGTGCGGAATCCCCCTACTGGTTCGGAAAAGCCTTTCTTTGTCTGTATCTTCCCAAAGAGCATCCCTTCTGGAGTGCCACGGAAGAAAACGGTGTCTGGGGTGCTCTCGGGCTTAACGGCGTAAAGGTAACAACCCTTGACGGACCCGCTCTTGCTTTTTCCAATCACGGTGGAAACGGCGAAACGATCCTTAGGACCGGTAAGATCAGAAAAGCAAAGGATGACCTTCACGGCATGTGGAATTACGGAAAACTTTGCTATAACACCAAGTACCCCTGGGAATCCACACCGCTTCTTTCCGAGGGTGAGTTAAAGACCGGGGATGTGGAAAGCGAGCAGTACACCATCAAAGACGTGACCACGGGAAAGGTGCTTCATCCCAATGTAATGTTCTGGGGCCG
>DBVS01000090.1 GCA_002308235.1 Lachnospiraceae bacterium UBA1258
CAGGGTCTTACCTTCGCTATCCGTGAAGGTGGACGTACTGTAGGTTCAGGCCGTGTAGCTAGCATCATTGAGTAATCAGTTGCAAGCAACGCACAGATAAGTAAAATTATTCCCCGAGACGAGCGTGCTCGTCCTCGGGGATTTTTTTATCTGTATGGAGTGCCTGCTGTAAATGAAAATATCGGAAATCATTTCATTATCACGTTAAATATTGTATTATACCATTAATAAAACTCGGAGTGACCTATGAAAAATACCAAGAAAACCAACCTGATCACGGCAGCGGTTATTTGCGTGGTTTTAGCCGCTTTTATTATAGTTGCCAACCGAATTGCACCTTTTCTTTTGGATAATGACAACATTTATTTAAAAACCGTTGCGTCCGGTGAAATGACGGGCCGTCCCGAAGCCCACATGTACTATATTGATTATGTTTTCGGTATCATTGTTACTTTCCTTTACAGTCTTACCGGAAATGCCATTCCTTGGTTTGGAATCCTTCTTGTAACCTGCATGGGTGCGGTGTTATTTTTTGTGATTTATACAGTTTCTTCCGGTCTTTCACAAATATGGGGAAGGATTATTACGATAGTTGTTTCCTTTCTGCTTTTGATTTTCTTCTTTTACCGCTATTTTGTGGATTTTCAATATACAATCTTTGCAGGGATACTTGGCGCGGGAGCTTCATTTGCGCTTCTGTTCATAGATCAGGAAAAAACGATAAAAGAAAACCTGATTTCATTATTTTTCTTCGGGTGTTTTTCTCTTTTATCTTATTCTGTGAGAAATAACGCATTTATAATGTGCTTTCCCTTTTTGGGGATGGCATTTGTTGCCAAATTCTTTGATGCTTCCAAAAAGAAAAACAGGGTCATTTTTGCAACTGCGATGACTTTTATAGGCATATTGGTTTTTTCATTCGGAATTCATAAGATTGCATACAACAGTGAAGAGTGGAAAATTTTTGAAAAGTACACCGCCGGAAGAACAATTTTGCTGGATTATTACGGTTGGCCCGATTATGATACACATAAAGGCGTTTATGATGACCATGGAGTATTGAGATCTTCTTATGAAGCTGCTACACAGCATTATAATCTTATACTTGATCCTAACATTAACGCTGACTTTTTCAAGGATCTGTCAGTTATAGCGACAAAGGACCATCTTAAATCCCGTGGCAGCTTTATTTATAAAGCGGCAGATACCGTAAAAACAATTATAAGGCGTAACTTCTTTGATTATGATGACAGGCCCTTGAATGTGCTGGTATATTTCCTGTATTTGTTTACGCTTGTTTTAGCATTGGCAGGCAGGAAGATTAAAGCACTCAGGGATATTTTGTTTTTGATTGTAGCAAGGTCATTTGACTGGTTATATCTTGTATATGAAGGGCGCTTTCCGTTTAGGGTAACTCAGATCATTTATTTTTGTGAGCTTTTCTGGCTCGTGTATATTATTATCTATCGAAAACTGCTTGAGTTTGACAGAAAGAGTTTTTCAGTTGCAGCATCGTCCGTACTGATTGTTATGATAACGGTTCTGTCTGTCAGATTCGGACTTCCGATTTCACGTAATGTAAAAGAACGGGCACTTGCTTTTGATGACTTGAGCGTAAGCTTCAGAGAACTTGAAAACTATTTTGAAGATCATCCCGACAATTTCTACTTTTTTGACATGTCAAACCTCCATTATATGGAAAGGGCGCTGGATTTCCGCGAAAGACCGTATGAAAACTATGTTTATATGGGAAGTTGGATGGTATCAAGCCCATGGTATGATAACAAACTAAAGGAAAAAGGGATAAGCAATCCTGCCACAGCCCTCATGGAGAGGGATGATCTGTTTATCGTATATCAGGTTACCGATGGATATTCCAGAGACTTTCTTGATGATTTTTACAGTGAACACTATCCCGGAAGCCGCATAGAAAAAGCCGATGAACTTATAAGTTCAAACGGCTTTGTGTACGAAATACTGAAGGTATACGGGAACTGATTATTGTGCGTCGGACAATCTTACCGATTTTAAACCGTAGAAGGAGGCAAAGTCTTCGTTTGCCATCGGATCCGTCGAAAGGTCTCCGAGCCACAGAACCCATTTAAGCCGGTCCGGAACCGTATATGGATTGAAGACCAGATCCCCATTCGGATTATTCTTTATCGCTTCCATTCTTTCACAGAATTGTCTGTCATAAGCTGCTGCTTCGCCGTTTAAAAGGCTTGTGGCAGCTTTTATTGAGTTTAAGGGTGGAATCGTTTCGGAAATCGGTCTGCATGCTGAAATCAAAGCCAAAATAACCACCAACATAATGCCTGGCAAAAACTCTGCCGCTTTAAATGTAAACTGTCCTTTATCCCTTCTTTTTACAAACCATCCCAGCAGGTAGAAGTACATGAACAATATGCAAATAACCATCATGTAAAAGCAGATGTCAAAAACTCTTGCCGCACCGCCGTTGTTTTGTGCGTAGAAAGTAGGACATTCCGAAGAAGCAAAAATACCGAAAGCCACAGGGCAAGCAATCAAAGGATATTTGAAGTCATATTCTGTTCTTTGGATGATCTTTACAAATAAAGGAGTAAGAAACAAGAGAACCAGAAATACACATATGCCGCTCCAATGAACAAGATAGTTAAAACACTGCAAAAGAGATTTGAGTATAGCCTTGACGGGATCGGTTCCGTAACTTGTGGCCTGTCTTACCGCATTTCCGGGGGCCAGAACACTGAAAATAAACCCCGAAAGCGTAAAGAAAAATGCGACCGAAACGCCGACGACTGCTTTACGGTCTTTGGATAAAGCTTTAAAGAAAATAATCGAAAGGATAATCAGCATGGCGGGAAGCAGAGACGTATAATTTCCTCCGGCTATTATCAATCCGAGAACTGACATCAAAATGATTTTTGATAATTTCTTATCTTTCAAGAACCGGAACAGAATCCCGAAAAAGAAAAATGTAAGAGAAAGAAAACCGGTATAGTACACCGACCCGTTATACCAGTAAAAGGTCTCTCCGCAAAGAGGAACAAAATTCACGCAAAGAAAGATAGTGAGGGATGCAATCGTAATAGCAAATAAACGGGCTTCTTTATCACCGGCAGGTATAAAGGCAAACGTCAGATAAAATACCCCCGTGGTAAAGAGCAACAATACAAAGGACGGATACAGTTTATAGCAAAGTTCTCCGAAAACCTGAGGTGGGATATGCATTAAAAACATGGCTGCATAGGTTCCCTGCCAGATATCATACTGTCTGGCGGTACCCTTAAAAGCCGCAGACAATACACCTAAAATACCCTCGCCATTTCGAAGCGCTGCCGCAGCGTGAACGCCGTAATAGTAATCGTCGCCGAGAGGATGCGTATAGAAACCAAGCATAGCCAAAGCCACGAGAGATGCCAACATTAGTGCGACCGATATGCAGGTCAAATATTTCAAATACTTATCAGAAAACAATTTAATCATAGCCTATGCAACCTTTTTCTCTCTGCTGATTCTGATAAAAATGATTGCGATGTAAGAAAAGTAAACAGCCATATTGGCAATTCCCAGCAAAGGATTCATATTAAAGTTCATAAAAAGATTTGCTCCGTAAGTGATGGCCGTAACCGACAGTATCATAAACAGGAGCGGAAGTGTTTTGGGTATAATGAACGCAATAATGATTGCAGCAATTTCGTAGAAAAAACCGTATCTTTCGTGCATTCCCGGTAAAAAAGCGACGCATGTAAAAACCATCGAAAATGCCAGCAAGAGCGAATTTTCAGCAGTGAGCTCGGCTTTTGATATCAGGAAAAATGCCATAATGGCTGCGAGTATCGCCACGGTCATAATAATTGCGGGTACTTTGAGGTTTGAAATCATTTTAAATGACAGATTTCGATTATTCAGCGTCGTGAATAAACTCCATAGTCCGGGATATTCAAAATACATCTTGTCACAGGATTCTGTTTGATAGTAATAAACACTGAAAGCCGCCTACCAGCCCCTTCCCATAATCATGGCGGGAATCGTGAGTATTTCCATGGTAACGGGAACAACGAAGAAGTGCAGCAAAGAAAACTCCTTCTTTTTAACGTATGCAAAAAGGAAAAACGGAAGCAGGAATATTGCCTGAAGTTTAAATGAACATGCTAAACCGTAAAGAATGAATGCAGGCAGGTATTTCTTTTTGGAAAAAGCATATATAGCCCAAAGGCCGAAGGACACATATATGCTGTCACATTGCCCCCATACAGCGGAATTTACAAATACGGAGGGCCAGAAAAGGACTGCAAAGCCCGCAATTGTCGCCACAAATTTCTTTTTTCCGCAAAGATCGTATACCAAAAGAGCAGATACGAAAGCAAGCGAATAATCAAAAAGCACAGACAACATTTTATATTGAATGAGCGGATCGATGGGAATATATGTCATAATCGCGATAAGAGTCTGATAAAGGACGCTGTAGTTTCCTACTTGAACACTTAACGCTCTGAAACGTCCCAGCTGCTCTATTTGCCCAAACCATCCCAGCAAATAGCCTTCCATATCCGAACTGACAAATCCGAAAGCAAAGAATCTAAGCAATAAAGAAAGAATCAGACCGAAGACTACAAAAATGATGTAGTATTTTTTTTCAATACAATCTAAGAACCGTCTTTCAAATTTAAACATTCCGAATCTCCTCATTTCTCTTCGTTTTATACAAAGCCATACACAGCGGCAGCAGTGACCAGATGGGATATATGTAGCGCATCTGGACGGTGGGACCGAGAAGAAGCGTACACAAATATGCTACAGGAAGAAGGATTATCAAAAACATATTCCTGTTACGGGATGTGATAAACCATAAAAGGGCGTACAGATATATCCAGGTAACGATTCCCGGCATAAAGAAAATGCTTATGATGGGGATGCGCTGCAGGATATTATTTGACAGTATTCTTTTGATGAGGGAGTTGATTCCGGGGAACAGAGGTGTTTCGGTCACTCCGTATCCTTCCATGTCGGGAGCCCAGCGGGTCTGTACAAAGCCAAGTCCTTCTTTGTCTCCGTATATGCTTAGGGAGCTTCTGTCGGCAAGATATAGGTATCCCGAATTCTCGGCAAGAAAAGCATTTACAAACTCCTGCGGGTATCGAACCAGCAGCCTCAAATAAACTTTGGCCACATCCTTCAGAGAATGAAGAACGTGGTAAGTGTTGACATTTCGTTTTACGGGATCCGAAATTGACGGATCGTAATCCCTCCAGGCCTCATTGAGTATAACGGAGTTGATATGTAAAAGTTCGTAGTCGGAAAGCTCGTTTTCGTGATAATATGCGGTTCTGGCAAGCTGCTGGACGGGGATGCTCAGCATTTCGCGCCGGTCGCCCTGAACAACTTTAAAGGCTTTTGAGCCTATGCTCAGGATCAGCATTGATGCCGCAAAGCCCGCCAGCGTGGAAACAAGCACGCGGGAGAGGGTCTTTCTTTGCTTTTTTGAAAAGAGGATTGCTATAAAAAGCCCGAGAATGAAAACCAGGACTGCATAGCGGGCGTTGGTACGGAAGGCAACAACAGGTATCACCAGTAACACGGAAGCGATAGTTCGTCCTGTAATGCGAAAGTGGTTTTCTTTGTCATATAACTCAAGGCCGGTGAGGATCGTGAAAGGGACAAATGCTGCCGTAAACAATGCGGCCTTTGCCACGCTCAGTGAGATAAAAACATTGTATGGGTACAAAGCAAAAGATATAAGAAGAACCCGCAATATACGGCGGGAAGCCCCTGCTTTGCGAAGCATTCCGATGCATGTGGCGAAGGAGGCAGACAACACGGCCATCTGAAACAGTACAAACAGTGCCACACCAAGATTCAGATTGCCAAGCTTCCGGCCGATTTCCCAGAAAACTTTGATAACAAGGGTATGAAGAAAAGGATGATGATCGACGTAGGCACCGTCAATACACTGACCTATCTGAACGTATGCATCGTAAGCGCAGATCCCGGGGTAAAAAACCAGAAACATGGGAATCTGTACCGCAAATAGAATCAGCCAAAGCAGCGGGAATGAATTGAATACGGTCTTTTCGTTCTTAGCGTAAGGCACACTTTTTAATACGCAGACTTTCTTTATCCTTGGATACAAAAGATACGCAAGTTTCGTGCACCCTATACCCAAAGCCACAGAAACAAGCAATCCCAACACAACAATACCCGGATGCAGCGTTCCTTTTTTGTTTAACTGCAAATTTAGGCATGCAAACTGGATTGCAAAGAAAACGGTATTCAGTATTGAAAACAGTATCGAAGCAGTCTTTTTTTTCACGTTTCTATTCCTTAAACCAAAGTCCGAATAATTTGCTCAGTCCGACAGCCATCACCGGCAGCACAAGTCCCACGGTCGGAAAACTGTACCTGCTGTTTGCTTCCCACAGCATATGAAACAGGAAAGTGCCGAACAGGGTGATGAGGGGAATAAACAGCACAAGGTTCTGTTCTTTTTTGATGACCGAAAACAACGAATATACAAACAATCCGAGGAACATAAGGGTTTGCAACGCATTGCAGAAACCTATGACAATCATGGAACGGTCTCCCGTATAAAAATCCCAGAAAAACGCGGACCTGCTGTATGAAGGATAGGTAGCCTGCCTTACGGAATAGGTTCCGTCAGCCCATTGGGACAGGTATTTTTTGAAGTAGAAATCCCAAGCGTAGCCGGTGTTTTCTTTAAACACGGTCATTCGCTCCCCGATTGCTTTTTTGCTGATCTCGTTGGCCTTTGTGGAATCAAGTCCCGCTTCCATATATGTATTAAAGTTGAACCCGTTGTACCAGCCGTTACCTCGATCGCTTTCCTGCATGCCCATGGCGAAATAGGAAAGTGCGGTTACGCCGGAGGGCAGTTTCGCACCCGCCATGCCTTCGTAAACAAGACACATTCCCTTTGAACCGAAAGCAGCGCCGAAGGCTATGAGTATTATGCCTATAAGGACTTTACTGTCAAATCTTTTAAACAGGCAGACAAGAAGAACGAGACAGACAGCGATTATATAAATCAGTGAGTTCTTTCGAATCAATACCGAAACCAAAGAAGAAAGAATGAGCCACAAAATATCTTTGATTGACACAGGTCCTTCTTTTTCAAGCAAAGCATGTCCGACTTTGACGGCAAAATACATGGATATGGACATAAATGCAAGAGAGGGAATTTCTCCGTATACGAAAGAGGTATAACTTAAAAGGGGCAGAAACAATCCGGTAAGCAGAAGATAAGCACTTTTGACCGTGTGAAGTCCCGATCTTGAAAAGAACTTTAATGTACCGTACTGAAATGCTACGGCAATACACAAAAGAATCGTATTTACCGCTTTCAGCGTGTGCGCCGCTTCAACAGGCAGCTTTAAAAGGTTCCATACAAAAATAAAGGGAAGGTAAAAGGTAACAAGACCTATCTGATGGGGGTAATATGAAAGATATGAATCCGTGGGATGGATAAAGGAAAGATCGCCCTTGGCGGCTGATTCTGCCATCAGGTATACAGCCTGCGCATCCGCTCCGGGATTGCTCCGAAGGAGCACAATTGCCGCCATCCCGGATATAAACACCCATGCTATGGTCAGAATAAACTGAATCCGAAGAAACTTTTCGCCGTACTTTTTAACGAGAATAAAGCAAAGGAAAAGCATTGCGAAAAAGATAACGGCCACACCCAAGGTCCATATGAAGTTGTCCGTTTTAAACAGGACTTTCTGCGACTGCATGTCCGTGGAATATGCGTCAAAAAAGAAGATGATGATAAACATCACCGCGGAAAAAAGAAGGGAAAGCCCGTATATAAAAAACAAGATAGGTTTGTACAGCGATTTCATAAGCTACCCGAATTATACTGTGATTTGTGGCACTCAGCCAAATAATTATATCATATGGCAAGCGGCATTGTGAAATAAATGAAGCGATTAATAATTTAATTCTTTATTAAACAGTAAAGGCATATGGTTTCTTTTTCTCTTGAGTCGGCGGAGAAAGTTTGCTATAATGAAATAGTTATGAAAACTACGTCTTGTGAAACCCCTGTAATTTACTACGATAACGAGCTTGAAGACGAATTCTCCGAAGCGCAGATCACCCCCCGTAAGATCGATGAACACTATGATTACGACGGCGGTATTCTCCGTAAGATTGGGAGATTCTTTTTGTATCGGGGTATTGCAAGACCCTTTGGTTTTCTTTTTTTGAAGATAAAGTATCATCATAAGATTGTAAACAGGAAATGTTTAAAACAGGCCCGCGGGACCGGGTTCTACCTTTACGGAAATCATACCAACGCCATGGCGGACCCCTTTATCCCCTCTATGATCACGTATCCTGTGGGGGTTTATGCCATCGCGCATCCCAATAACGTATCCATGCCGGTACTCGGAAGACTGACCCCGGCACTTGGCGCGATTCCCCTTCCCGACGGCAAGGCGGCACTTAAAAATTTCACTGAAGCGATAGACAGGGCGATATCGAAGAAGAACTGTGTTATAATATATCCCGAGGCGCATATCTGGCCCTTTTATACCGGGATCAGAAACTTTAAGGATGCGTCCTTCAGATATCCCGTAAAGCACGATGTTCCGGTATTCTGTTTTACGAACACCTACCAAAAGAAGCGCGGCAAGACTCCGCAGATAGTCACTTATGTGGAGGGACCTTTCTTTGTGGATAAGTCACTTCCCCACAAGAATCAGAAAAAAGACTTAAGAGACCGTGTTTATGCGGCGATGAAGAAAAACGCAGAGCACAGCAACGTGGAACTTGTAAGATATGTGAAACGTGAGCCGGCAGATCAAACTTCAAATAATTGACGTCCGAAAACTCCGGGCGTGAAAGGAACAAGCATGAACCTGCTGTTTTCAGGCAATGACTACGTGTTTGACGGCATTATGACCTGTCTTTTGTCGATATATAAAAGGACCGAGTCGAAGGAGCCTATAATCGCATACGTTCTGACCATGGATGTATCGAGGATCAAACCCGAGTACGTCCCAATCTCCGAAGATAAGCTGAATTATCTTGACGGGATAGCAAAGAACTATAACCCCGGAAACAGGATAGTCGGGATCGATGTTACGGACATTTACGAGCGTGAGTTCGGGGGATCGCCCAATGAAGGCTGTTACTGTTCTCCCTACACCCTTTTAAGGCTGTTTATAGACATGATACCGGATATTCCCGATAAGATCCTTTATCTTGACGCCGACATCATGTTTAACAGGGATATCACCCTTTTATACGATATCGACGTGACGGATTACGAATACGCGGCGGCCAGGGACCACTACGGAAAGTATCTGATCAACAGAAATTACATTAATGCGGGAGTCCTGCTTTTTAATCTTAAAAAGTGCAAAGAAACGGGGCTTTTTGAAAAATCCAGAGAGCTTATCAAGACAAAGAAGCTGGTCTTCGCTGACCAGAGCGCCATCTACAGGAGCACCCTTCGCAAAAAAATGCTGCCCCAGCGTTTTAATGACCAGAAGTTCCTGCATAAGCACACGATTGTGCGCCATTTTTCGAAGCGTTTGTTCTGGCTTCCTTATCCTCATACCGCAAACATCAAGCAATGGCACGTTTCCAAGGTCCATTCGGTGTTTCACTATGAGCAGTTTGACGATATTTTGTACGAATATATTTACTTAAGGAGAAAGTACGACTATGAGAGCGAACATTCTGCTGTTAAGGCGAAGTAGGGTTGTACCCGTTTTCTTTGCCGCAGACGACAAATACATCCGGTTTATGGCAGTTACCATGAAGTCGCTGATAGCAAATTCCTCGCCGAAATACAGCTACAGGCTCTACGTTCTGCATACGGACATAACACCGGGACATCAGGCTCAGCTAAAGCATCTTGAGACCGGGAACTGCAAGATTTTCTTTGTGGACGTGACAAAGGAAATGGAGAAGATATCAAAGAAGATCTGCTTAAGAGATTACTACTCCGCCACCACCTATTACAGGATCTTCATTTCGGAGCTTTTCCCGCAGTACAAGAAAGTCCTTTACATCGACAGCGACACGGTCGTGCGTGCTGATGTGGCGGAGCTTTACAGATACGACCTCGGTAAAAACTACATAGGTGCCATTCGTGACCAGATAATCGCTCAGACAGATATTTTCGCGGATTACGCCGAAAAAGTGCTGGGAATATCCAGAGGCGCTTACTTTAATGCCGGAGTAGTCCTCATAAACTGCGAAAGGTTCAGAAAAGACCACATGCTTAAGCAGTTTATCAAGCTTCTCGGAAACTATACCTTTGTGGTGGCCCAGGATCAGGACTATTTAAACATCCTTTGTAAGGACAGGGTTCTGTGGCTGGATCCCCGCTGGAACGTTCAGATGCCCGGGAATCTTCCCTGTTCCGAGGACAAAGCAAGGCTTGTTCACTACAACATGGCTCTTAAACCCTGGCACTACAAAGACTGCCGTATGGGCGAATATTTCTGGGAATATGCAAAGCAGACCGAGTTTTACGACGAACTCATCAAGATCCGCGACAGCTATACCGGAGAAGATAAAGAGAACGACCGGTCGGTGGGAGACCGCCTTCAGGAGCTGGCCCTTTCCGAGATCAACAACCGCATGAATTATAACCGTCTCTTCGGTGACGGCGAGGCCATAAAGCTTACCAGAGCCGAGGTGCTTAACCGCATTGCAAAGCTTGAAAAATCCGGCGTGTTCGACAAGGATGTGGAGGACGATCCCCCCGGACGCGAACTTAAGCCGGGCGAGATCGATTACTTAAGACATAGCGTAAATGCGCGACTTTCCGCCATCTACGCCTTCAGGATCGCCCGCTGGTTCGTAAGCGTTCTTACCGCAAAGAAACAGTTTGTCGTAAAGGAGATTAAGGGCATCGAGAACCTTAAGAACCTTGATTCCGGCGCCATCATTACCTGCAACCACTTTAATGCCTTTGACAGTTTTGCCATGCAGGTGCTTTATGACCGTTCGAAACGCAAGAAAAAACTTTTCAGAGTCATCAGCGAAGCCAATTACACGGCATTTCCGGGATTTTACGGGCTTCTTATGCGAAACTGCAACACCCTTCCCTTAAGCTCAAACAAACGCACCATGATGAAATTCATGATGGCCGTCAGCGCTCTTTTGCAGCGCGGGAATTGCGTCCTTATTTATCCGGAGCAGAGCATGTGGTGGAATTACCGTAAGCCAAAGCCCTTAAAGCGTGGCGGATTCATACTGGCGGTAGACAATAACGTGCCGGTGCTTCCCGTATTTATTACCATGGAAGATACCGATGTGCTGGATGGGGACGGATATCCCGTTCAGGCCTACACCATCAACGTGGGAGCGCCCATATACCCTTCTAAGAGCCGTAACAGAGCCGAGAACATCAAATACGTTATGGAGAAGAACTCCGCTTTCTGGAAGGAAACCTACGAAACCTTCTATCACACGCCCCTTACGTACACCTGCGACGAAAAGGATGAAACCGAAACAACATAATGAAAACCCCGATACATCAAAGGATGCATCGGGGTTTTGCTTTCTTTGTAAAGGTTTCGGGGCTTTATGAATTCGGGCGGTGGTAGAAATTGCCGGAGAATTCGTTGGTCCTGAAGGTATTTATGAAAGCCGAGCGGTCAACCGCCTTGACCACATCAATGATCTTCTTGACCTCATCCCTGGATACGACGGAATAGATGATGGCTCTGTCCTCGTGGGTGTAGCCGCCTTCGCCGTTTAAGATGGTGGCGCCGTGGTGGGTTATGTTGTAGATCCCGTCAACGATCTCCTGAGGTTTATCGGTGATGATGAGCATGGTCTGCTTCTGGTAGCGCTTGTAGAAGATGTGGAGCACTTCCGTGGAAGCGTACTGGAAAATGATGGAATAAAGTGCTTTGTCCCAACCGAACAGGAAACCTGCGGAAATAAGGATGCATGCATTGATGCCGAGGATTATGTTCCAGGTATCGATGCCCTTTTTCTGGGAAAGATAAATGGAGATAAAATCCGTTCCGCCGCTGGTACAGTCAACACTTAAGCACATGTATATCGAGAAACCGTTGATTACACCGCCGAAGATTGAAATAAGCAGGGTGTCATAGGTAATGATCATGGGCGGAAGCACGTCGGTGAAGATACCCGTGAGCAGGATCACCAGCAGTGAATGCAGGGTGAATTTCTTTCCGATGAACCTGAAGCCTATGTAGATAGGAATAATGTTAAGAATGATGTTTACGGGAGTATAGGGAACGGAAAGGCCGAAAAACCGGTCAAAAACGCCCTGAAGTAAGATCGTAAGGCCCATGGCTCCGCCGGGGTAAAGTCCTGCGGTGCGGACGAAACTCTTGGTGTTTATGGCTAAAAGTGCGGATGCAAGGATGATCACGATGATCCGTTTGGTTTCTTTTTTCGCTGCTTCTTTCATAAATTCTCCGAAAAGATTGTGGCGTATTTCCTCACGCCCGCTACATTCTAACACAACCTTATTAATAAAAAAAGATGTTGGCGTATTTTGTTGTTAAGGGCTATAATTATTAGGAATATGCACGGGGAGAGGACATGAAGAACTGCGGATCAAGAATCGGTACAGGCGTTTGGATGCTCGCGGCGGGGCTGTTTTTTTTGCTCATCGCCGGCTGCGGAAAAGATAAAAGACTTACCGTCGGAGGAAATGAAGTTAAGTTTGAGAAGGTACATGTGACCGTTCCCGGAATGAAAGGTGTAAAAACCTTTGCTTTTCTTTCAGATCTCCACATTGCGGAAAACCCTGAAAATATGACACCGGAGGAAGAAATTGCGGCGGAAGCGCGGCTGAAATATTCTTCAAACGGCAAGGTGTACGCAAAGGACATGTGGCCCGACTGGGTCAGGTTTCTTAATGCAGGCAGGTACGATTATGTTCTTTTCGGCGCGGACCTTTTGGACTTTGCATCAAAAGAAACCGTGGAAACTTTTGGAGAAGGGCTCAGGGACTTAAATAAGCCATATATGTATATCCGGGCGGATCATGACATAGCGCCTCTTTTACAGGGAGAATTGACCGAAGAAGCAGCGGTCGGACTCCAAAAGACTCTTTGTGATTATTCGGATGCTTTCACGGAAGATTTCGGGGACTTTGTGGTTTTCGGATGGAATAAATCCACGTCGCAGATAACAGAAGAAGGTCTTGCAAAATTTAAGGAAACAGTGGCGTGGGGGAAACCTGTCATTCTTCTTACCCACGTACCGATCGAGCCGCTTGCGGATGAAAGCCTTAACGATCTTTCCAAAGCGCTTTTTTCGGATAGGGAACTTGTGTGGGGGCTTGATACGGATTATTACGAACCGGACGATTGCACGAAGGAGTTTTTAAGCATTATCTATTCGGAAGATTCTCCCGTTAAGGAAATTCTTTGCGGGCATCTTCATTATTCTTGGGACGGATTTGCGGCCCCCGGAGTTCATGAGCATGTTTTTTCACCTGCTTTTTCGGGTTTCATGGGAATCATAGAAGTCTCGGGAGAATAGTTTTTACGGAAGGTATTATCAATGAACAACGGTATGAAAACAGATTTCGGAAAATTGAAGAAAGCAATGCTTTTCACGATACTGTGGTATCTTATCGCCCACGGTTACAGAATGAGCAATCTTTTGTATTATCATGATTCCGTCATCAATGTGACGAGAAGCGATATGGGGTTCCAAAGATCCCTGGGGCGGTTTATGCAGCCTTTTGTTGTGTTTTTTGCCGGCAGCATTACCTCCGGCTGGCTTATCGGCGTTACTGCGATCCTGTTTCTGGGGCTTTCCATCTGGCTTATCTGCGAGATATTTGATCTAAAAGAACTCCCGGAGATCGGCTTTGCTTCTGCGATCCTTGTTTGCAATAACGTGCTCACCACCGCAAATTATGCTTATATTCCCTGGCTTGACATTTATGCCATAGCCCTTTTCTTTGCGGTGCTCGGACTCATTCTTTTAAGAAAAGGAAAACCTGTATATTACATTCTCGGTATCGTTTCGATAATCGTAAGTATGGGACTTTATCAGGCTTACGTATGCGTGGGCCTCACCCTTATGGTGATGGCTTATATAAGGGATCTTTATAACGGAGCAGAACTCAAAAGCCTCATAAAAAGGGAATGGAAGACGCCCGTGGGATTTATTGCTTCGGGAGCGGTTTATTACCTCTTATACAAAGCAGTGCTTTTGACTCATCATCTCGAAGAATCCACGAACTACAACGGGCTCGGAAATCTCGGCAATTTCGACGGAATGTCCGTATTCTCCCTTATCGGGGCTACCTATGCGAAATTCTTTTACTATTTGTCGGACGTGGGAGTTTACGCGTCGGGAAGTATCGGAGGCTTAAGGATTCAGGCTTTACTTAAGTCTTTTGTGGGGTATGTAAATATCTTTGCCGTGGCAGTGATCGTTGCAGGTCTTATTCGTATCAATATATACAGGAAGACAAAACTTTCTTCCCGGCTCATGCAGGTCCTTTTGCTTATACTGTTCCCCTTTGCGGCGGATTTCGTATGCTTTCTTTCAAAGGGAACTGTGTATTACCTGATGGTTTATGCATTCCTGCTTTTGTATGTATTTGCGGAAATAGTCATCAGGGATAATCTTACCCTGAAGGAAAAGGCCGGAACAAAGAACTTTAAATGGCAATATCTCCTGCTTGTTCCTATGTTCTGGCTTGCGCTCAACAATATAGTTTTTTCAAATCAGGTTTATCTGAAGGTCCATATGTCCGAAGAGGCCGCTCACTCCATTATGACCAGGATTGTTGCGGATATTGAGAAGACTGAAGGCTATCTTTGGGGGCAGACGCCGGTTGCTTTTATCGGAAGTTTCGATAATTCCCGCTATATACCGCAGGATGATTACCTGTCGGAGCTTAATACTTCACCCCTGCCGTTTTCAAACAAAGCAGCCTTTTATCCGTATCTGGCCTATCATCTCGGCGCAAATGTGAACGTATACGAACTTCCTCTGGGCAGCACCATGGGTGATGACATGCCCTGCTTCCCGGAAGCGGGTTACATTAAGTTCCAAGACGGTATTCTGGCGGTGAAACTCTCGGATTAACGCGTTTTAATAATATTTTTATTTTATTTGTCGCGGCTTAGATGATACAATAGCCGCGGAGGCACAGCAACATGTCACTTCTTACAGTTAAAAATCTGGCTCTTGGCTATGATTCACATACCATCGTTGACAATATCAATTTCGCCGTTGACGCGGGGGATTATCTTTGCGTGGTGGGAGAGAACGGCTCCGGAAAGACCACACTTATGAAGACCCTTCTGGGACTTACGGGCCCCATGGGCGGTGAGATAATTGCCGGCGAAGGCTTCAATAAAAAAGAAATCGGCTATCTTCCCCAACAGACGCTCATTCAGCGCGACTTCCCTGCAGCGGTTCGGGAGATCGTGCTTTCGGGCTGCCTTTCGGGTATGGGGAAAAGATGCTTTTATAACGCTTCGGACAAAGCAATTGCCGAGAAAAACATGGAAAAGATGGGCATCACTCACCTTGCTGACCGTTCCTACAGAGATCTGTCCGGCGGGCAGCAGCAGCGGGTGCTTCTTGCAAGAGCGCTCTGTGCGGCAGGCCGCATGCTTTTGATGGATGAGCCCGTTTCGGGACTTGACCCGAAGGTTACCCTTGAGATGTATGAGCTTATCAATAACCTGAACAAAGAAGGCATGACTGTCGTCATGATCTCTCACGATATTTCCGCAGCGGTAAAATACGCGAACAAGATCCTTCATATCGGCGGAAATGTGTTCTTCGGAAGCGTGGATGAATTCCTTGCAAGCGAGGCAGGCAAATTCCTGTCGGGAGAAAGTGTGGATAAAAGATGATGGATAAGCTTGCTTTCTATTTTGAACATAAATTTGTATGGTACGCCCTGGCGACGGCTGTTCTTATAGCGCTTTGTTCTTCTTTTCTGGGAGTTACGCTGGTGCTTAAGCGCTTTTCCTTTATCGGAGACGGACTTTCCCATGTGGCTTTCGGAGTTATGTCGGTTGCCACCGTTTTAAAACTCAGCAACCAGACCATGCTGGTACTTCCGGCCACGATCTTAAGCGCCATTCTTTTGCTCCGTACGGGTCAGAATGCGAAGATCAAAGGCGATGCGGCCATTGCAATGATCTCTGTCGGAGCTTTGGCATTCGGTTATATGGTAATGAACGTGTTTGCCACCAGCGCAAATGTGTCGGGAGACGTGTGCAGCACTTTGTTCGGATCCATTTCGATCCTCACGCTGTCCGACTTTGATCTGATCCTGACCATCGTACTTTCGAGTATCGTGGTTATTGTATTTGTACTTTTTTACAACCGGATCTTTGCGGTAACATTCGATGAGGCCTTTTCAAAGGCAACGGGTCTTAAGACGGAACTGTTCAATCTGGTAATCGCGGTCACAACAGCCATAATAATCGTGCTTGCCATGAACCTGGTGGGCTCGCTCTTAATTTCCGCGCTGGTTATTTTCCCGGCACTTTCATCGATGCGTCTGTTCCGGAGCTTTAAATCGGTTACCGTTTGCTCGGTGATCCTTGGTGTTGTTTGTTCGTTCCTGGGCGTAATGATATCCATCATGGCGGGAACTCCCGTAGGTTCTACGATAGTTGCCGTTCAGGTGGTTGTGTTCTTTGCTTTTTGGCTCACGGGAGCTATAGCAAAGAAAGGTTGATGTTCTTTTCAAAATCGTGGGGTACATTCTATGAAAAGAAAGATTTTGGCATTGGTTTCGGCAGCTGTGATCCTTTTGGCAACAGGATGCGGTAACGGAGCCCGGTCTCAGAACCCGGGCGCGAGAACCGCGGCCGGCAATCCGAACCTTCAGAGTGTCAATGATGTTATACAGCAGCAGATAGCAAAAGAGGACGCTGAGAAAAACTCCGCGGCTTCAACAGATGAAACGAAACAGCAGAGCACGGATACGACTTCGGCTAATTCGGGCGCGGAAGTTTCACCTGCAGGAAATGATAATTCATCGAACGCAAGCAGTTCGTCAGCGAGCGCGAACGCAGATAATAAAACAGGAGATAACACCGGTGCGGGAAACACTTCGGATGAAAACGGAAACGCAGGTGTAGAACCGAGTACCGTTGCTGATGAGAATATTGATTACGACCATCCCGATATAGATTTAACACAGATGTCTTCCACTATGGCATCTGCTGAGTTGACCAATATGTTTTACTGCAAGGAAAAAACTCAGGATTATGTTGGAAAAGTTATTAAAGCCTCGGGCGTGTATGCAATTTCAGATCCTGATCAATATGGTGAGACTTTTCATTTTATCCTATTTTGGGATGCTACGGCCTGCTGTCAGCTCGGCGGCGAGTTCGTTATGAAGAATGAGGATGATTATCCGGAAGTGTTTTCGGATCTCACGGTTGTCGGCGTATACAGGGCCTATATCGATCCTGCCGACGGCAATGAGTATGTGCATATCGATGCCTGCATTCCCGTCAACGAATGACGGCAGAACTTCTTGTTGTATATGGGGCAGGTCCGCTTCGCTGAAAGCTGTCTTGCTTTGCAATATACTGATGCAAACGGTACATTAAATCTTTAAGGAGGGACTATGTTAGAAGACATTTTGAGCGGCAAGAAGAAACTCTTCGCCGACGGAGTTCAAACTGTTCTGCGGGGACAGGAGAATCGCAATCGTCGTGTTGTATTTCTTAAGGGCAACATGGTGAGCAATTCCCGCAGCGAAACAAGGGGTATAAGTGCATTGGTTACAAGCCATGGGGTGCAGGGCTTTGCTTCCATCGCGGAT
The DNA here is from genome assembly GCA_002308235.1 of Lachnospiraceae bacterium UBA1258. GTDB lineage: Bacteria > Bacillota > Clostridia > Lachnospirales > Lachnospiraceae > UBA1258. Next base: position 17,768 of record DBVS01000090.1, read on the forward strand.
TACTCTTCGAACGGTGCGGATACCGTGCTGAAATCAGCTACGGAAAACGCACTCTTTCTTAATACCCATGCGCCCAGAAACAAGGGAGCTTTCCCCGGCTACGGCACGGGTGTGATTCCGCTTAACAGAAATATTGTGGATTTCGAGCAGAAGCGTATTATCGAGGCCTGCAAGACCATCGATGATTATGTGGTCAAGAACTGCCCGAATATCGTCAGCAGGACCGTGGTCTATACCGAAGATTCCCAGGACAAGATCATTTACACCTCGGATGCTTTCGACGGCCACGTAACCAATCCCAGATGCTATATTTACGTAATGATGAGCGCCGAAACCAAGGACGGAGTTCCGGTGGAGCTTTTCAAGGCTCTCGGCGGTGCAGGCAGCTTTGAAGACAACTTCAAGGATGTTTCAAAATACTACTCCGATATCGATGAACTCTACAAGCGCGTCATGGATAAAAAAGAAGGCGTTTACGCAGATGCGGGCTACAAAACCGTAATCCTGGGCGGAATGCTTGCGGGTATGCTTTCTCACGAGGCTGTGGGACATACGGTTGAAGCAGACCTGGTTCGCGGCGGTTCCGTTGCGGGACCTTCTCTTGACAAGAGAGTTGCTTCGGATCTGGTCACGCTGGTTGACTATGCTCACACCGCATTCGGCGAGACCGCTCCTTTACCCATCTATCTTGACGATGAAGGAATCAAAGCAGTGGACGCCGTTCTTATTAAAGACGGATTTCTTCGCGGATATATGCACAACCGTGATACGGCCCGTGACCACGGCGTTACCCCCACCGGTAATGCAAGGGGCTGGCAGTTCTCCGACGAACCTCTTATCCGTATGAGAAATACCGCCATCACTCCCGGCAAGGACAAGCTTGAGGACATGATCGCTTCAGTTGACGACGGTTACTATCTGCTTGAAAGCGGTAACGGTCAGGCGGATCTTACCGGCGAGTTCATGTTCGGTATCACCATGGGTTATGAGATCAAGAACGGTAAACTGGGCAAGGCACTTCTTGATACCACCGTATCGGGTATTGCCTTTGAAATGCTTAAGACCGTTGACATGGTATCCGACAAAGTTATCTGGTCATCTTCGGGCTTCTGCGGCAAAAAGCAGATGATCCCCGTCAGCATGGGCGGTCCCGAATTAAGATGCAAGATAATGATCGGCGGAAGATAGGAGGGAGCAGAATGAACAAGATTATCGAGATTTCAAACAAGATCGACTCTCTCTTGGAGAAAAAGGGAGTCAGCAAATATTCCCACTATGTGGAAAGAAGGGAAAAGCGCGAATTCAACCTTGACGGTGATGAGTTTTCTCTTTTCAGGACCACCTTCGATTACAACGCTTCCGTTACCGAATTTTTAGGTACCAAGCAGGGAAGCGCTTCCGGTAACGATATTTCGGAAGAGGGCCTTACGGCACTTATTGATTCCGCATATCTTTCCGCAGAATCCGCAGAAGAGGATCCGGCAAAGGATATAGCTCCCGGTCAGGGAGCGGAAGAGTTTCTTGAGGGTGTGCTTGAACCCGACATGGACAAGCTCTTTAAGAGAGTGGAAGAGTTCAGGGATACTCTTAATGAGAAATACCCCAAGATCAAACTTTTCTCCATAGTTGCAAGCTACAACAGAGCGGATTCCGTATACAGAAATGCCAACAAGACCGAATTCAGAGAAAAGTCCGGCTACTATGTATTCAGCGCCACCTTCGCAGGAAACGACGGAACCAAGACCACAGGCATGAACGGCGCTTACGGAATATTCAAGGATTTAAATACTCCTTTCATCGAAATACCTTATATTAAAGATGAAATCGAGACCTCTGTGGCACAGCTTACGGAAGTTTCCCTTCCCGACAAGTTCGAGGGCGTTCTCGTGCTTAAGCCCGGCTGCGCTCTTGACTTTGTAAGCAGCATATTCGGAAACTACATCTCCGGCGCTGTCATCCTTGACGGCACCAGCCAGTGGAAGGATAAACTTAATGAGAAGGTTGTGGACGAGAGAGTAAACATCGTGTCCGATCCCTTCGACGAGAGACTCGTTGTCAGCAAGAAATACACAAACGACGGCTTCAAGGCGGAGAAGGTACCTTTTGTGGAGAAAGGTGTGCTTAAGAACTTCCTTCTGAACCTCTACATTGCCAACAAGATCGGAAGCAAGCCCACCATGTGTGACAGCCCCGCTCTTGTTATCGAACCCGGAACCAAGTCCGTTGACGATATCATCAAGTCCGTAAAGAAAGGACTTCTGGTGGGAAGCTTTTCCGGCGGACAGCCCGGCGCCAACGGAGAGTTCTCCGGAGTTGCAAAGAACAGCTTCTTAATCGAGAACGGCGAAGTTAAGGGAGCCGTTTCCGAGACCATGATAAGCGGTAACCTTGTGGGATGCCTGAACAAGCTTGTGGATATTTCAAAGGAAACAGAAGCTGCGGGCTATGCGGTTCTTCCCTACATGGCAGTGGACGGAATCACCATATCCGGCAAATAAATACACAGATAATGCAAAGACCTGCGGAGCGGACAAACACTGTCCGCTCCGCTTTTCTACTGTCGGTATTTTTTTCTTGACAACACGGAATATTTGTATACAATAATAATGTCATAAGGTAATCTTAAGAAATAGAACCCGTGTGTATCGGATATCGCAAAGGTGCGAGCATCTGCTCTGTGCACCCTTGTTTTATATTCGGGCGAATTTCTTAATGCTTTACCACGACAACGTGTTAAACATTAAAGGAGGAAAGAAATATGAGAAAGTTTAACAAAGCAGTTGCTTTGTTGCTTGCATCTCTTTTTGCAGTATCTGCGGTAGCAGGTTGCGGAAAGAATAATGTCAGCACCAGCGCATCTGCATCCAACTCAACTTCTGCATCCGCTTCCGCATCTGCAAGCGCTTCAACGGAAAACAAGGTAGAAGTTGAAAAATTTGAAGGCGACTTCATCTTTTACGATTCCGTTTCTACTCTTGCAACCAACTGGAATCCTCACACTTATCAGACAAGTGATGATGCTTATCCCAGAGATGAGGCACACATTACTTCCGATCTTTACAGTGTAATCTTTAACGATGCCCTTCATCCCGTTGAAGGTAAGGATCCCTTCACCGGATATGTTATCGTTCCCGAGATGGCTGCAGCAGATCCTGTAGACGTTACCGCACAGGTTAAGAAGGATCATCCCGAATTCAATATTCCCGAATCTGCTACCACCGGTTACGCTTGGGCAGTTACACTTCGTGATGATCTTTGCTTCGATGACGGAACCAAGATCACTCCCGATACTTTTGTTGAGTCTTTAAAGAGACTTCTTGATCCCAAGCTTTTAAACTATCGTGCTGTTGACGCTTATGACGGAACCTACGCTATCGCAAATGCAAAGAACTACGCACTTGCAGGTAACGGAGCATTCAAGTCTCTTACAGACCTCGGATTCGCAACCGTAGAAGATTTCATCGCAGCAGGCCACACCGAAGCAGAACTTGTTATCGATATCAATGGCTTCTGGGGAATCTCCACCGAAACCGGTAAGGGCTATGTGTCCGCAGCAGACGAAACTCTTATCCGTGACCCCGCCGTACAGGAAGGTCAGGATGAGGACTACGTTTCCGGTAAGTACCTTTGGGAAACCTACCTGCAGACAGGTGCTCCTTACGCTTCCTATCAGTCTCAGTACGTAGGTATGGAAGTATTCGAGTACGAAGCAGGCTTCCCCTTCGAAAAGGTCGGCCTCTTCAAGTCCGGTGACAATGAGATTACCTATGTATTCAACAGCTCACTTGACGGCTTCTATCTTAAGGCATATGCACTTAGTTGTAACTGGCTTGTTGAGCCTACTCTCTACGATTCCTGCTTAAAGGAAACCGAGACCGCTTCAGGCTCCGTATGGTCCAGCACCTATAATACCAGCGTTGAGACCAGCCGTTCTTACGGCCCCTACAAGGTTAGCGACTATCAGCTTGATAAGTCCATCCACTTTGTAAAGAACGACAAGTGGTTCGGTTGGACCGACGGAAATCACATTTATGTTGATCCCGAAGACGGAAAGACCTATCCCATGTTCCAGACCACCGAAATCGACTGCCAGGTTGTAGCAGAAGCTACTACCCGTAAGCAGATGTTCCTTTCCGGACAGCTTATGAATTACGGTCTTCAGGCTGAAGACTTCGATCAGTACAGAAACTCCGAATATGCTCATTCTACTCCCGCTGAAACCGTTTACTTCGCAATCTTCAACGGCTACGAATCTGTTATCAACGACAGAGAAGCAGCAGCTGACTTTGACGGAGCTAACGTAGACCTTCAGTCCATGACCCTTAACAGCTTCCGTCGTGCAGTAGCGGTTACCTTCGATAAGGATCTCTTCTGCGCAACCGTAAGCCCTGCAAGAGTCGGTGCATTCGGTCTTATCGGAAATACCTACATTTACGATCCCGAGACCTGTGCTTACTATCGTGATACCCCTCAGGCCATGCAGGCTCTTTGCGATTTCTACTCCGTAGATACCAGCAAGTACGCAAGCCTTAAGGATGCGGTAGCATCCATCACCGGTTACGATCCCGAGACTGCAAAGACCCTTTACCAGCAGGCTTATACTGAAGCACTTGAAAAGGGTTATATTACCGATGCTGACAACGACGGCAAGTCCGATCAGACCGTTACCATCACTTATTCAATCTCTTCCGACTCCGACTTCATGACCAAGACCATCAACTACATGAACGAGAAGATCGGTGAAGCAACTGTAGGAACCGGTTACGAAGGAAAGATTCAGATCGTTAAATCCGCTCCTTGCGGAAACGACTGGTCCAACAACATCAGAAACGGTATCTACGACATGGTACTCGGCGGATGGTCCGGTTCCGCAATGGATCCCTTCGGACTTACCGAACTTTACACAGATCCCGCTCGTGCATACGACGGAAAGTGGTTTGACGCTACTGCAGTTGAAATGACCGTAAACGTTAACGGCAAAGATCTTACCATGACTCTTAAGGAATGGTCCGATGCCCTTAACGGAACCATGGTTACCAAGGACGGCGTTGATTACAACTTCGGTTACGGTTCAGCAGACGTTGAGACCAGACTTAACATCCTTGCTAAATTTGAAGGTGTTGTACTCGGAACATACGACTACATCCCTATGATGAACAACGGTTCCATGTCTCTTCTTTCTCAGCAGGTTTACTATGTTGTTGAAGAATACAACCCCGTACTCAGTCGTGGCGGAAAGCAGTACTTAAAGTACAACTATGACGACAAAGAGTGGAAGGACTATGTAGCTCAGCAGGGCGGTACTCTTAACTACTAAGATTTATCCCCTTAATTTCACAAGACTGTTTATGCCTGCGGCGAAGCAATTTGCCGCAGGTTACGTCTTGTTATAAGCCTGTATCAAAACCGTTTCAAAATGGTTTTGGATATATGAAGACTCTTTTGAAACAGTTTTGATAAAAAGCAAAAATCTGAGGAGAGATTTGAAATGCTAAAGTATGTAATAAAACGACTCTTTTACATGATTATTGTGTTCTTTATCATCACACTCATGTGCTTTGTGCTGATAAGAATGCTGCCGCTTCCGGTGCTTCCGCCAGAAGATTCCCACACGAAGGTTCTTTTGATGCGAAGGGAAGCTCTCGGCTACAACGAGCCTTATCTCGTACAGTTCTGGATTTTCTTAAAAAACATTTTCACCAAGTTTGACTGGGGCCTTTCAGAGAAACTTTATTTCGGACGTGAAGTCTGGGATATTTTCAGTCAGAAGCTCCCTGCAACCATGCTGGTTAACTTTTATTCCATCATTCTTAGTATTCCCTTTGGAATCATTATCGGAATAATCGCCGCATTAAAGAAAAACACCTGGGTTGACTACACTCTGTCCACGGTCACCATGGTGGTTATTTCCGTGCCCAGTTTTGTATATGCTTTTCTTATCCAGTATATCTTCTGCTATAAGCTTAAATGGTTCCCTTTCCTGATGAAATCAGGTACCGACTGGTTCAGTCCTGCCATGTTTGTGAGTATGATTCCACCCATCATGGCGTTGTCGTTTGGTACTATAGCCTCATTTACAAGAACTACCAGAGCGGAGCTTACCGAGGTTCTTACCAGTGAGTTTATGCTCCTTGCCCGTACCAAGGGTCTTACCAAGGCGCAGGCCACCGTGAGACATGCTTTGAGGAACTGTGCGGTTGTTATCGTACCTTCCATTTTCGGTGAATTCATCGGAATCCTCGGCGGTGCCATCATTATCGAAAAAATCTTTGCCGTTCCCGGTGTTGGAGGACTTACCTTAAACGCCATTACCGGTCTTGACTATAATATATTTATGCTCTCCACCTGTTTTTACACTGCGGTAGGCCTTTTGGCGGGTATCGTGGTGGATATAAGTTACGGATTTATCGATCCCAGAATCCGTATGGGCTCGAGAAAGTAGAAAGGAGGAGAGTATGGATAATATCAACAATTTGCAATTTGAAAATATCCCCGCCGAACAGTTTGAATTTGTTCAGGATGCGGACAGGATACATGACAAAGAACTTCAGACCAAGGCCAGAAGCTTCTTTGCCGATGCCATGATAAGATTTTCCAAGAACAAATCCTCCGTTGCAGCTGCATGGATCCTTTTGTTTTTGATTTTGTTCGCCATTTTTGCTCCTATGATCTCTCCCTACGGAGTAAAGGATCTTGATAAGCTTTACGTAAATTATCCGCCTTACCTTGAGTGGGCTGCCGAGCATGGTATTAAGTCCTTAAGCGGAGCCAAGGTATTTGACTCCCAGAACGATGTTGCCATGAATTTCTGGAAGGGAATTGCCGTTGAAACCGGCAAGGATCCCGTTCTTGAAACCCTTGCTTCACACGAGTACGAAGTTAAGTCCCGGGGCAAGATGGTTACCAAATATTCCTACGATATCAGGATCAACGCTTATTATGCTTTGGGTATAACTTATCGTGTATTTTCTTTTGAGGAGTTTAAGAAGATTCAGGATTGGCAGAATGAACACGGAATTCAGATAATCTACCCTTACGTTGAGCCTTCGGATATTTCAGGAATTACCGACAACCCCAATATCTGGTACAAGGTTGATGCAAAGGGCGCCGCTGTTCTTGATAAGGACGGCAATTTCGTGCCCATGTATTCAAAGAGACAGGAGATTGCAGGTGCCGAATACAATTCCTTGAGAATACCCGGAGATGACGGCAGTTACATTTATTCCTGCGCCAAGTCCGGTGCGGTTCAATGCCGTATAGAATATTACAATTATTACACCTATTTATTCGGACATGTGCCTCAGTACATTTTCGGAACCAGTAGCATGGGTATGGACCTTTTCAGCGCCATCGGTATCGGTGCAAGATTTTCACTTGTATTTGCGGTTCTTGTTTCCGCGATAAACCTGACTATTGGTGCGATTTACGGTGCTGTTCAGGGTTATTACGGCGGCTGGGTTGATATGCTTCTTGATCGTATCGGGGATGTCCTTGACAGAGTTCCTTTTGTGGTAGTTATCACTCTTTTCCAATATCACCTGGCAAGAAAGGTGGGCGTGGTTCCCAGTTTCCTTTTTGCCTTCGTTCTTACGGGCTGGATCGGTATGTCTGCTCTTACACGTAAGCAGTTCTACCGTTTCAAAAGTCAGGAATTTGTTATGGCCGCAAGAACCCTCGGCGCTTCGGATTCAAGACTTATGTTTAAGCATATTTTCCCTAACGCCATCGGTACCATAATCACCAGATGTGCATTGATAATTCCGGGTGTCATCGGAACCGAAACATCTGTGACCTATCTTGGAATCGTGGATCTTAGTTCCTTTGCGGGAACATCCATCGGTACCCTTTTGTCTCAGGGTAATGCAACCGCTACCACGGCGCCTCACGGCATGCTTTGGCCCAGCGTTTTCATCGGACTTCTGATGATCTGCTTTAACCTGTTCGGTAACGGATTGAGAGATGCATTTAACCCGACAACCAGAGGAGTGGAGGACTAAGGACATGGAGAAAAAATTACAGGTTAGAAACCTTAGAATATCATTCCGCACCAGTAACGGTAAGGTTCAGGCGGTTCGTGACATAGACTTTGATCTTGACAAGGGCGAGACCCTTGCAATAGTGGGAGAGTCCGGATCCGGTAAATCCGTGACCAGTAAGGCTATCCTCGGTATTCTTGCAGGAAACTCCATTGTTGAGTCCGGTGAGATAATATATGACGGTAAGGACCTTTTAAAGATCTCGGAAGAGGACTTCCACAAGATCCGCGGCGATAAGATCGCCATGATCTTCCAGGATCCCATGTCAAGCCTGAATCCCATCATCAAGATCGGACGTCAGCTTACGGAGGCCATGCTCTTAAAGGGTAAAGCACGCCAGAGAGAATGCCGCAACACCTTTAATACCTATCTTAAAAACTTAAACGATACAATGGTTGAAGCCATTGCGAAAAACGATTCCGCAAAGGCCACTCAGCTTACAAAGGCCTGCAAGGATTTCGATAAATTCGAATTTAAGCACATCGCGCTTGAGAAGGCTTACAATCTTGCCCATGAGGCTGCAGTTGAGGCTATAAGTGACCTTGACACACTTATCTTCGAGTGCGAAAAGAAACAGCCTTCAAGAGACGCCGCCTACTGGGTAAAGGATGTTGAGGTACGCGCCAAAGAATCCGTAAACGAGTATGTTGTAAAGAGAGAAGAGTCCGATGAACTCATTACTCTTTCCAAGGGTCTTACCGGAGCTTTTACCAAGGCAAAGAAGGCAAACGAATATTCCACGCTGGTTCCCAGAATGGAAAAGATCCGTTCGATTCTTAAGAAAGCTGCTGCAAAGCCCGTTCCCAATTTCTTCAGAATGGGTTATTATGTGACTTTCGCAGGGCAGCCCCTTCCCGAACTTCCCGTGGAAGAGTTGAACGAGTATCTGCTTAAGTACTTAAACGATAACTTTATGCTGGCCTTCATTGACGACGCAAAAGTTGCTCTTAAATATTCAGCGGACCGTTCTTACGCTGCCATGAAGTCTGCCATTGCAACCTTAAAGGAAAACAAGGCGGTATTTGCGAAGGAGAACCTTGACAAGGCAGAGTGTAAGGCTACCGAAGACAAGCTTGATGCGGCTGTGAAGGCTACCATTGATAAGCTTGCCATTGTAAAGGACAGTTTAAGTTTTACTTTCGCTCCTTCCATCAAGGCTCAGATCAACAATTACTTTAAGGCATTAAAGACCAACAAGAAGGCCGTCAGAGTCTACGAAAAGGATAAGCGCAAGCATGACCGTATCGTAGCTTCCGGCAAGAAGCCCAGCTGGGAAGTTGCGGAAGCGGCGGTTACGGACACAGAGCTTATAAAGCAGAACATCAGCGACATTATCGACAGACTTGTTGAACATTATGAAGAACTCATCGCTGCAGGTTCTTCACGCAATTACGACACGGAAACCGTTGCGGTCATCGATTTCCTTAAAGAGAACGCGTCCGGTGTCATCGAAAAGATCACCAAACGTATCGCAAGGGACAGAGCCATCAAGCTCATGGACGAAGTTGGTATCGCAGAGCCTCACAAGCGTTACAACCAGTATCCCTTCGAGTTTTCCGGCGGTATGAGACAGAGAATAGTTATCGCCATCGCTCTTGCGGCAAATCCGGATATCCTTATCTGTGACGAACCTACAACAGCACTTGACGTTACCATTCAGTCCCAGATCCTTGAACTTATCAACAGGCTTAAAGAAGAACGTAAGCTTACGGTCATTTTCATCACTCACGACCTGGGTGTTGTTGCAAACATGGCGGACAGAGTTGCCGTTATGTATGCCGGTAAGATCGTTGAGTACGGTACCAGCGAGGAAATTTTCTACCACGCGGCTCATCCTTATACCTGGGCGTTGCTTTCCTCAATGCCCGACCTTGATACCAACGAGAGACTTGAGGCCATTCCCGGCACTCCTCCCAATATGATCTATCCTCCCAAGGGCGATGCTTTTGCTGCCCGTAACAAGTACGCAATGAAGATAGACTTTGAGAAACAGCCTCCCATGTTTAAGATAACCGACACACATTATGCCGCTACCTGGTTGCTTCATCCCAATGCGCCCAAGGTAGAGCCTCCGGCGATCATCACCGAAAGAATTCGCAGAATGCAGGAAAAGAGAGGACAGGGAAATGACTGATAATAGAGAAACATTGTTAAGAGTCGATCATCTCTGCCAGTACTTTAATGTAGGCGCCGGATTTGAAACAAAGGCAGTAGATGATGTCAGCTTCGAGATAAAGAAAGGTGAAGTATTCGGACTGGTGGGAGAATCGGGTTGCGGTAAGACCACCACAGGCCGTTCCATAATCAGGCTTTACGATATCACCTCCGGAAGTGTGTACTTTAAGGGTCAGAGAATCGCCGCAGGTACACGTTCCTATGAGGACGCCATTGCTAAGGCAAAGAAGGACCTTGCCGCAGCTACCGATGCTTCCGAAAAAGAAAGACTTAAGAAATTCATCGCCGAACAGAAGGCGGAGATAAAGAGCGCAAAGCGTGACCACAAGCATGCAGATCCCAAGCTCGTTACCCAGATCCAGATGATCTTCCAGGATCCCATTGCTTCGCTGGATCCCCGTATGATGGTTAAGGATATCATCGCGGAAGGTCTGGTGATCCAGGGCGAAAAGGACAAGAAAAAGATCGAGGAAAAGGTATATGAGATGCTTGAACTGGTTGGTCTCGTAAGAGAGCACGCAGCCAGATATCCTCACGAGTTTTCCGGCGGTCAGCGTCAGCGTATCGGTGTGGCCCGTTCCGTTATCATGGATCCCGAGCTTATCATCGCCGATGAGCCCGTATCCGCTCTTGACGTATCCGTCCAGGCTCAGGTTATTAACCTCCTGAACGATTTAAGAGACCGTTTCGGCCTTACCATAATGTTTATCGCTCACGACCTTTCCGTTGTAAAGTATTTCTCGGATCGTATCGGCGTTATGTATTTCGGTAAGATGGTTGAACTTGCAGATTCGGACGAGCTCTTTGCTCATCCTTTGCATCCCTACACCAAGTCCCTTCTTTCCGCTATTCCGCTTCCCGACCCGATTTACGAGAAGGCCCGCAAGAGAATTGTCTACAATCCCCTTGCAGAGCATGATTACACCATAGATAAACCCTCTTTGAGAGAGGTTGCTCCCGGCCACTTTGTACAGTGTAACAATGCGGAATATGAACGCATCAAAAAGGAACTTGAAGCATAAATGAAAAAATTCAGGCTTGCCGAATTTATCAAAAACTTAATTGCGGGCGCCGCTGTGGCGGTGCTCGTTTTTTTCCTGGGTAACAGCCGGGGATACACGCTGTTTCGAAGCATGAGCGACGCCTGCTTTGTGGCTGCCGTTTTGCTCATGGGAACGGCCGGCATCAAGGCTGCTGTAAATGACGGATTCTTTGATACCGTAGGCTACAGCGTGAGTTCGTTCTTCGGAGTCCATTTCGGCGGGCCTAAATACAAGAACGAGGATATTATGGAGTACAAAGAACGAAAGGCCGAAAAGCGCAGACCCGCTTTAAATATTATGCTGGCAGGCCTGTGTTATCTGATCCTTGCGGTTCTGTTCCTGATTCTGTACAGCATAAACAAGCCTGTGACAACAATATAATAGAGTCATTAACGGCTGCCCTTCGGGGCGGCTTTTTGTGTTTTCGGGAGAAAAATTTGCACATTTTAAAACAATCTTAAATTGTGGAGTGTTTCCCGAGATGCTAAAATATCTTCGTGTATAAATTTTTGACAAAGGCGGAGAACACAAATGTGCGGAATAGTAGGATATGTGGGCCCCGAACAGGCGGCGCCCATTCTTCTTGAAGGACTGACAAGACTTGAATACAGAGGCTACGATTCGGCGGGCCTGGCGGTTCGTGACGGAAACAATCGCGTCGAGGTGGTAAAGGCCAAGGGACGGCTTAAGGCGCTTAAAGACAAGACCAACGACGGAAGCGCTCTTAAAGGTAATACGGGTATAGGGCATACCCGCTGGGCGACCCACGGGGAGCCCTCCGAAAACAACGCTCATCCCCATATAAGCGACGATCTTAATGTGGTGGCGGTACACAACGGTATCATCGAAAACTTCACGGAGATAAAGGAAAAACTCATCAAAAACAGGTATTCCTTCTACTCGGAGACCGATACCGAAGCCATCGTCAAACTCATAGATTACTATTACAAAAAGTACAACATCGGCCCCATAGACGCCATTGCAAAGACCATGGTGCGCGTGCGGGGGTCTTACGCCATTGCGGTTATGTTTAAGGACCTTCCCGGTGAGATCTGGGTGGCAAGAAAAGACAGCCCCATGATCATAGGCGTAAGCGACGATGCCACCTATGTGGCCAGCGACGTTCCCGCGATCCTTAACCATACCAGAAGCGTATATTACATCGGAAACCTGGAAATGGCGTGTCTTCGTGCGGGTGAGGTGCACTTCTACAACCTTGACGGAGACGAGATCGGGAAGGAACTTTCCACTATTGAGTGGGATACTGAAGCAGCCGAAAAGGGCGGATTTGAGCATTTCATGATGAAAGAGATCCACGAGCAGCCCAAGGCCGTGTCCGACACCATGAACGCCTATGTGAAGGACGGAAGCATTGATTTTGAGGCGGCGGGACTTTCTTCAGAAAAGTTAAAGAAGGTTAAGCGGGTTTACATTGCGGCCTGCGGTTCCGCGTATCACGTGGGTATGACAGCTCAGTATATTATCGAAAGCCTCGCAAGGGTCCCCGTGCGTGTGGAACTTGCCAGCGAATTCAGATACAGAAATCCCATATTGGAAGAAGACAGCCTTGTTATCGCCATAAGCCAGTCGGGTGAGACCGCCGACACTCTGGCGGCGATCAGAGAAGCCAAAGAAAACGGCGTTCCGACCCTCGGAATCGTCAATGTGGTGGGTTCTTCCATTGCAAGAGAAGCGGATTCAGTGATCAACACCATGGCCGGCCCCGAGATCGCAGTAGCCACCACCAAGGCTTACAGCGCCCAGCTTATCGCCATGTACCTTTTTGCAATCAAACTTGCTTTTGAAAACGGGAAAATAGATAAGGAGCGCCATGACGGGCTGCTTGCCGAAATGGCCACCCTTCCTTCAAAAATCTCAAAAGTCCTTGAGGACAAAGAACGCATTCAGTGGTTTACCGCCAAGTTTTCCCTGGCGCATGACGTTTTCTTTATCGGCAGGGGCATGGACTACGCCATCTGCTTAGAGGGCAGTCTCAAAATGAAGGAGATAAGCTACATACATTCCGAGGCCTATGCAGCCGGTGAACTTAAGCACGGAACCATCAGCCTGGTGGAGGACGGAACTCTGGTGATAGGAGTTCTTACCCAGCCGGAGCTTTACGAAAAGACCCGATCCAATCTGGTGGAGGTAAAGAGCCGCGGGGCCTATCTCATGGGCCTTACCAGCGCCGGCAACTACGGAATCGAGGATACCGTGGATTTCACAATCTACATTCCCAAGACCGATCCTCTTTTCGCAGACTCCCTCGCCGTAGTCCCCCTGCAGCTTATGGGCTATTACATGTCCGTAGGTCGTGGCCTTGATGTGGACAAACCGAGAAATCTTGCGAAAAGTGTAACTGTGGAGTGAATCTCCCCCTTGCACTCTTGTCCAATATTTTGTAAAATAGCCGTGGACTGTGCCGTGGAAAGCGGAAGCACGAAGGCGCGTCCAAATACTTACATGAAGGTTAGGACAAATGAAGAAAAAAATCGTATCGGCGGTTCTTGCCGCCATTATGCTTACTGCAAGCGCATGCGGAAACGGAGGAGCATCTGCTTCTTCAACAGTTACCGTTTCTCCCATTTCGATCAGTGAGACCCCTGTTTCGGTCAGCACATCCGATAAGGAGCCTGAACCGGCACCTCAGGTTGAGGTAATTCCCGAAGGAATGTACAGAAGCGAACTTACCAACGAGATTATCAGCAAGGATATCGAGACCCAGAGACCCCTTGCGATCATGGTAGATAACGAAAGCACCGCACTTCCTCACTACGGAACCACCAAGTCGGACATCGTATACGAGATGGTAAACTCGAACATCAACGGACGTATCACCAGACTTATGTGCATCATTAAGGACTGGAAGAACATCACCGAATTCGGTAACGTTCGAAGCTTAAGACCCACCAACGTTATCATCGCGCCCGAATACAATGCCATTGTCATTCACGACGGCGGTCCCTTCTGGATCAACGACTGGCTTGCAAAGAGAAACGCAAAGCAGCACTTAAACGGCGGTTTTGCAAGAATCGACAGAGGAAAAGCAGGCTTCTACGAAGAATATGTTACCGTCAAAGACTATAAGGGTGTCGGCGAATATGCGGGCAACAGCTATTTCGGCGTTGAAACCAAGATCAAGAAAGCCGGATACGAGACCGAATACAACGACTTCTACATGGGCAAGCACTTCGTGTTCGCCACCGAGGAGCATGCAAACGAAGCCTACAGCGATGCGGTTACCGCAAAGACAGTTGAGCTTCCTTTCCCTCACAACAAGTCAACTCTTAAGTATAACGAAACGACCAAGACCTACGACTACTATGAGTATGACAAGCTTTACAAGGATGCCATCGATGATGCGGTCATGAGCTTTAAGAACCTCATCATTTACGAAGCCAAGCTTGAGCCTTATGAACCCTTAAGCGACGGTTACATGATCTACAATGCCATCAACTCCGGCGAAGGCTATTTTATCACCAACGGAAATGCGATACCGATTCAGTGGAGCAAGGCCAACATGGAAGAACTTACCATATTCTCCAAGGACGGATATCCGATCTACCTTAACACCGGTAAGACTTACATTGCACTTGTTCCCTCAGATTCATGGGATGACGTTGTTATGAAGTAATTTTTTCTGTAAATACAATACACTTAGCCGCGAGAGAAAAAAGCATTTTTCACGCGGCTAAGGTTTATTTTATGTCATAGAATCAGTAAAGATTTTCATCGAATCGCTTTATTAAGCTATAAGTAATATCGAATAAGGATTTTATATGATAGATTTCATTAAAAAGATGTACCGGAAGTACGAGGAACTCTTCTGGTACCTGGTTGTGGGCGTCATAGCAACAATTACATCCCTCGGCGCCAAGTTCCTGTGGAACTGGCTGGTCTTTGGGCATCCGCTGAACCCTACGGCGGCGCAGACCTTTATATTAAGCGTCGTAAACTGGACCGCGGGTGTGGAAACCTCTTATCCCTTGAGCCGTAAGCTGGTATTCAAATCAAACGGCCCCATTGTAAAGGAATTCCTTAATTTCCATGCATCAAGATTGTCCACCTGGCTTTTGGACCTTCTTATTACAGAGGTTCTGGGACCCGTTCTTGGAATAAATGTTTACATTGCCACGGGCGTTTCCATGGTTCTTGTGGTAATATTCAATTACATACTCAGTAAAGTATTTGTTTTCAAAAAGAAAGAGCCCGAACAGCCTGCCGAAGTTACGGAAGATACGGCGGAAGAAACCAAGTGATGGCAAAAAATTAAAAGTAAACGGGGGATTATTTATGAAGTTTACATTCGATTGGCAAGAATACGCAAAGATCGCAAGGGAAGCAGCCGCGGAAGGCTGTGTGCTTCTTAAGAACGACTCGGAAACACTTCCGCTTAAGAAGGGCGAGAAGGTTGCTTTGTTCGGACGTACCCAGTTTGACTATATCAAGAGCGGTACGGGATCGGGCGGACTCGTAAACACTCCCTATGTGGTCAATATCTATGAAGGCTTAAAGGCCTCGGAGGACATTACCCTTGACGAGAGCATAGCCGAAATCTACAGAAATTGGCTTAAGGATCACCCCTTCGACAAGGGCGTGGGCTGGGCAGGTGAGCCCTTCAGCCAGATTGAAATGCCTCTTGACGAGAAAATCGTCGAAGCCGCCGCAAAGAAAAACGGTATCGCCATTGCCTGCATCGGACGTCTTGCAGGCGAAGACAAGGACAATACCGCTGATGAAGGAAGCTTTCTTCTTCGTGCCGATGAGCGCGATATGCTCAGGGTTCTCACGAAATATTTCAAAAAAGTCTGTGTTTTGATCAATTCCGGAAATATAATCGACATGAAATGGGTTAAAGAATTAAACCCCTCAGCCGTTTTATATATCTGGCAGGGCGGTGTCGAAGGCGGTAACGCCACCGCAGACGTTATAACGGGTAAAGTTAACCCCTCGGGACGCCTTGCGGATACCATTGCGCAGGATATAAAGGATTATCCTTGCGAAGGTAATTTCGGCGATCCAAACATCGGGATCTATGCCGAGGATATCTTTGTAGGGTATCGCTATTTTGAGACCTTTGCCAGGGATAAAGTGCTTTATCCTTTCGGCTTCGGACTTTCATATACCACCTTTTCACACAGCGCATCCCTTTCCTTTGACGGAGAGAACGTGGATGTGACGGTTACCGTAAAGAACACGGGAAACGTTGCGGGCAAAGAAGCCGTACAGGTATATTTCAAGGCTCCCACAGGTGAACTTGCCAAACCCGAAAGAGAGCTCATCGGTTTTGCAAAGACCGGCGTGATCCCCGCCGAAAGCGAAGAAACGGTCAAGGTTTCCTTTAAGGCCCGTGATATGGCCTCTTTTGATGACGGTGGCTACACCGGGCACGAAAACTGCTTTGTGCTTGAAAAGGGTGATTACACCGTATTTGAAGGTGCCAATGTTCGTGACGCGGTTTCTGTGGGAAGCATTAACTTAAACGAACTTATCGTTACGGAGGAGTTAAGCGAAGCTCTTGCTCCCATCCGTGACTTTAAGAGAATGACCAGGGATAAAAACGGAGATCTTGCCTACGAGCCCGCACCCAAGCGTAAAGTGGGTCCCATGGAGAGACGTGCCGAAGAAATAAAGACACTTAAAGACGTTCCTTACGTGGGAAGTCAGAAGTATAAGCTTAAAGACGTAAAGGACGGAAAAATCACCATAGATGAGTTCATTGCGGGTCTTTCCACCGAAGAACTCATTGCCATGACCAGAGGCGAGGGTATGTGCTCCCCGAGAGTAACCTCGGGAACCGCAGCCGCCTTTGCAGGGGTGACCGACGAACTTAATTCCTACGGAATACCTGCTTTGTGCTGCTCTGACGGGCCCAGCGGTATCAGGATGGATTCGGGCACCAGGGCCATGCAGGTTTCAAACGGAACCTCCCTTGCCTGCACATTTAACACAGAACTTGCCACAGAGGTTTATGAATATCTCGGAAAAGAACTGAGACTTAACAAGATCGATTCTTTGCTGGGCCCCGGAATGAATATTCACAGAAGTCCCCTCAACGGACGTAACTTTGAGTATTTCAGCGAAGATCCCCGTCTTACGGGTGCCATGGCCGTTGCGGAACTTAAGGGCATGCACAGGTTTGGCGTTACCGGCATGATCAAGCACTTCTCCTGCAACAATCAGGAAAAGGGCCGTCACAGCATAGACAGCGTGGTTTCGAAGCGCGCACTTCGCGAGATCTACTTAAAGGGGTACGAAATGGCCGTTAAAGAGGGCGGTGCTTATCTTGTGATGACCACCTACGGAAGCTTGAACGGAACCCACACTGCGGGAAGCTACGACCAGAACGAAACCGTTCTTCGCAAAGAATGGGGCTTTAAGGGCATCACCGGTACCGACTGGTGGGCAGTGATCAATGATGAAAACGGTGAGGCTTCCAGGACAAAGACCTCCTTCATGATAAGAGGTGCAAACGATGTTTACATGTGCACCACCGGCGCAAAGGAAAACGGAAACGGGGATGATTCCGCAAAGGGTCTTGAGACCGGCATCTATACCAGAGCCGAACTTATCAGAAATGTAAGAAGAATCTTAAACGTTGCTATGAACACCGTGGCTTTTGAACGCATGAACGGAGCCGAGGATGAAATAACCGTTTTAAATGAGCCCAAGAGCGACGGATTTGACCGTGTTAAAGAGATTTACGTTACCGTAAACGGCGAAACCGCCGTCGACGAAAGCATCATAGATACTTCGAAGGGTACCCTCAACAAGATCAGGTTCCATCTTGAGAAGCTGGTTCCTTATACACTGGTGCTCGAAGCCGGTGTAAAGAAAAGCGATACGGGTCTTTCCCTCGCACAGATCCCTATGGCCATGAGCTTAAACGGAATCTCCAAAAAGGTTGTTTCCTTAAGCGGAGACGATACCGAGTTCAGAGAGGTGCGCCTCTCTCTCGAAAACTTTATGAACATCGACCTGTACCTGGGCCTTGCCTTCGGTCAGGACGGCATGGTACTCAGAAACATTCGTGTTATTGAGGATAAGCAGTGATAAATTACCGCAGACGCAAAGGCTTTTTGAACATAACCCTTTTTGGGAAGAACAGAGCCAAGATCGCCGAGAGAAACTACGTTGGCCTCATGTTTGGGGGCTTCGGAGTTTTTCTCGTTGCGTTGGGTGTGTTCGTGCTGAAAAAGTTTATCCTTGCGATGCCGATCCACCTTGAATTTGTAATCTATCTGCCGGTCTGCCTCCTGTTTATGATGGGGGTACGGTTTCTTTATGACAAGCATTCAAACATCGTTCCTATAGCGGCAAATGTCTGGTATGTGCTGATATTTGTCGTGGTCATGCACATCAGGATCGTCTACAATTACCCGAGAGATTTTCTCATTTATGCCGTAGTTGCGGGATTGCTCGCACTCCAGTTTATCGCAGAGCCCCTGTGCCTTATAGCGGGACAGCTTATGGGCGCTGCGCTTTATTGTCTGGGAATGTATACCGGAGACGGAGAGAAACTCAAAGAAGTCGAGATCCTTCAGATTGCGGTGGTCTGTCTGATCGCTGTTACCGCAGGCGTCATCAGCAGCTATTTGAGAGTTGAAGGTCTTATCTTTAACGAAGAAATGGCTTCCTTCATTGACGAGACCAAAGGCGCATTCGTTTCCGAGTATGAAGACGTTTACTGGGAAGGAAGAAACAAATACAGCATCTTAAGCGGAAATGCCATCAAGCCCCGTAAGGTGTTTTCCTTTGTGTTCAGCGTGACCAAGAGAAAGATCGAGCACGTCAGGGCAAAGAACCTCTTTTCTTTAAGTGAAGGCATGGCATGGTCCGAGGCCAAAGAACGTTTTCTTTCCCGTTCCATCGATATAGGTTCGAAACGGCGCCTTGAGGACCTTCTTGACATCGAGGCCATCGAGCGGAAAGCCTATGCGGGCGTGAGACGTTTTTCCGCCATGGGCGGCTTTGTATTTTCAAAGAACGATATTCTGTGGTTTGACATGGAGCTGGTCGTAAAGATCCATCCCGTCAGCGGTGAGATCATCGGAACCATGCTTATGGAGGATGTCACCGAAGAACGCATCATGATGGGCGTCCTTCACAGGATTGTGGAAAACAGCTGCGATTTCGATTGCTGCTACGTAAAGGATTCCGATTATTCCATTTTCTTTAGGGTTGACGATACAAAAGAATTGCGTGCGGAACTGAATGCTTCCTATCCGCAGATTGCGGAAAACTATGCCCGCACCAAACTTGCGCCGGAAACTGCGGAAGAATACCTTAAGAAGGCAGAGATCGGAAATGTCATAAAAGAACTTGACGAAAACGGCCTTTTGGATATTTACGTGGACGAGATCGCCCCCGACGGAAGTATCTGGAAGAAACTTTTCCAGTATTCCTATATGGGTCCTTCGGGCCTTTTTATCAATATCCTTAAGCAGGACATTACCGAGATGGTCTCGAGAGAAGAGAAGATCAACCGCGCCCTGGAACAGGCTCTTTCCGAAAAGGACAAGGCCATGAGCGTGCAAAAGGACTTCCTTACCCGAATGAGCCACGAGATACGTACGCCCATGAACGCTATCCTCGGCCTTTCCGCAATGCTTGAAGATGACAGTGCGGACAAGAAGACCATGTTCGAAAACATACAGAAGATCCGATACTCGGGCCAGTTCCTGCTGGGCCTTGTAAACGATGTGCTCGACATGTCAAAAATCGAGCAGAATAAATTCAACATAAAATCCGAAAGTGTGACCTTCACGGACCTTTTGAAGGCTGTCGACATGATGATCGTTCCGATGTGCACAAAGAAAGGCATTCGCTACGACTGCGATTTCGAACTTCCGAAAGATACAGCGGTGCTTGGTGACAGGATGCGTCTTACCCAGATCTTCGTAAATCTTCTTTCGAATGCGGTTAAATACACGCCTGCAGGGGGCTCGATCCGTTTTGAAGGAAGAACCGTTTCGGAAACCGGCGCGAAGGTCGATTGCGTATTTAAGGTGATCGACGACGGTATCGGAATGAGTGAGGAATTCCAGGAGCATCTTTTCGAGCCCTTCTCCCAGGAGTCACGGGTGGTCAATCCCGAATTCAGCGGGACGGGACTCGGACTTGCGATCGTTAAAGGTATCGTGGAAGCCTTTGGGGGCAGCATTAAGGTAGAGAGCGAGCAGAACAAGGGAAGTACCTTCGAAGTCAGTCTTTCCTTTAATAAGCTTGAGCCTTCTTACACGGAAGAAGAAGTTATCGTCGAGTCCGATTTCTCGGGAAAGTGTTTCCTGGTAGTTGAAGACAACGAGATCAACAGAGATATTGCCGTTGCCCTTCTTGAAAGAAAGAAAGCAATCGTGGAAACCGCATCCAACGGTGAGGAGGCGGTGGTCATGTTCATGTCCTCCGCAGCCTTTAAGTATGATGCGATTCTTATGGATATAAGAATGCCCGTCATGGACGGCGAAAAGGCGGCGGATCATATCAGAAAGAGCGGCAGAGCCGATGCGGAGAGCGTCCTTATCGTCGCCATGACCGCAAACGTTCCTGCCTTTGATTCCACCGAACCCGAGAGCTCCGTTTTCGACAGATTCCTGCCTAAACCTGTGGATCCAAAGATCCTCTATAAAGTCCTTGAAGACGGACTTTCGAAAATAAATTAAAAAACTGAAAAAAAAGCAAATTCCTTATTGACAAAAAAGTAACGGTTGACTTACAATATACAGTGCTCTATTTTGGAGTGCTGTGTTTTTTTGCGCTTTTTTATGAACAAAATCGGGCCAAATAATTAGAACGGGGTGAATGTCAATGGAAAAAAACAGAATACGTCCTGTGACCTCGGGTAAGAACTCCCGCATGAGCTTTTCCAAGTCTAAAGAAGTACTGGAAATGCCTAACCTCATTGAGGTACAGAAGGATTCTTACGAGTGGTTCCTTAAGGACGGCCTGAAAGAAGTGCTTGACGACATTTCTCCGATTGAGGACTTCGCCGGACATCTGAGTCTCGAATTTATCGATTCCGAGCTTCTCAGAGAGGACGCAAAGTATACAATCGAAGAGTGCAAAGAGAGAGATGCCAACTATGCGGCACCGCTTAAAGTTAAGGTACGTCTTTGCAACAAAGAAACGGGAGACATCATCGAACATGATATTTTCATGGGCGACCTTCCGCTTATGACCGAAACCGGAACCTTCATCATCAACGGTGCTGAGAGAGTTATCGTCAGCCAGATGGTTCGTTCTCCGGGTATTTATTACAACATTGAACATGATAAGATAGGTAAACGTCTTTTCTATACGACAGTTATCCCCAACAGAGGCGCGTGGTTAGAGTACGAAACAGACTCTAATGACGTGTTCTACGTGCGCGTTGACAGAACCAGAAAAGTTCCGATCACAGTTCTTTTGAGAGCTCTCGGTCTCGGAACAAATGACGAAATTCATGAGGTTTTCGGCGACGAGCCCAAGATTGAAGCTTCTCTTACTAAGGATACCGCTTCCAACTATCAGGAAGGTCTCCTTGAACTCTATAAGAAGATCCGTCCCGGCGAGCCTCTTTCCGTAGATAACGCAAAGAGCCTTATCGAGGGCATGTTCTTCGACCCCAAGCGTTACGATCTTGCCCGCGTGGGAAGATATAAATTCAATAAGAAGCTTGCACTTCGCAACCGTATCCGCAACCACATTCTGGCTGAGGACGTTATCAATCCCGAGACCGGTGAAGTTATCGCCGAAAAGGGCGTTAAGGTTACGGCAGAACTTGCGGATGACATCCAGAATGCAGCGGTTCCTTTTGTATTCGTACAGACTGAGGAACGCGTTGTTAAGGTGCTTTCAAACCTTATGGTTGACATCACGGGCTTCGTTGACTGCAATCCCGCAGAACTCGGAATTACCGAGAAAGTTCATTACCCCACTCTTGCAGGCCTTATCAGTGAGTACGGCGACAACGAGGGTGAACTTTTCGATGCCATCAAGAGAAACGTTCACAACCTTGTTCCGAAGCACATCACCAAAGAAGATATATTCGCTTCCGTAAACTATAATATCCATCTCGAGTACGGCGTCGGTAACGACGACGATATCGACCACCTGGGCAACAGACGTATCCGTGCGGTGGGCGAACTCTTACAGAACCAGTACCGCATCGGTCTTTCCAGACTTGAACGTGTTGTTCGCGAAAGAATGCAGACACACGATTCCGATGAGGTTACTCCTCAGGCTCTCATCAACATCAAGCCCGTACAGGCTGCAGTGAAGGAATTCTTCGGATCTTCACAGCTGTCCCAGTTCATGGACCAGAACAACCCTCTTGCAGAGCTTACTCACAAGAGACGTCTTTCAGC
>DBVS01000024.1:0-185 GCA_002308235.1 Lachnospiraceae bacterium UBA1258
TTTGATGAAAAAGCAAACAGATTTGCCAATATGCTGCTTGCAAGGGGCGTGGTGAAGGGGGACAAGGTTGCCATCCTTCTCATGAACTGTCTTGAGTGGCTTCCCATTTACTTCGGGATCTTAAAGATCGGAGCCATTGCGGTACCGCTTAATTTCCGCTATGCTTCCGACGAGATCGAATACTG
>DBVS01000024.1:297-11870 GCA_002308235.1 Lachnospiraceae bacterium UBA1258
AAGCAAGGCTCCCGAGATCGAGATCTCGGACGACGATGACGCGGCCATTTACTTCTCTTCGGGTACCACGGGCTTCCCGAAGGCGATTTTGCATGCGCACAGGGCTTTGGTACATTCCGCGATCGTTGAGCAAAAGCATCACGGACAGACAAGAGACGATGTCTTTCTTTGTATTCCGCCCCTTTACCATACGGGTGCGAAAATGCACTGGTTCGGCAGCCTGATTTCAGGCAGCAAGGCCGTTCTTTTAAAGGGAACGAAACCCGAATACATTTTTAAAGCTGTTTCAGACGAAAAGTGCACCATCGTCTGGCTCCTGGTTCCCTGGGCTCAGGACTGCCTTGAAGCAATAGATTCCGGTGCCATCAAACTTTCCGATTATACCCTTTCACAGTGGAGACTCATGCACATCGGTGCACAGCCCGTGCCCCCGAGCCTTATCAGAAAGTGGAAGGAAGTTTTCCCGAATCACGATTACGATACAAACTACGGACTTTCCGAATCCATCGGACCCGGCGCGGTACATCTCGGAGTTGAGAATATTCACAAGGTGGGTGCCATCGGCAAAGCAGGCTATGGCTGGGAAACCCGGATCGTGGACGAAAACGGCAACCCCGTTAAACAGGGCGAAGTGGGAGAACTTATCGTTAAGGGCCCCGGCGTCATGAAGTGCTACTATCACGATAAGAAGGCCACCGATGAAGTCCTTAAGGACGGCTGGCTTTACACCGGCGATATGGCCGTTACCGACGAGGACGGTTTTATCATGCTTGTCGACCGTAAGAAAGACGTTATCATAAGCGGCGGTGAAAATATCTATCCCGTACAGATCGAAGACTTTATCCGCACGAACGAGGCGGTTCACGACGTTGCGGTCATCGGACTTCCGGACAAACGTCTCGGAGAGGTTTCCGCAGCCATAATCGAATTAAAATCCAACATGGTCGTTACCGAAGAAGAGATCATGGAATTCTGCAAGGCTCTGCCCAGATACAAGAGACCTCACAGGGTCATTTTCGCGGATATTCCCAGGAACCCCACCGGAAAGATCGAGAAGCCGAAGCTTCGTGAGATCTACTGCGGCGACAGACTTGTGGAAGCTCAAAATAAAGGATGATTTTTCCCGTATTTGTGATATAATCCAATTGTAGGCGAAAGCCGCACGATATGGGGAGAATATGGATACTGCATTGAGGGCTTTACTGGTTGATGATAACGAGATCAACACGGGAATAATCGAATTACAGCTGAGGGACATGGGTTTTGAAGTGTTCTCTGCAAACGACGGGGAAAAAGCCGTTTCCAAATTCGAGGAATCCGAGGAAGACTTCTTTGACATCATAATCATGGACATTATGATGCCGGTAATGGACGGAATTCAGGCCATTCGTAATATTCGAAGGCTTGACAGGGCGGACGCGGGCGTGATTCCCATCATCGCCATAACCGCCAACTCTTTTTCCGACTACGGAGAGGTCTTAAGAGAAGAAGGGGTAACCGACTGCATATCAAAACCGTTTTCCAGGCACACCCTTGAAGAAACGGTCAGGTCCCTGGTGGGAGATCTGCAGCGACCGGGTATTTAAATCCAAATGAGTAATTACAGTAAAGTTTCTGAATTTAAAGACGGAGTTAAAAAAGGGATACCGATAGGTGTAGGATACCTGGCGGTATCCTTTACATTTGGCATTTGGGCCGTGGAGGGAGGAATCCCGCTTCCTCTGGTGGTCTTTATTTCTTTGTCGAATCTTACAAGCGCCGGGCAGTTTGCGGGTACCGGGCTCATGCTGGGACTTGCGTCCTATTTTGAGATCGGACTGTCGGTATTTGTCATCAACATACGCTACATGCTCATGAGCCTTTCCCTTTCCCAGAAGCTTGACCGTTCCACCAAGGTCGGTCAGAAGCTGCTTTTCGGTTACGGAATAACGGACGAGGTGTTTGCCATAGCTTCCACCAGGGAGCGGGAGGTGACGGCCCACTACATGTACGGGCTAATCCTGACTCCTGTCATTGGCTGGACTTTAGGTACTTTCATGGGCGCGGCCGTGGGGATCATCCTTCCCGAAAGGCTGCAGGTGGCCATGGGTATCGGGCTCTATGCCATGTTTATCGCGATCATAGTGCCGCCTGCCAAGCATTCTCTTGCAATCCTTTGCACCATACTCATTTCCGTGGGTATCATGTGTCTTATTAAATACGTGCCCTTCATAAAGATCGGAGAGGGCTTTGCGCTCATCATTGCCACGGTGGCTGCTTCGGCTGTCATGGCGGCTTTGGCGCCCATAAAGGACAGGGAGGGCGATGCGCATGAATAAAGAAATGTATTACTTTGTTGCGGCGGTGGTGATGGCCCTGGTGTCCTATATTCCGAGAGCCCTTCCCATTACCCTTTTTACCAAGCAGATAAGGTCGCGGTTCATCAGATCCTTTCTTTATTACGTTCCCTATGCGGTACTGGGGGGACTGACCTTCCCGGGGATCTTTTACTGCACGGACAGTTTCTGGACGGCATTAGTGGGAACCCTTGTGGCGCTGATCGTTGCTTTCTTTGAAAAAAGTCTGGTGATCGTTGCGGCTGCGGCCGTTCTTTCGGTGTTTCTTTCGGGGCTGTTTTTATAGCCCCTTTTTCTATGCTTTCTTTTTAATGAACACTTGATAGAGTATATGTGTATATATTATAATCTATATATGGTAATTTCTGCCGAATCCTAACTTGCTTATTCAGTCATCGAATTCGGTTCGCATCGAGTTTCACAACCCAATATCAGGAAGGAGATTCCGAATGATACTTCAATTTGTCGGTGCCGATCATCAGGTAACGGGCAGCTGCCACTTTATAGAGGCGTGCGGCAAGAAATTTATCGTGGACTGCGGTATGGAGCAGGGAAACATTTCCTACGAAAGCAAAGGACTTCCCTGCAGTGAGGCGGAGCTGGACTTCGTTCTTCTGACCCATGCTCACGTGGACCACTCAGGTATGCTCCCCTACATCTATTCAAAGGGATTTCGCGGCGAGATCTACACTACCTACGCAACCGAACAGCTTTGCTCCATCATGCTTCGCGACTGCGCGCACATCCAGATGCAGGAAGCTGAATGGAAGAACCGTAAAAAGAAGCGCAGTGACGCTCTTCAAGACGATTTTAAGCCTATCTACAACATGGAGGACGCCGACGGGGCCATCAAACATCTGGTGGGCTGTGCTTACGGCTCCATGGTTGAGATCGCAGAGGGCATCACGGTTCGTTTCACGGACATCGGACACTTGCTCGGTTCCGCCAGCATAGAGATCTTCCTTAACGAAAACGGCATCAGAAAGACCGTGGTATTTTCGGGGGATATCGGAAACAAAGACCAGCCTCTTATCAAGGACCCCGCCTACACGGAGAAAGCCGACTATGTCATCATGGAAACCACCTACGGTGACAGACTCCATGAAAAAGCAAAAACCAATTCCGTGGAGGATTTTGCTGCAATTATTCAGGAAACCCTTGACGGCGGCGGAAATGTGGTCATCCCTTCCTTTGCGGTGGGTCGTACTCAGGAGATCCTTTTCTTTATCAAGCAGATAAAGGAACGGGACCTGGTAAAGTACCATGATTTTCCGGTTTATATGGACTCGCCTCTGGCGGTTGACGCAACCGAGATCTTTCAGAAAAACATCATAGACTGCTTCGATGACGAAGCGATGGAATACATCAAAAAAGGCGATAATCCCCTTACATTCCCGGGGCTGAACCTTGCGATATCAAGTGAAGAATCAAAGGCCATCAACTTTGACGAAGAGCCCAAGGTCATCATTTCCGCATCGGGCATGTGTGAGGCCGGCCGTATCAGACATCACTTAAAGCATAACCTCTGGAGACCCGAGTGTACCGTGCTTTTTGTAGGTTATCAGGCTCAGGGTACTCTGGGACGCGCTCTGGTAGAAGGTGCGGAAGAGGTAAAGCTTTTCGGCGAATCCATAAGCGTCCGGGCAGCCATCACTTCCCTTCCCGGACTTTCCGGACACGCCGACAGAGACGGACTTGCGGAGTGGCTGGGAGCCTTTAAGGAAAAACCTTCGAAGGTATTTATGGTTCACGGTGACGACATGTCCTGTGAGGCCTTTACGGAATATGTCAACAAAGAAATGAAGATCCCGGCTTACGCACCCTTCTCGGGTACCGTGGTGGATCTTGCCACCGGTGAGATCGTCAAAGAAGCCGCTCCCGAAAAGAAGAAGCCGAAGATCACATCCATTTCCGATGCCTTTGCACGTCTTCTTGCTGCCGGACAGCGTTTGCTTGCCGTTATCCAGAAGAACAGAGATCATGCGAACAAGGATCTTGCGAAGTTTACGAGTCAGATCAATTCCCTTGCCGACAAGTGGGATCCGGATTCAGACCCCATTATCGAGAAGCCCAGGAAGGGCAAAAGAAAGAGAAAATGAAAGCCGGACGAAAATCCCTGAATTTTAAAATAACGGTTTATGTCATCGTGGCAGCGGTGGCATTGCTGATCCTGTTCTCCTATTACTTTTTTTACATGCGAAGGACCATGAGGCGCGAGATATACGATTCCCTCACCCGTGACGGAGCCTATGTCAGCGGAAGGGTCTCGGATGTGATCAATAACGTAATAGACACCGCCAAGGGACCGGGATACAATTCGGCACTTCAAAGAGCACTGTTTTCCGACGATGCGGGGGAGAAGCTTCAGAATATCTCAACCTCGAGAGAGCTTATCGCCACCGCCAGAGATCAGAACGAATATATCATGGACCTGTTTTATTATTCCGATACGGGGCATCTTTACACCGTATCGGAGTATTACGACAGATTCAGGAACAACATGAAACTTTACGGCTTTGATCGGGAGATCAATCTTGAACAGAGCTTTATTTCGGATGTCCCTTTAAAGGACAAATCCGCCACCTTCTATTTTCTTTATACTCCCATCTACAGGACTGCGGTGGGCATCGCACACAGGTCCAGAGAGCGGGGGATCTGCGCCATTCTGTTCGATTTCAGACCCATAGTCAGAAACTGCGAAGACATCATAGGTGCAAACGATTCCTGCTATTATGTCTTTAACAACGAGATAGTGAGCGAGATCCGCCCTGTTGACAGCGTGGCGTCCGAGAACCTGGTCCATTTAAAGGACGGGGACAAAGAATACGAATTCGGCGGTGTGCGTTACTTCGTTCACGTTTATTCAGACGAAAACGGGAAATATGTCAGTCTGGCGCCGGTCAGCCTGCTTGAAATGAAGAATATGACTCTGGATAAGACCTTTGTGGTGGTGGCAATATTTTTGCTGGTGCTTTTCGGAGTGTTCTTTTTCTTTATCGCCAGACTTGAGTATTCCGCCAGAAGAGAGCAGGAGACCAGAGAAATGCTGCTTTCCGCCACGGTGGCACAGCAGGAAGCCGAAATGATGGCCTACAGAAGCCAGATAAATCCGCACTTTTTCTTTAACACCCTTGAGTGCGTGCGGTCAATGGCCCAGTATTACAATGCCGAAATGATAGAAGACATCGTCAGCGCCATGTCGAAAATGTTCAGATATTCCCTGTATTCGGACATGACGGTTTCTTTGTCCGCGGAGATCGATATGCTGGAGCAGTACTTCAGGATCACCAGCTACAGATTTCCGGATAAATACGTTTTAAATCTGGAGATCGATGATTCCACGGCAGATTACAGGGTGCCTTCCATGATTTTGCAGCCCCTGGTTGAAAATTCCATAAAGCATGCGTTTGTCAACACTGTGGCCGGAAAGAAAAACATAGTCACGGTGCGTGCGGGCTTTACCGAAAACGGACTTTTGAAGTTGACGGTTAAGGATAACGGTTGCGGAATGAGTACGGAAGAACTGAATGCCCTCAGGACGAACGCCATGGACACCGGTGTGAAAACCACGCGCAAAGACAGCATAGGTATCAAGAATATCTACGAAAGAATCAAGCTTTTTGACGAAAGAAACGAAATGCAGTTTTACTCCGAGCCCGGTGAATATACGAAAGTCGAACTGATCCTGTATCCTGCGAAGATAAGATCAACGTAACTGGGAATACTGCTCGGGGGTGACTCCGTACTTTGCTTTGAAGGTTTTGATAAAATAGCCCACATCGTCAAAGCCCACACGGCTTGCCACACCCGAGACGCTTGCACCCTTTTCTTTTAACAGATCGGCGGCGCGGCAGAGTCTGACTCTCTTTAAAAAGCCCATGGCACTTGTTACGGTGTGGAGCCTAAAAAGCTCGAAAACATATGATTTGGACAGGAAAAAGTGACCGCACACGTCCTCCATGGAAATCTTGTTTTCAAGATTGTCGAAGAGATATTCCTGGATTTTTGCGGTCTGTTCGTTATAGGAGAAAAAGAAGCAGCCTCGGAAGGATTTCCCTGCTTCTTTTATTTTTTCGGGAATTTCCTCGAAGGAAGAAAGGGCGGTACTCAAGCCTATGCGGGTGCCCTTAAGCCTGTCTTCCAGTATGTAGGGATTGTCGCATTCGGAAAGGATATAGGCATAATCAAAGCCACCTACGGAAACGGGCGTAAGGCCGGGAAGATTTTTGATTTCCGAATCGGAAAGAAGAATGCGGGACCGGTCCGTAAATTTAAACGCCTTAAAGAATTTGATCACATCGGGGTTCTTAAGGGCCTTATCGCTTGAAAGATCGAAGTTTTTTATATCAAAGAATTCGGAAGCACTTGAAGAAAGGCGGGTGTAAAGAGCGGTGAGGGTGTTCTTTACTTCTGCTTTGTCCAAGGGTTTTATAAGATACTCCGAGACTTCCTGTTTCATGGCCTTTCTGGCAATTTCAAAGTCACGGTAAGCGCTGACTATCACAAAAGAAACGTGGGAATCGGCTTTTCTGATGCTTTCGATAAGTTTCATTCCGTCGATTCCGGGCATTCTTATATCCGTAAAAACAACATCGGGCTTAAGGACCTCGATGTTTGAAAGTGCTTCGGAGGAATCGGTGAACTTGCCGACCACGTCAAAACCGTACTCCGCCCAGTCCACTATGCCTGCCAAACCGCGGAGAGCCCAGATTTCGTCGTCCACCAGAA
Organism: Lachnospiraceae bacterium UBA1258; assembly: GCA_002308235.1. Lineage (GTDB taxonomy): Bacteria > Bacillota > Clostridia > Lachnospirales > Lachnospiraceae > UBA1258. The sequence continues at coordinate 7,362 of DBVS01000024.1, forward strand.
CTGCCTTAAAGAGTCTCTTGTCATTTTCCATAAAAAAATCCCTCTTATTCCCCCAAAAACATCTGAATTTATTATATCATTTAACCCAAATGTGACAATCATAAATTTTTTGCCGTCATTATTACCATATTTTTTTCCAATCCGACCATAGTTTTGTTTCTTTTGCATCAATTCGCAATATGCTAAGTTATTTTCAGAAAGGGGAAGGAGACTGATTATGGCTAAGGCAAAAACTGTTGGGGGAAAACGAACATTCAAGAAAACCCTTCGCGAAATCGTTCGTTTCAGAGGCATATATCTGATAATGCTTCCCGCTATCATCTGGTATATTCTGTTTTCTTACGTGCCCATGGCGGGCCTGTCGCTGGCATTTAAAACTTACAAAGCAAAACTCGGTATCTGGGGAAGCCCTTTTGCCGGACTAACGCATTTCCAAAAGTTATTCAAGGATCCCAGATTTATCGATGCGGTAATAAGAACCCTTAAGATAAACGGCGGAAGACTTATCCTTACATTCCCCTTTGCCATCATTCTCGCACTTTTGTTAAACGAACTCCGGATGGGTAAATTCAAGAAGGTACTGCAGGTAACCTTTACCTTCCCGCACTTCCTTTCCTGGGTCATCATCGCAAGTATCCTGACAAACGTATTAAGCTACGACGGACTTGTAAACTCCGCCATCGAGCTTATGGGAGGCAAGTACGTAAACTTCATCGGAAACTCGAAGCTGTTCGTGCCGCTGGTTTACATAACTGAAGTATGGAAGGGTGCCGGCTGGAGCTCCATAATATACATGGCGGCCATAGCGGGCATAGATCAGGAACAGTTTGAGGCGGCGGACATAGACGGAGCCTCAAGATGGCAGAAGGTCTGGCGTATCACCCTTCCTTCGATCCTGCCCACCATCACCATAATGTTTATCCTGGCGGCGGGAAATGTGATGACCAAAGGTTTCGACCAGGTGTTCAACATGGACAACGCAGCTGTTCGTAAGGTTTCACAGACCCTCGACATGTACATTTACAACGTAACATTCAACGCGAAGAAAACGGACTTCGGTTATTCCACCGCGTTGAGTTTCTTCAGATCGACCGTTAACTTGGGCTTCCTGGTTGTTGCCAATGCAATCACCAAGAAACTCGGCGGAAACGGACTTATGGGAGGTAGCGACTGATGAAGACAATCAGAAATTACCGGGCCAGATTTCAGGTTTCCGACGGAATAATCCTTGTGGTTCTTGTATTTTTTGCACTGCTGATCGTGCTTCCCTTCATAAACGTGCTTGCAATTTCCTTCACCACTCCGAAGGCATATGCGGACACACCGCTCCTTCTTTTTCCGAAGGTGTTTACATGGGAGAACTACGATACACTTTTTAAAGACGGACGTATCATGATAGGGTACCGCACATCGGGAAAGTTCCTTTTGATGGCAATGCCCATGAATATGTTCCTGACGACGACCATTGCCTACGGATTATCAAGAAACGGTTATCCCGGAAGAAAGTTCCTTTTAAGATTTGTGGTATTTACCATGCTTTTTTCGGGCGGTATCGTTCCTTTGTACTTAACCATCAAGTCCTATGGTCTTATCGGTTCCCTTTGGGGCGTTGCATTCAGTGAAGGTATCAACACCTTTTACATGATTATCATGCTTAACTTCTTCCAGTCTCTGCCGGAATCTTTGGTTGAATCCGCGAAACTTGACGGAGCGGGAGAGTACAGGATACTCTGGAAAATAGTGCTGCCCCTTTCAAAGCCGGTTATCGCCACCGTGTTCCTTTATTATCTGGTGGATCGGTGGAACGAGTGGTACAACGCAATGATCATGGTAAGAGATACGGCAAATACGCCTTTGCAGCTGGTGCTTCGTAACATAGTCCTTGATTCCCAGAATCTTGACAATATCGTTACCGAGTCGGTGGAACTTTTCACCTTCAGCGCGGGCATCAAGATGGGTGCCGTGGTGGTTACGGTAATCCCCGTAATGTGCATATATCCTTTCTTACAGAAATATTTCACCAAGGGCATAATGCTTGGTGCGGTAAAATAATGATAACCATACCATCCCGGGCGGTATAGTTATAGATTGGAACTTATTGTTCAAACATGAGGAGGTATTTATGAAAAAACTGTTTAAGCGGTCCGTTGCCGTTATTCTTGCTGCAATGATGACAATGTCCGTTGCCGCGTGCGGCAAAGGCAACAGCGCAAGCAACTCAGGTTCAGCCGGCAGTACGGCAAAGCCCGCAAGCAATGCAGGCTCAACTTCTGTTTCACAGGAAGCAAAAGAAAAAGACTACAGCGAACCCTACGTTTACAGCTATGCAAGTATCCAGATTACCGAGTCTACGGATTACAACTCACCCGATGATGCCATGACTCAGTACTGGGAGCAGAAGTACAACTTCAAGTGGGATATCAACTCCATTTCAAGCGACAAATGGGATCAGACCGTAAATACATGGGTATATGCGGAAGACCTTCCCGATGTTACCATTTATGACTATAAGCACCCTCAGATGATGGACTGGGTTGACCAGGGTCTTTTGTTTGAATTCCCCGACGGATGGGAAGAAAGATGGCCCAACGTTGCAAAGGTTCAGCAGTATGCGGGACTTCAGCCCACCTTCAAGGAAATGACCGGCAAGACCTACTTCCTTGCAAGGCCCAACTACGCAAACAACCTTCCCTGCACACCCGGTATCAACCCCACCAACATGATGGTTTATATCCGTAAGGACTGGGCTCAGGCAGTAGGTATCGAAATCAAGGATTACTACACCATCGACGAGATCATGGAATATGCCCGCAGAATAAAGGCACAGGATCCCGGCAAGGTGGGTAAGGACCTTATCCCCATGGGACTTTCTTCCGGCAACTGCTACAACGTATTTGTAAGCACCTGCAGCACCTACACATCAAACAACTACTATCTTTACAGAGACGGAAGCGAATTCAAGTGGGGTCTTGCGGACAAAGAAACCCTTGAAGGCCTTAAGATCTGGAGACAGGCTTTCGACGAAGGACTTCTTAACAAGGAATTCTATTCCTACTCAGGTTCTGAGGACGTTGAAGACTTCTACGTACGCGGCGTATCCGGACTTATGTGGTATCAGGGCGGTGCCCGTTACCAGCAGGACGTTGCCAACCGTATGAAGGATAACCTGGGACTTAACTATGATGACTGTGTAAAACAGATCTTCATCACCGCAAACGACGGAACCTATCACTCGGCGCCCAGAGGAAACTTCTGGGGAGTTATAATGTTCAACCCCAAGATGCCCATCGAAAAGTGGGAACGCTACATGGATATGCTTGACGAATCCTGTACCGCGGAAGGCCAGATCCTCATCCGTATGGGATTTGAAGGCGTTGACTGGAAGTATGATGATAAGGGCGAAATGGTATCCCTTCTCGAGGCAGGTAAGGATGCACGAAGCAAATATCCTTCNNATCTACCCCGTATATCATCAGCTTTGCATGCTCTCCGACGACTTCGTTCTTATCAATCCCAACTACCCCAAGGAGTACAGGGATCTGACGATCAAGATGTACAAGCTTAAAGAAGAACTCGGAAAGAACGGCGGATGTCCTCCCATCGATTACGATATCTACCTTTACAGCTCCGATGCCACCGCAGCTCTTTCCTTCGAATACGAGAAGGATTTTGCGAACATCGTTGTTAACAAGGGCGACGTTGAAACCGAATGGAAGAACTGGCTTGACAGCTGGGCTTACCTGATGGATCCGGTTCTCAAGGAATTAAAGGAAAATATCAAATAGTTTATCTCTTCTGCGGCGGTGGCGAAAGTCACCGCCGTACCTTTGTCTTACGGAATTTTTAAGATCTTTCAGCCTTGAGGTTGAAAGAGAATGATGCTATACTCGTATAAAACGCGAGAAAGGAAAAGAAAATGAGCGTAGCAGACAGAATTTTTATCGATATGTGCAAGGACATTCTTGAAAACGGAACGAGTACCGAAGGGGAGAAGGTTCGTCCTCACTGGCCCGACGGAACCCCCGCATATACCGTTAAAAAATTCGGTGTGGTGAACCGTTACGATCTTCGCAAGGAGTTCCCCATTCTCACGCTCAGAAAAACGGCGCTCAAAAGCGCCACAGACGAAGTCCTTTGGATATGGCAGCAGAAGTCAAACAACATTCATGACCTTCACAGCCACATCTGGGATGAATGGGCAGATCCCGACGGTTCCATCGGGAAGGCCTACGGCTACCAGATGGGTGTTAAACATCAATACAAAGAAGGCATGATGGATCAGGTTGACAGGGTTCTTTATGATCTTAAGAACAACCCCTTCAGCCGCAGGATCCTTACAAACATCTATGTTCATCAGGATCTGCATGAGATGAATCTGTATCCTTGCGCCTATTCCATGACTTTCAACGTGACCCAGAGACCCGGGGAAGACAGGCTGACTTTAAATGCGATCTTAAATCAGCGCTCCCAGGATGTACTGGCGGCCAACAACTGGAACGTCGTACAGTA
>DBVS01000013.1:0-1253 GCA_002308235.1 Lachnospiraceae bacterium UBA1258
GGAAGCTTTGCACAGAAGTTAAGATAGTCCTTAAAGTTCTGTTCCTTAAAGACATCCTTCACACCCTGCTCAAGCTTATTGCTGATGGCTTCCATTTCAGCCTTCCTTGCTTCAGCTGCCGCCTTGGGATCAAACGTAGACTTATCAAAATCGCTCATATTAGTTTCCCTCCTTCTTTGCATTGACTTTCTTTGCTTCTTCTTTCATCTCGGTTAAACGCTTCATAATGGATGCCTCATTCTTAAGGGTGTTGTCCGAAAAAATGATTCCATTATCTCTTTGCTTTAATGCCTGCATACCCTGTGCGTATGCTAAATATCTTGATTTCTTTGCCATAGCTTTACTCCTTTCAAAAAGGGCGACCAATTGGCCGCCCCGGTTTCGTAATTAATTGTTACCATCTTCTTCATCAACATCGGGAATATCGTAATCGTCCTCTCCCTCTTTAGGAAGGCTTTCCAGATAATCCTCTTCGTTATAATCCATATCGGGATCTTTCGTCTTTTTGGCAGGCTTCTTACCCTTATTCTTCTTTAAGAAGAAAAATGCGCCGACTCCTACGATTACAACAATGACTGCCACTGCAGGAAGAGCATTCGATTTCTTTTTCTCTGTAGGCTCTTTCTTTTCTCCAAGTTTTGGAAATTGAATAAGTCCGATGCCTTCGGAAGTCTCTTCATCCTCTGTGCTTTCTGAATCTTCAACTGCTTCTTCAGATGCTTTAACTTCCTTTTCGTATTCCTTCACTTCATCATCTTCCATAAGAGCAAGCAAATCTCTTTCATCCACCTTGTTTAAGAAATGAACGATTTCTGCTCCCTTATCATCACGGTCGATAATGATATAAAAATAATGCCCGGATTTGGTAAGAATCGTAATAAACTGCTTACCGCCGGCTTCTAAAGAACCGTAATCATCTACAAGTTCCATGTTGCCATCGGGTGTAAGCGGTCCGTATTTCACATCGTCTTCTTCCTCGGAATCCCCACCTGTTTCAAGTTCCTCCTTTCCGGTGATAATCGGTTCCGTTGCCTGGCAGAATGTGTAATCGTATGCGCATACTTCACATTCTTCGTTTACATGCTCTTCATCGCACTTCTCTGTGCAGGTACATTCCACATTCCCCTCTTTGGGCGCTGCATATACCGTCATAGGTGAAATGCTCATTAAAAAAGCTGCCGATAATAAACCGACAGCCGTAACCTTCTTAACTATTCTGTTTTTAGTCTTCATCATCTGAATCCTCCTTCTTT
>DBVS01000013.1:1350-2560 GCA_002308235.1 Lachnospiraceae bacterium UBA1258
TCAATCTGGATCTGACCGTTTGCAATCATATCAAGTAAAGAACCAATCTGTTCGGGAGAAAGCTTCATTGCTTCCACATCTGCAACAACTCTCACAGCTTCTGCTTCTTTTAACTTTGCTTCCTTTGCTTTAATCTGTTCAAGAAGCGCTTCGACCTTATCACGGTCTTTTTGAATATCCCTTCGCATACGCTCCAGGTTATCATATTTTCTTTCGTTCATTGAATTTACCTCCGTTAATCAAATACATCAGGTTTATTACCCTTTGTTTCCATTAAAAGCTGATATCTGCCAAGCTGATCATCAGATAAACCTCTTTGAAGCACATACGAGCCAATTGACTGCCTTGTAAGTGTGATATCAAGTATCTTATACTCGTACTCTTCTTCCTCTTCATAGGATTCATATACTTTATATTCTTCCGTATCCGTGTACGTATAAGAAACAAGCCTTCCGCCTTCCCATCTGAAGCCGATTTTTTCAACTTCCCTGGTTTTCGTTACCCAGTGCCACTTGGTTACCGTCCTCGTTCTGGTTTCGGTTCGTGGGTTTAGGATTAAGTCATATTGGCCGTTTAAAATGGTTTTTAGTTCATTCTGTACTTCGTCTTCCGTATAATCCTCATAAAGCACAGTTAAGAGTGCCGCAAGTTCAAACGGATCATGTGTAATACTCGCAAGGTTATAATTGTATTCGTCATACCCCGGATAATCTTCTTCGATATCATCAATCTGATCTCTTAAAGCATCCTCCAGGTCCTGATAATCTTCCTCTACTGCAACAATTGCTGCATCTTCTGCTGTAAAGGAAGACGCCACTACCACGTTGTTAGCACCGCTAAACATCATCCCCATCGCCGGAAATGCTGTTGAAGCACTGATTACTCCTATGCAGGATGCTCCGCCGATGATTAAAGCGATTGGATTGTTTCTTGCAAATGTCATTACCGCTTCGCTCATCTTTTGAGCAAGTGCCTCTAACTTCTGACCGACAGACGAGAAAAAATCACCGGCTGTATTGGCTGCTTTCGCCTGAGTACCCCTTCTCATGATTTCTTTTTGAGTACTTCGCTTCTGCCACTGCCTCGAATTTGGATTACTGTGATATTCATAGCTTGTATATCCTTCACCTTCTGGGCTTACCTCCGATACCTCTTTGGTAAACCTTGTGCTGTCATGAATCTTTTTGGAATACCCTTCCTTCACTTGACT
>DBVS01000002.1:0-240 GCA_002308235.1 Lachnospiraceae bacterium UBA1258
AACTTCTGCCTGGATGTAATCTCTGTCGTCTTTGGAGTTCGTTCCGTTTGCTGCCTTAACTGCAAGTTCGTCCATTCTCTGAAGCATATCGTGTACTTCGGTAAGTGCACCTTCTGCTGTCTGCACTGCGGAAATACCGTCCTGTGCGTTTGAAGAAGCCTGAGTTAAACCACGGATCTGCTTACGCATCTTTTCACTGATGGATAAGCCTGCTGCATCGTCAGCCGCACGGTTAATCTT
>DBVS01000002.1:335-8938 GCA_002308235.1 Lachnospiraceae bacterium UBA1258
TTATTTTCCTCCTTGAAAATATGTGTTATGCGGCATCCATGCCGCCATTTTTGGCTTTGACAGGTTCAAGCCGTGCGCACCCAAACCCGTCGGGTTTTAGGAGGTTCTCGCCTCCTTGTATTATTTATCGGACACTTTCCCTCCGACTTAATACCATTTTAAATTAATTTTGAGTTAATTATTGTTTCTGAAGTTCATGGCCTGGGAATAGGATTTAAGGGCTTTTACCCCGGAACGCCCGCTTTTAAGCTTGTCACGCTCGCTTTTGAATACCTGTTCAAGGGCTGCTTTGTTACGTGCTTCCTCTGCCTGAATGGTGGTACTTTTGTCCGTGATCTCACGGATCAGTTCCTGCATACGGCGGATCTTGTCGGCGTAAGCATCCTTATACATATCAAGTTCTGCTTTTACTTTTGCATATAAGGATTCGAAGCCCTCATCAAGTTGATTGAGTCTGTAGATAAGGACTCCCTTCTCTTCGGTGTTCTTATCAAACTTCTCAAAAGAAAAGGGATCTTCCGAAAGAAGTTCTTTTTGCTCTTTATTCTTCTCCAATATCTCGTCGAGAACCCGGTTCTTTTTCTCCAGGCTCTCCACAAGAGCCGTTACGTATGTGTTGGTCATCTTTACCTCACAGATTTCATAACTTCCTTCCAGGTGTCTCTCATGGAGCGGATGTGGTCAACTACCTCTGTCATGATCTCTTTGTCCTTGCGGGAGTTTGCTTCCAGGAGGCGCGCCGAAAGGTAAACATATACTCTTTCGAAGTCCTGCGCCACCGCGTATTTCATGTCGAGGGTCTCTCTGAAATAGTCGATGATCTTCTCAACCTTGACTATATTGTTGTGAGCACCTTCAACATCTCCCTGCTCGATCTTAAGGATCGCGATGTTCCCGAATTTGATGGCACCTTCATAAAGAAGGAGTGTCAACTCCGCCGGGGATGCCGTAAGGATCTTACTGTTGGTGTACTGAGCGTACGCATTAGGTAAAGCCATTTAAAATCTCCTAAGAAAATTATTCCCGTTCTTTATTGCTGTCCGCCGCCAAGCATTGCGGTGATGGAACTGGTGGAAGACTGAAGTTTGCTGAGGGCTACTTCCATCTGAGAAAACTTCTTATAGTATTTGTCTTCGTATGCGGCCAGTTTTTTCTCTGCTTCGGCTATCTTTGCTTCGTAGGACTTGATATCGCTCTTGTATTTCTTATCCTCAAAGAAGGAGCCCTTGCTGGTATCATCGGTACTTGCGGAAAGCTTATCCAGTTTTCCGTAAAGGTTTCTTGAAAGCTGGGTAAAGAAACTGATAACGGTTTCCGAATCCGTAGCGATCATGGCCTTTAACTTGTCGGGCTGACTCGAATAGTTCGCATCCTTGTCATCGCCGGCAATGTGGAAAGCGTTCTTTTCATTGTCGGGAGCCAGGAAGTAACTCATGGTCTCGATGCCGAAGTTTGCAAGGTACATTGTTTCGCCGTTAACTTCAAAGCCTTCCTGCATGGCCTGCTTCATGGTGGAAGCAAGAGTTCCGAGGGTCGTATCTTTACGAAGGATGGAATCCTTTATCTTCTGTTCCCACTTCTCGACTTCCTTATCGGACATCTCGTCCTTTTCTTCGTCGGTAAGGGGTTCATAGCCCTTGGCTGCATCCGCATTGTAGAGCTTGTCCATCTCGTTGATGATTTCGTTGTACTGTTTGAAGAAATCGCGGATCACGTCGTAGATTCCGTCGGTGTCTTCCTGGGTGGTAACGGTGATGTTTTCCGCTTCTGCAAAGCAGGTGAAGGTAAGGCCGTTGACCTCGACATTGTTATTGTTTGAATAATAATCAACGCCGTTTAATTTGATCCATGCATTCTGTCCCTTGATGCGGACTGCCTGTGAGTACAAAGCAGCGTCACCGTATTCGGATTCTACGCTGTTTGCGAAATCCGCTCTGTATTTGAGCATATCGATGCCGATGCTGAAAGCATCATCCGAATCGCCCATGTTTTCTTTGATGGCTTTGTAAAGGTCGCTCTCGACTCCCAGTTCGCTTTCTATCTTTTCCATGGTGGCCGCATAATCGATCTGAGCTGTCGGGTTACCCTCGCCGTCGTTTACGTATACGAGCTTGTCGTTAAGCTGTGCGCCCAGGGTCCTGAGCTTTTCATACTCGGCAGCGGTCTTTGCATTCTCTTCATCGGAGTTTGCGGAATTGATCCCGAGAAAGCTCAATGCGGAAAAGCCTCCCAGATTGTCGGCGGTAATAGCGAAGTCATTGTCCGCACCGCTCTGAGCACTGGCTATAAAGATACGGCCGTTTGCTTCGTCAAAGTTTGCGCTGACGCCTGCTTCATTTAATTTGGTAACAACGTCCGAGATCTTTGTTTCTGCGTTAAGGTCTATCCTGGTTGCCTTGCCGCCTGCGTTAACGGTAAAGGAACCGCCTTCTTCGTAATTAAGAACGTTGCCGTTATAATCTTTAAGTTTAAGGTCTTTAATGAGGGTATCGCCGGTGGCCTTGGAGCCGTCTTTGGTAGTGATCTCAGCGCCGGTCATATATCCGGATTTTGCAAGTTTCTTCACGGACAGGGTCTGTACGCCGTTCATGGCCTTGTCGCCGGTGATCACCGATACCGCGTTGGTGTTGCTTACGGTGGTGTTTTTCTTTTTGTAAGCATCAGAAAAGCGAAGCTTTGAAAGAGTGCTGCTGAAAAGAGACTTCACCTTGGTATTAAGGGAAGTCCAGGCCTCCTGCTTCCATTCAAGCTTCGTTTTGCCCTTCTTGGTATTATCAACTTTAACGGAGCGTGCTTTAACAAGCTCCTGAATAATAGAGTCGGTGTCAAGTCCGGAGTACATTCCGGTGATTCGCATTGTCATAAAGATTCCTCCTTAAAGAACGGAATTATCTCTTCTCGTCTACCATAAGTCCCGCAAGTTCCCATGCCTTTGCGATAAGGTCCAGAGTTTTCTCGGGAGGAAGTTCTTTGATGACTTCTTTGGTTTCCTTATCGATGATCTTAATGGTTACACGGTTTGTTTTCTCATGAAAGCCGAAAGCAACCTCTGAGTTGTACATCTTCTTGTTGATCTCTTCGACCGCCTTATGAAGCTGTTCATTAGAGGGTTCTCTGTCTTTCTGGTTATAAGAGGAATCTGATTTTGCCTCTGTGTTTTCGACAACCTGGGTGGTATTGTCCACCTTGGGGGTGTCTGCCGCGATAGAAACATCCGTGTACTCCATTGCAGGCTTGGTACTTACAGGCTTTGGCTGATACGATTGAGCCTGTACCGTCATTACGCTGTTAATAGGTTCAAGTGCCATTTCAATTCTCCTTCTGCAGCATCCGTGCTGCGCGCAAAGGTTCCTTGTCAATACATTTATCGGAACGTTAACAAGAAAAGTTTAGAGTTAACCGAATAAATTTTTTAATCCTTCCAAAGCATCGGTACTCATAGCCTCTTTATTGGACTCCTGAATCTGAACATAGAGTTCTTTACGGTATACCGGAACTTCCTTGGGAGCGGTGATACCGATCTTAACCTGTTCGCCTTTGATCTCGAGGACCGTTATCTCAACATTATTGTTTATAATGAGCGCTTCGCCCTTTTTTCTGGATAATGCTAACATGCGCCCTCCTTCTTCCGTGCACTTACGATGTCGTAAATGGGGAACTTAACTTTATATTCTTCGCCTTCGAGAATGATCTGTACAGCCTTTCTCTCGGCCACATTGATAACAATGGGAGCTCTTAAGTTGATGCTCATGAGCTTTAAATCCTTCGGAACCGTTACGGTAACAAGCACCAGCAGTTCATCGGGATCGATGTTTCCGATGGGTTTTAAGATCTCATCGTCAACCATGGGATTGTAGTCGGGTGCAACGATGAGGGGATCCATAACGGGCATTGCAAAAGCAGGCTCCTCAAGAGACTGCATCCAGCGGATGCCGGCGTTATTACCCTGCTCCACGTCATGGATAAGGGCGAACTGCTTAAGGTCGGGGAACCCGATGATTCCGTTTTCAAAATTGATGATTTTGCCGGAATCAATTGTAACTTCGCCAAAAATACGAGTTTCAATAGTCATTTTGCTTCCTCCTGCAAGAGTGTTTATATTAACCTAAATGTAATTCAAAAGTGTTTGCTGTATGGACTTGGATGTTGCCATAAGGGACGCATCGTATGCGTACTTGGCGCTGGTGAGTCTGATGGCGGTCTCTGCCATATCCGCGTCCTCGTTCTCGCTCTTTAATTCCTTTAATGTGGAGAGCTGGGTATTGAGTCTGTTTTCAATAAGCTCAAGGCGCTTGCTTCTGGTACCGCAGTCCGTAAGAGCCAGGTTGTTGGCTGCAAGGTATCCGTCGGCTTTTGTGATGCCGGATGAGAAAAGTGAATGAAGTTTCTCGTTAAGGAAGGTCTGCGCCTTGCCGGCTGCGTCAAGTTTTGCCTGAATCGCTTCCTTCTCGGTAACCTGGGTATCGTTTAAAGCCTTCATTTCTTTTTCCAGGCTGTTGATATTCTCTTCTATGTTTTCAACATCCTTGAGGGCTCTGATCACATCGTGGATGTCTCTTACTATATTATGGCTGAAACACTCATTCGCCGTGGTATTGATCCTGATGGACTGATTTACACCTATATTATAACATATTTCTCCGGCAGGTGACGAATCATGATTATATTCTATGGGGTTCAGGGAATCCGTAACATCGGTACATTTAAAGTAGTGCTGGGGCCTGAGATCGCCCTTTTCCCACACGCCTTTGCGATAATCAACGCTCAGTTCCTCGATATCGTCCGCAGTGAACTTTACTCCTGCACCCAGAATATCGGCTCCCAGAAGTATTTCGCCGGTCTCGGGGATGAAAACTGCCTGATCCGGATTGTTAAGAACATAATCCTGTGGGCAGTATGTGGGAGGAGTGGCCGTCTCGTCGGTCTGTATGGCGTTGCTCCTGACAACGACTTTCAGATGATTGGGATCGGTTTCTTCGGTGTATGTGGAAACTTCGCGGCCGCTCTTTGTTTTTATGGTCAGTTTAAATGCTCTTTCGGGGTAGATTACTTCATCCGAAGACTCAAACCGCATGCCGACAAGTTTGTCATAGGACAGTCTTATCCGCATGATCTCGTTGTCCGAAACCTTTGTTTCGTCAGACTCGTCCTTATGGACAAATTTAACGTTATCGATCGTCACGGAATCCTTGGTCTCTGTTATGTTAAAAACAGAATCGGAATACTGCAGACGAGGATTCGCACCGTGAGGAATATTACCGCCCAGGTAAACGCGATATGACGAACTGTCTTTACAAAACACAGCCGTGTTCGGATGGTCCATTACATAATCATAAACATTATATGTAGGATCCTCTGAGTTAAAAACGGCAACGTCAAAGGTCTGCACGGATCCTCCGACTTCGATTGAATATTTAAACGTTCCGGCTGTATCGGCTATCTCATTCGGAACATTGACATATCTGAACATATGCGTCGTGCCGTCGGAGATAGAGTACTCCCCCGCTCCAGCCGGTACAGTGTCGCTTGTAAGATAAGAAGAATCCTTTTGGACCGTGAGGGTGGTATCGGTCCTGTAGCCCGTGAATACGCTCCTTCCCGCAAAGTCCGCATTACCTGTGTTGTAGATTTCGGCCGCCAGAGATTCAAGGTTTTCCAGAATGATCTTTCTGTCGGATGCGGTCAAAGGATCGCTGGTACCCTTCGTGTACTGCTTTCGTACATCTGTAATGATATCGGAAAGAGTATCGATGGCATCTTCGGTTACGGTAAGCCAGCTTTTGGCGTCCTCAACGTTCTTGCTCTTGTACTGATCCGTCTGATTTACACTTGTACGAAGACGCAAAGACCTAAGGGCGATTATGGGGTCGTCCGAAGGTCTGGTTATTTTCTTCTCCGTGGATATCATCGTTGAAAGCTTATCCTGGAGAGTCTTGTTCGTGTTGATATTGGTAAGTGAGTTGTTCTGAATTATCTTGTTGGTAATTCTCATGCTGTGCTCCTTGCGGCCCGCTGCCGCTTATCAAAAGCACATCCTTGTATATTCTGCGCAAACGTCCGTGTTTGCGGGGTCTATACTATATATCGGAGTATTATTCTTTTTTCTTAATAATGCGTTCGAAAAAAACATAGTGAAATTTGAGGCGAGACCGTCTAAATCTTTTCTCACGAATCGCGCGTGCGCCATGCTCTTTCGACGCAAACTCGGCCCACTCCGCTCAACTAACTTCTAACTGATCCTAAGCGCCCTGATGTGTTCGCGTGGAAGCGCAGCTCTCACATCGCGCGCTAAGTCTCAGTAAGAAGTGGATTTTCGCTTCGGTTCCTGCCGAAGTGTTTGCTTACGAAAGCCATGACGCCCTGCGCTATATGCGTCGAGAAAACCTAGCGAGCCGGATAAATTTTTCTTTGACGGACAATCCACAGCGTCGGTGCTGGGCGAGGTTTTTCTCGAGCCCTAGCAAGCAGGCGCTTTTCAGCCTGCGGTCCGTTACTGCGAGGACATTAGCGAGAGCGTGTCCGGAAAAGAAAAGATTTAGCCGGACTCGCGCGCCCATCTTATACTCCTGTTTGAAGTATCAAACGATCGTAAATCTCCGTAAAGGTCTGTATCATCTTCGACGCCAGATTATACGCATTCTGATATTTAACAAGGCTCACCGCCTCTTCGTCCGAGTCAACACCGAACACCGAAAGTCTCTGGTTGTCGATGGTATCGTTCATGGTCTTATAGTACTTGACGGAAGTGTTCGCTCTTGCGGTGTTAAGGGCAACGTCCGAAAGCACGCTCTGTAAGAACTCACTGGCGGAAGCGCCTCTGAAGGAAAGCGCCTTCTTGTCGGTCTTCATGTTGATAAGTTCCGCAACAATGTCCGCCTTGGATTCACCGTCGGAAGCACCGGTACGGGTTGCCAGACGCTTCGGGTCATCTTCGATATACCTGCTTATTGCGAAGTTCTGAGCCGTAAGTCTGTAGTAGCTGTCGTCCGCATTGGTCACTGTCAGGAATTCCGTGGTGTTGCCTGCGTCCCATTCAGCCTTTGCCGCTGCGTATTTGGTATAGTAATCGTCGTAATCGTACTGTCCGCCCAGAACATCGTTTCCAAGAAGAAGGGCTGTCGCGGGATCTCCGTTTGAATCAACGGCGCCTTCCTGTGTAAGGATGTTGTTAAAGGTGCGGGCAAAAAGCCTTACGAACTCGTTTAACTGCTCCTGATAATAAGGAATCCCCTGATAGTCGATGCTCACGCCCACGTTTACTTCCTTGCCGATACGGGATGTGGAGAGTGTGTTTGCATCGTAGTTGGGATCGAGATTGAAGGTGTAATAGGTCTCTCCCGTTACCTCATTATGATTGTAGGACCAGTCGGTGTAATAGTACTCTTCAACGCCGAGTTTGATTATTCCGCCGGACGAAGAAAGGGTACACTTATCAAGATCGTTTAAATATTCAAGTTTGGTGGAAACCGTAACGGTATTTGCGCGAAGATCCACGGAAGAAACGGTTCCTCTGAAGTTTTCGGTGTTGTTTCCGTCACGCATCTCCACAAGACCCTGAAGACGTCCGCCTACCATAGGGCTGTAAAGATTGAATTCCGCGCCGTGGGACCAGGTAATGTTGTAAAGTCCTTTACAGTCGGACTGATTTACGGTTTCGTTGTTTTCTCTTGCTTTGCACTCAAGAGTATAAAAATCGTTGGTGTCAACGAGGGTCTGTCCGCCGCAGATCTTCACCTGATAACGCTTGGCTCCGGTATCGAAGTTGTTGGCGGTATCAAGAATGGGTGTTTCTTTGGTCTCAACGGACACGTACTTGGAGAGTTCGTCAATAAGAAGGTCTCTCTTGTCGCGGAGTTCGTTGGCGGTGGCACCGGTGAGCTCGATAACGTTGATCTGCTTGTTAAGGGTGGCAACCTGCTCCGCGATGGAGTTTATCTGGGACACGCTGTCCTTGATCTCCATATTTACGTCCTTCTGGAGTTCCGAAAGCTGGGTGGATACGTTGTTAAAGAAATCGCAAAGACTCTGGGAATACATAACGAACTGGGATTTAACCGCGGCATCTCCGGAGTTTTTGTGAAGTTCTTCAAGGGCGTTGAACATCAGGTTAAAGGCGGTGTTGAAGCCCGAAACCGTATCGGTATCGGTGAAATAGTTTTCGATGGACTTCATGTAGTAAGCCTTGGCGTCAACTTCACCGAGTTTCTCGTTATTGTCCCAGAACTTGTCGTCATAGAACTCGTCACGGATTCTCTCGATGGCAATGGTATCTACGCCGGCGCCTGCGCATCCGTAGGTGGTAAAGGTACGAAGAGCCCTGTTTGCTTCCTGGATGGCGGTCTGTCTGCTGTATCCGTCGGTCTCGGCGTTGGAAATGTTGTTGGCGGTGGTATTAAGACCTGCATTTGCAGCCGTAAGACCTGTATATGAAATGTTAAGTCCGAAAAATTGTGAAGGCATCTTTGCTCCCTTCTGCGGATAATTTCCCGCGATTACTAACCGAGTTGAGTGATGATATGCTCAAGCATTTCGTCAACCACGTTGATGTATCTGCTTGCTGCATTGAAAGCGTTCTGGAATTTGATCATGCCGGTAAGTTCTTC
>DBVS01000002.1:8961-10364 GCA_002308235.1 Lachnospiraceae bacterium UBA1258
GTGGTCTGCTGGCTTAAGGAGATGTTCTTGTAGACCGCACCGGAGTTTGCAACCTGAGATACGAGGTTTGTGTAGTATGTGTTGATGGAACAGGTGGTGGTTACGTTGGGGTTGAGGGAATAGATATCCGCATCAAAGGCTTCCACAAACTTAGCTGCGGTTTCGTAATCCACCGTACCGTCTTCGTGTCTGAATTTAAGTCTTCCGGCTTCTCTTATGAGAAGGGGATTGATCTGGAGATTGGGAATGCTGTAAAGGGTATCGTTGTAGTAATCGTCGTCGGTGATCTCCGCTACAGGTTCCCAGGAGGATCCGTTATATCTGTATCCGTCGCATTCGACTCTCTGGAAAAGTTCCAAGGGTGAACCGTTGTCCTCACACATGTATGTGCCGCCGCTTTCTTTGTAGGCGTCATATAAAATACCGTTGACGGCTACTGCCACGTTGTGGATCAGCTGGTCGAATTCCGCCTGAATGTTCATACATACGGACTGAGCGATCGTGTGATTGTAATAATCCACTTTCTTCTCGTACTCGTCCATATCTTTATTGTACTGTTCAACATCTGCTTCATACCGGGGATCGGCGTTTCCGTAGGGATACTTGACAAGGTCCGTGGCATCGGGAGTCACGGGCTTGATGGGAATGTCCGTGTAGTCCGCAACCTTGTCGCCTCTGATATAAAGCATGGCACGAAGCTTCCCGATGTCCGTATTCTTTTCTGCGGAGATGAGAGCATATGTGTCAAAAACCTTGGCGTTTGAAATATCGAGTTTCTCAACGCCGTGCTCGTTTTTGTATACCTTTGAGTTGATCTTCCAGTAGGGGGTGTAGTAACCGGTGCTGTCATCTGCCACCATTCCGATCTCATGTACGGTATCGGCAACAACAAAGTCAACACCTTCAACCTTTACCCGGACGCTTCCGTAAATGTCTTCACTGTAAGAAATACTTACAAGACCGGAAAGTTCGTCCAGCGCCTGGTTACGTGCGTCTCTGAAGTCGTTGGCGGATTCGATGCCGCCCACTTCGATGTTTCTGATCTTATTGTTTAAATCGAGGATTTTGTGTCCGAGGTCGTTGATCTTATCTACGTTTTCTTTGATATGGGCATTGACTTCGGTCTGATAATCAACAAGCCCCTGATAAACCTGCTGTGCATTGGTAAGAAAACTGTTGGCGTTCTGGACCAAAAGTCTCTGAACCACAGTGTCATCGGGAGTCTTGGATAATTCTTCGATTGATTTCCAAAGGTTGGTAAGTGACTGATTGAAACTTGCATCATCGTTAAGCTCATCAAGAAGGTCTTCAACCTCTCTCAAAGCTTCGAATGATGTAGCATAGAATGAACTTCTGCCGTTTTCACGACGATAAGACTGGTCGAGGAAGTAGTCTCTGACCTG
>DBVS01000002.1:10373-15578 GCA_002308235.1 Lachnospiraceae bacterium UBA1258
GCGGAGCCGTTTTTGATGGTGTTGTAAAGACGGTCGCCATGTAACACCTGCTGGCGTACATAGCCCGTGGTACCCATGTTGGATAAATTGTGCGCAGTCGTATTAAGGGAGTTCTGACTCGTCTGTAATCCTGAAGTTCCTACATAAATGCTTCCCATTAACGGCATGGCTTAAATCTCCCAACTATCTATTGCCTTGCATCGAAGCCCCCGGAACCGATACCTATCGAACTTCCGGTGCTGTATGCTCCTTTGTTATAATTGGCAGTCTCCGGCGCCTTTCGCATTGCCTGTATGAGATTCATGTTAAAGTCCACCATTTCGATGGCACTGTTCAAGAGCTCCTCGTTTCGCTCATTTGATATCTTCATCTCATGGAGCGTGGATTTAAGCTCGTCATGAATCTTTGCCAATTCTTTTTGCTCTCGGGGCGTTTTCTTTAACAAAGAAATCAGTTCCCCCAGCTTCAATGACGCAACATCCGTGTTGAGTATTTTAGCTATTTCTTCCATCGTCTTCATTCGCTTGTTTTCAAGCGAGGTAATCGAAGTTACACGCTCCTGCTCCTCATCCGTAATTTGCGAGAGCAACTCCAGATCAGCCTTGACGATCGCCTCCGTTTTGGAAGCAGAGAGTCTAAGCAGCTTCTTATATTCACTGTTTTCGTCTTTTAAAGTTTCGATCAAAGTGTCAATAAGACTGGCCACTTAGAAACCCCCTTAAAGTTCTGCGTACTTCTGCATCAGCTTTTCAGCGAAAGATTCGCCGCTTACATTGTAAGTACCGTTTGCAATAGCCTTCTTAAGAGGCTCAACAACATCATATCTGATGTCGCTTGCACCCTTTACGGCTGCAGTCGCAGTCTGCAGGTCAAGACCCTTTGAAGAAATCTGAACCTGATCAGTCTGTCCCTTCCTTTGGACATTCTGTTCGCGCGATACTTTTGAAGAATTGTAAAGCTGCTGTACCTGTGAATAAGCTTCTATACGCATACCGCACCTCCTTTTGCATAGATATGCTTTTATATCTCTGCTATATGTATCGGATAATTTTTAGTTAACTTTAGAGCAAAAAGAAAAAAATTTTAAGGTTTTGAAATTATTATCTCTCCTCCCCGTACAAATACTTTTACTTTATTGTCATCAAGGGACAGTCCCTTTAACATATCTTCCGGAAGCTGTAAGCGACCCGCCCTGTCAAGGACCACAAATTCATCCTGGCTGTCTTCGTTTCTCCAGTCGATGCCGCTTTCCTTCAAGCGCTCCTTAAAGGCTTCTTTGAGCACACGTTCACTGGAGATCTTGCCGTCTCTGATGGCAACAACACGCTTTACTTTCTTGGAAAGGGCGGTGTCGTGGGTAACGATGAGAATGGTCTGTCCGTTTTTGTTAAGCTCCGAGAACACATCAAATATGTAATTTGCGGTCCGCGAGTCCACGCTTCCCGTAGGCTCGTCCGCAAGAAGGAGCTTGGGTGAATTTGCAAGGGCTATGGCGATGGCCACTCTCTGCTGTTCGCCGCCCGAAAGCATATTCATGCGGCTTCCCTTTTTATGGGACATTCCCACGGTCTCAAGGAGCATCAGGGCCTTTTCTCTTTTCGCTTTGGTACTCGATAAACTCATGGGCATCATTACGTTTTCAAGGGCAGAAAGAAAGGGTAACATGTTCCTTGCATTATTCTGCCACACGAAACCTACGGTGTCTCTTTTGTAGCGCACCAGCTCTTTTTCCGACATGGTAAAAAGGTTTTTACCCGCCACGAACAATGAGCCGGCGCTGGGTTTGTCCAGGCCGCCTATCATATTAAGGAATGTGGATTTACCGCTTCCGCTGTTACCGATGATGGCGGTAAGCTCACCCTCTTCCACCGTAAGGTCCAGTCCCTGCAGGGCTAAGACCTCCGTTTCCTTTGTTTTATATATCTTTACCAGGTTGTCAGCCTTTATCATTGTTTCAGCCATTGATACGCTCCCCGTTTTCAAGCTCGATAAGGAAATCCGCGGCATCCATGAGGCCCACGTCATGGGTGGTCATCAGGATCGTGATCCCTTCTTTTTTGCTCATCTCCCCGAAAAGTTCCGCAACACGTGCCGCCATTGCACTGTCAAGCTCTGCCGTGGGCTCGTCCGCCAGTATAAGACGGGGCTTGTGGGCCAGGGCTCTTGCGATGGCTACCCTTTGCTGCTCACCGCCGGACATCTCCGCCGGCATGTGTGTCATACGGTTTGAAAGACCCACGAGCCTTAAGCATTCTTCCACTCGTCTGTCCCTTTCTTTGCCGGGCTTTACTCCCGCCATCCGCATGGAAAATTCCACGTTCTGGAAGGCATTCAAAGAAGGAAGGAGGGAAACGGACTGAAATACAAATCCGAAGTTCTTCCTTCTTAAGTTTTCTTTTTCATAATCGGACATTTTGGCGGCATCCACGCCGTCGATGAGGATCCTGCCCTCCGTAGGCTTGTCAAGAGTGCCCACCAGGTTCATAAGGGTAGTCTTACCCGAACCCGAACGACCCTTTAAGATCACAAAGGACGATTCGGGAATCACCGCATTTATCTTTTTGAGTGCCCAGAACTCCCCTTCGGGAACCGGGAAGCTCCGCGACACATTTTCGATTTCGATTACATTCTTTCCCATTAATCTTCTCCGAGTTTAAGTGCTTTGGTGACGTTCATACGAAGCAGCATGACTGTCAGAACCACCAGGCACAGTACCATTACACCGAGGATCACGGCCATGAGCCTTACAAGATCTGCCATGTTTGAATAAAGAATGAGAGGCAGCACCTGGCCCTCCGTTGCATATGCTTTTTGCAGGATGGGCACGAACAGGGCAGAGGTCAGAGTTCCTATTCCGAAGCCCGCAACGATGGAAAGTATTCCGCAGAATACCTGCTCGTTAAAGAGCATGTGGAAGAGTTCCCGCATGTGGAAACCGGAGGCGCGAAGAACGCCGAATACCAGCTCTCTTTCCTTTAAGGACATGATCCAGTAAATCAGATATCCCACGGCGCAAAGCACGAGAGTCACCACAAATCCCATGGAAAGCACACCGTTGGTACCCTGTAAGAGAGGGTCGCTCTTGGTGGCCGCCAGGTCTTCGTCCCGGTTTCTGTACTTTTTGAGACGGACTTTGTTTTCGTCGATCCAGTTAAGGATGTCGGACTTTTTATAGCCGTCTCTGGTGCTTATCCACATTTCATAGGGATACTGGTCCAGCTTGTCGCTTACAAAACCTATATTAGCCACCACCAGATAATTGCTGGCGGTATAGACCTTGCCGTCCGGCTGCTGGATTAGAGTTTCTGCCGCATACCCGGGCCAGTAATCAAAGAAATCAAGCACCACCACGCTGTTGCCGGTTTTACCGTTTTCATGCTTTAAGTTAACACGGTCGCCTATGTTGTATCCCAGTTTGTCCCTGAAGTTCGAAGAAACTATGGCGCCGTTGGAAACCTCGGCAAGCTCGTTCAAAAGGGTGAAATAATGCTTGTTGTTCAAGTACTTGTCCACATAGGTTATACCGCCAAATTCTTTGGTGTTGATGCCCATAAGGGTGACGGTATAGGTGCCCTTTGAACCGCCGGTAGCCTTGGCAAGGGGATCGAAGATAACCTTGGTATAGTCCTTTACGAAGGAGGCGGACACGTATTTGCTGCTGTCGGGTTCCCTGAATTTACCCGTGGGAACGCCGTTACTGTCCACTGTCGCCGGCCAGGATTCCTTCAATACCAGATCCACGCCGTCGATGTAATCCGTGTTCTTTACGGCATTTTCAACGATGGTTCCCGCCACGGTGGAGTGATACATGCCAAGGGACACGGTCATGATCAGGAAAAGCATGATAAGCTGCTGCTTTCCGCTGTTCTTGATATTCTCCATAAAGGAAACGAAGCTTGCGGGTTTCCAGTGCTTTTTCCCGATGATATATATCAGTTTGATGACCTTGGACTTGATCCTTAAGAAAAACAGTCCGAGGCCGATGATCATAAGCGAAGAACTTAGGTAAAGCAGCGGATCCAGGGACTTGTTGTTTAAAACGCTCTCCGCCATGTTGCCCGAGTTTCTTTTAAAGTTATAGTAGCCGTAAAAAGCAACACCCGTGAAGATCACGTCAATAAAGAGCTTCTCCCAAAGGGGCTTCTTTTTAAGGGCGTTCTGCTGCTTAAGATTTACGATGGAAACCTTGCTGTGCTTTATTGCGGGGATCGTAAGACAAAGAAGGGCAACAAGCACCGCTCCCAGGGCATAAGCTCCGGAGTAGGGTGTTACCCGCACATCAAGTTTGTCCGAAAAGTCAAAGGTCAGGAAGGTCCTGGCGGCACCAAGGAGCCTGCTTAAAAGCATTCCCAGGGGGATACCGATAAAAGCCCCGGCGAATGTAAGTACCAGCGACTGATACAAGTAGAGTCTGAAGATCTGGGCTCTGGAGCTTCCGCGGCTCTTGATGACCGAGATCTCGCTCTTTTCCATTTCGTACATCTGCCCCGAGATCATCAGCAGGAACGCGGCAAGCATAATGAGTACCGGGATCTGAAGGATTCTTAAGGTGGCCGCGATACGAAGATGCTTGTTATTGTAGGTCTTGATAACCGACAGGAAGGGAGGCTCCGCGATCACGTTGGTGTAGGAGCTTCGGTTTAAGAAATAGTCGGTCCTTTCCGAAATCGAATCGATCCTGTCCGCGGTTATGTCCGCATACTCAAACATGGAGGTATAACGGCAGAGGATCGTGTATTTCTCGGCATTTTCCCCGGTGAACATGGTCTTGAAAAGATCGTAGTTCATCATCAGCATGTCGCTGACATACCCGAAATCGTCCTGCCAGTAATAATCGTTATCATCGCTGCGGACAAATATACCCTTTATGTAAAATCTCAAAGGATTTCCTTTAACATCCTTTAAATTGTCGGCGACAATGGTCTCTCCCACCAGAAATCCGGAATCCACCATACAGTTCTGACTGATCACTGCCTCTATGGCACCGTCTTCGGTAAGGCCCCCCGGTGAATACATTTCACCGCTGACTATGGTCACATGGTCTTCCATTCCGGTTTTCGCGCCGAATCTGGCCGCCGTGGCGGTCCTGTCGGAGCGCACCATCTCGGAGTGAACGTCGTTTCTGGAAAAATAGTAGAAAACAGAGGTTTCTTTTTCTTTGACACCCACTTCCCCATAGATGTTCTTTGAAAAGTTCTCCATGGT
>DBVS01000002.1:15609-16522 GCA_002308235.1 Lachnospiraceae bacterium UBA1258
GGCCATTTACCGGTCTGCGAAACATAAGCATTGAATTCATCTTTCAACATGCGCGTGTAAGCCGCTTCTTCGTACAAAGGAAAGCTTACCGCGGTGGCAACAAGCAAAATACAGCCAAGGAGCAGGCTTATATTCATCCAGCGCTTATGCCACATTTTTTCAAGCATTATTCCCAACATATTGTCATTCCCTCAGTCAATCCTTCGGCTACCCAGTAGCCTTCAACATCCTGGCCTCCGACGATAAAGGATACATATTTGTAATTTCCGTCCGAATCCTTTACCGTGACATAGTAATTACCCGAAACCACCGTAACCGCAGCCTTCGGTACCTTCAGTACGTTCTCCGCCTTTCTGACCGTTGCCTGCAGGTTAAAGCGAATCCTGCCCCAGCGGTTTGCGGCAGAAGCCGTAAGACTTGCAAACTTCGACATGTCTTCGGGGGCTATCTTTATAAGTGCATATCCGTTTCTGAGCGCACCGCTGACTGCCATGGGCGAAACCGTAACCACGTCTCCGCCTGCGGCAAATGTATTTCCGTTGATATCCGAATAGCTGATGGTCACGGTATTTCCGTAACTCAAAATACCGTCATTGTCTTCCGCCACCATAAAGCATGAGGTTTCGTCGGCGATCCTTGCCACCGAAGCCTTGTAAGTCAGAATGTCTCCGGCCTTTAAGGATGTGATCTCCGTAATGATACCCGCTTCCTCAGCCTTTATTTCAACCGTCGCAGCGTCTTTCTTCATGTCCGAGATCAGCTTCTTAAGATCGGCGATGGTCTCTTTCTTTGCCTTGATGGCGTCCTTGTTATCCTCTTCGCCTGCATTTATAAGCTCCTGCAGACGGGCATTTTCCCTGGAAAGATATCTTTCCTGACGCTCGATCTCTATGGTGTCCGCGATAACGTGGAT
>DBVS01000021.1:0-682 GCA_002308235.1 Lachnospiraceae bacterium UBA1258
CATGGTGTAGGTGATGCTGTACATGAAATAGATCACGCCGAAGAACACTATAAAGCTCCAGCCTGTAAGGGGCGTGTTGAACGCAAGATATACAACCACGCTGGTGGAAAGAATGCCGATAAGGAGCCAGGGCTTAAACTTGCCGTATTTGCCTCTGGTACGCTCGATGATGTTACCCATGATGGGGTCGTTTAACGCATCAAACACACGGGCAGCCACCATGATCGCCGTAACGGCGGTAAGCTGAGCCGGTGTAAGATTTCTGGTGTAAAGGATAAAAAGCAGGATGTAGTTCGTAAACAACGAATAGATCATGTCACGTCCCACGGTTCCCAGGGGATAGAAAAGCATGTTTTTCTTTTCCTGATTCATATTAAGCCTCCTAATGATGTATTTATTCCTGCGGTGCTTCAGTTTCTTCAACGCTTTCAAGGAAATAAAGTCTTGAAGCAAAATCCTGGAACAGTCTTGTTTCGCCGTTGTAGCCCGTGCCTCCGAAGGCCTGGGTCAGTTTGATGCCGGCGTTGTTTAAAAGTTTCCCCTTAAGGATGTAGTCCTCCACTTCTCCGTCCATCTTGTAAAATCTTGCAACGGCCCTTTGGAGGAGGGAGTCCTTCTTTATGCGGATGGGAGAAACCATATTTACAAGGTCCCCGAATTCTTTAATGTTGTGCTTAAGCTG
>DBVS01000021.1:769-2358 GCA_002308235.1 Lachnospiraceae bacterium UBA1258
CTGTCGGGAGAAACCACCATCCACTGCCTGTCGTTCACTCTGTAGAAGTCGCCGAAAAAGAAGGTGTCTCGCCATTCTTTGTAAGTGGCAACCTGCTGTTTGATGGCCTTGAATTCTTCGGAAGTACATTCACAGAGATTGATCTCGTACCCGAACACTCCGAAGGCAGCCACGTTGAATCTGGTATCAAGCGGTGTGTTTCTTAAAGTCTGATGGTTGGGGCAGGCCGAAACGTGGGCGGTTACCGCAGACATGGGATATCCGTAGCTGTAGCCTGTCTGGATCTTGGTGCGCTCCATGGCGTCCGTATCGTCGCTTGCCCAAATCTGGGGCATATAGCTTAAGATTCCGAGGTCGAATCTGTCTCCGCCGGAAGCACAGCCTTCGAAAAGAATGTCCGGGAATTCTTCCGTCAGTGTCTTAAGAATGTCGTACAGACCAAGCACGTATCTGTGAGCCGTCTCCCCCTGGCGCTCCGCGGGAAGCACTCCCGAGAATACGTCCGACATCAGACGGTTCATGTCCCATTTAACGTAGTTTACGCCCTTGACGGAAAAGACCTTTCGCATGGCGTCCTTTACATACTCCACAACTTCCGGGTTGGTAAGGTCCAATATCATCTGGTTTCGACAGGGAGCGTTCTCCCGCCCCGGGATCCTCATGGCATATTCGGGATGCGCCCTGAAAAGATCGCTGTCTTCGCAGATCATCTCGGGTTCCACCCAGATGCCGAAATCAAGGCCCAAGTCATGAATTTTGGTAGCCAGGCCTTCAATACCGTTCGGTAACTTTTTCTTATCCACATACCAGTCGCCGAGGGAACAGGTGTCGTCATCTCTCTTCCCGAACCACCCGTCATCCATGACAAAGAGTTCTATCCCTGCCTCCGCAGCTTTCTTTGCCAGAGAAAGAAGGCGTGATTCGTTTATCTTAAAGTAGGCCGCCTCCCAGGAATTAAGAAGGATGGGTCTCGGTCTGTTTTTAAATTTGCCCCTTACCACATGCTCTTTCACAAAGTGCTGCATGTTAAGGGAAATTCCTCTGAAGCCCGCCTCCGTAAAGGTCATTACCGCCTCGGGACTTTCGAAGCTTTCGTCCTTTTTAAGTTCCCAGTTAAAGTAGGTTCCGTCAATGCCGGATAAGAATCTGGTCTTATAAAAGCCCCCCACTCCGGCGGATTCATAGTGGTTTCCGGAGTATATGAGGTTAAAGCCGTAGCCCTCTCCCGCGGTTTCCGATGTGTCGGGATAGGTTAACATAACAAATGGATTGTTTCTGTTACTGGATATGCCCGAAAAAGTATTGTTTATAAGATTTCCGTGAGTAATCACGGTATCGTTTCTGTGCATTTCACGGGCCCAGTGACCGCCGAAGGTAGTAACCGCAAGGCCGTAATCGTCGATATCTAACTGGGTGCTCATAAGCTTAAGGACTCTTACGGGTTCCGCGCCCTCGTTCTTTATGACGGAGCGTCTGGTGATCACATCGCACCCGGGATACACCGTATAATAAAGCAGGAGTTTTACGGGCTTAACCTTCTCTTTCAAAGTAACGATAAGCTGAGAGGCTTCCGAATCGTTTGCTTTGTA
>DBVS01000021.1:2409-3082 GCA_002308235.1 Lachnospiraceae bacterium UBA1258
TCCGAAGTTCTGCTGCCGTCGGCATATTCAAGGATAACAAAGGGTTCTCTGTAGTCCCCCTTCCCGAGGGTGGAAACTTCCAGGAGCATGTCTTCGGTAACCGTCATGGAGCCTTCCGTATACACCACGCCCGTGCCCTTGTTGTGGCTTAACTTTTCGTGCATGGCCCTGAAGGATTCACCGGCGGATTCCGCGTCCACGTCGATCCTCGCACCGTAATGGAGATGCTCAAGAAGGCCTTCCCCGGTCACTCCGAAGGCATAGCTTGTATTTTCGGTACTTAAAACAAAATTCTTATCCTGAGAAAAGATCATAAAACCTCCCGTCCTTCTTTCAGCGACAGGGCCGCCTTAACTACCCTGTAGGCGCCGTCGTAAAGGCCCGAAGCCTTGTTTGAAACTATGCTTTCGCACATGTTCTTAAGTTCCGAATCGCTTTCCATGAAAAGCTTCACCATCTGAAGCGTGTGAGGGATGTCCCTGCACTCCAGGGTTCCGTCTCCCATTTCCGCAGAATGGATGGCGCCCCACATTTCGTGCTTTCCCACTCTCCTGATAAAGAGCTTGGGAATGGGGTAAAAAGCAAGCTCGCTGGGTTTGGTTACCATCACGTCGCAGCTTCGCATCAAAAGATTGGTGCAATATACCGCTTCGAATATGTTTTTATGCCAGAA
>DBVS01000050.1 GCA_002308235.1 Lachnospiraceae bacterium UBA1258
GCGTAGTTCTGGAATACCATCGCGATATCTCTGTCCTTGGGCTCAACGTCGTTAACAACCTTGTCACCGATCTTTAATTCGCCGGAAGTGATGTCTTCAAGACCTGCGATCATACGAAGTGTGGTAGACTTACCACATCCCGAAGGGCCTACGAAGATGATGAACTCTTTATCTGCGATTTCGAGGTTGAAATCCTTAACGGCTTCAAATCCGTTGGGATAAACCTTGCAGATGTTTTTCATGGATAAACTTGCCATAATTTTCCTCCTGTAAAAATCGTGGGGAAACTCCCACGGTCAATCTGGTATCAGTATAAATAAATTAACGGTTAATTACCATACGCCAAATTTACAAATTTTATCGCTACAATTGTGAAAATTGCTACTTTTAAAACTTTAACACCGCGTTAGAAGACATGTTACCGAAGCGACCTGACTTAAAGTATACAATTTGACTAATGTCACTCACTGCCCTGATAAAGCTCCTCATTGTAAAAGACAAGCCTGTTTTTACCGCGCTTTTTGGCCTTGTACAGGGCCTGGTCGGCGGTTTCGTACAGAGCCTTGAAGCTCTTTGCATCGTCGGGATAGACTGCCGCACCGATGCTGGCGGTGGCGGAATATTTCACATAGTCTCCCCCGGCTTTAAAGTCGTGGAAGAACCGCACAAGACGGTCGGCTTCCTCTTTAACCTCGGCATCGTTCTTGACATCTTTCAAAAATACGATAAATTCATCGCCGCCGATACGGCCGATGATATCGGAAAATCTGAATACGGAACGGATTTCCTTTCCGAGGGTCTTCAACATGGTGTCGCCGAAAGCATGTCCCATGGTGTCGTTTATCTTTTTAAAGTTGTCCACATCAAGAACAAACATAAGCGCCCTGCCCCTCGGGTTGTCGTCTATGTATTCCTGAATTTTTCGCTCTGTGGCAAGTTTATTGTAAAGATCCGTAAGAAGATCGGTGTCTGCTTTGTTTTCAAGTTCGCGCCCCCGCTCTCTTGACTTAAGTGTGGCGGATATGAGGGTTCCGAAGGCAAAAAGCGCAAACATTATGATCACGGCGGAAAGGCGGATAACCATGCCTCTGTTCTTTGCGTTTTGTCTCGACACCACGTCGTCAAAATAGAACTGTCTCACGCCCATGGTAAGGAAAAGCCCCGAATCCCCGACGGGCACAAAAACAAAAGTCCTTGAATCGCTTCCGATACCGGCTTTTACGGTGCAGGCTTCTTTGGCCCTGAACTTTACCCAGAATTCCGAATAATCGTCGATCTTTGAATTCCCCGAGATCTTTTCCATCAGATTTGCATCTTTTAAGAATACGCTGTCCGTATCCCTGTACTTTGAGAATGAGCAAAGGACCTTACCCTCTTCGGAAGTAAGGCAGATAAACACATATTCACCGTAAACAAAATCTGGAAGCGTTGCTTCGAGCTCCTCGGCCGAAACAGTAAAAAGAATGGATTTCGAAGAATCCGGAACGGACTTCAAAACCGCAAAGGCTTCGACATCTGCGTACCCGTCCGTATCAAGAACAGCATATAAAGGCGTGTCTTCCGCGCCTGTAAAGTCTGTAAGGATTAATCTGTCGGAAACATTTGAAAGACCCGCATCTGCGGTTATAAGAGTGTCGCCGTCAAAGATAAAAGCATGAGAAAAAACGGTTCCGTCCTTAATGGCGGTCAGCTGTTTTTCGGAAACGGAATCACCCTCTGCTTTGGTTATGGCCGCAAAAACATTTCCGGCAGTATCGGCTTCCGTCATCGCACGATCAAAAACAACGGTCCTTTCCGATAGCTGCCGAAGCATCCTCTCTCGTATCTGAGCTGTAGAGTCGCTTTTGTTTTTTCCGGTTAATTCGAACATCAGCACGATTATTATCGCGATGAAGGCCAAATCCACAAGAGCCCATGTAAGAATGGCTCCCTTTGTCTGTTTTACTGCCGCCATATATCTCCAAAACGGTAAGGGTGAATCAATTATCAGGTGTCAGGTTCGGATTTTTCTTCCTTTTCTTCGATTTTTTCGGGCTCCTCGGAAGAAGCATCAGTTTCGCCCTCTTCCACGGGAGCCACTGTCCACTCGTAGTCGCCTACGGGCTGCTCGGTCTCGGGTTCGAACCTCTTGAAGGTCTTGTTATAGAGCATAGCCGAAAAGTATGCGGGTGCTCCGAAGAAGAACAGGACTGCAAGGGGAAGAATCTGCGGTACTCCAAGCGCCGCAACCGGAGGAATTGCAAGAAGCAAAACCATAAGGATAGTCTTGGGAAGCACCAGAATACTCATAAGGAACGAGTTTTTAAGGGTTCTCCTGATGGTATTCTTAAAGTGTGATAATACAGGGAACGTAAATACAAATGTGAAAAGGAACATAAGGGATGCAAGGGTAAGACCCGCGATCATCACCGTATGGAAGGTTCCCGTAAACGAATTTGAGAAAAGAACAAGGTGGAAGTCCCAGGCAAGAAGATAAGCTCCCGCCTCGAAGATCAGCCAGATTACCGTAGCCTGAAGGAAATTCTCTTTGAAGGATCTGAAATAATCTCTCGTGATGTAGCCTTCTTCACCCCGCACAAGTTTTAAGCATACAAAGTGCAGAGCGGTAAAGCCTGCGCCTGCAGGTATGGACGCCACCAGAAAGATCAAAAAGAACAATACGGGGATTCCCGCAACGGTGTAATTTTTGTCGGCGTTCATTACTCCTATGATGCCCACCGCAATAAATACTGCGGGAATACACATAACAAGCGTCAGAATATTAAGCCACAGAATATCTGTCATGCGGCTTAAAAACCTCATGAGAGGGCTGTCAAGATTAAAAAATTTCATGTCTCACTCCTATTTGTTTTGTTCGTATGTAGTCTTATAATTTTCTTTCAATCTGTTGTAGGTGGACATCATCTGGGCGTTCTTCACCGCAACTTCGTCCATTATCTCGTCGTAAGAAGCAATGAACTTTCTTACTACTTCGGAACTGAGTTTTCCTGTGGAACTCTCAGATTTGAGTATCTCGATGACCTGCTGCTTGGGCTTGGGCTCGCGATAACTTCTGGTGCTGGTAAGGGCGGTGATCATATCCGCCACCTGAAGTATCTTTTGCATCCGGGACATCTGGTCCTCACGAAGTCCCCTGGGGTAACCGGAGCCGTTTCCGCGCTCATGATGGGCCGCGATTATATCCACCACCTCGTCGTCAAAGCGACCCCTTAAGATCTTCTCGGCTATTTCAACGTGATGGCGCATCTCTGTCATTTCTTCGTCGCTTAAGCGTCTGGGCGCTTCGATTATATCTCTTGAAACCGCGCACATTCCCGCATCGTGCAGGACTGCCGCATAGTGAAGCTTCTCTTCTTCTTCTATGGATAGACTGAGTTTTCTTGCAAGCAGATGGCATATATTGTCGCAGGTAACCACGTCAAGCATGGTGTATTCGCTTCGAAACCCTACACAATACATGAGTCCGTCGATGGAGTCCTTCTTTTCTTCGTTGGTGAAGATCAGATATGAGAAAAGGTCGTCGAGTTCCTTCAGATATTCCTCGGACTCGATCTTCCTGATAATGTCTTCTTTTTTAAGGACCTGATAAAAAGCCGTCAGGGCCCTGTGTGAATATCTCGTTCCGTCATGCTTGGAAAAAAACGTGCTGTCAAAACGGCTTCCCAGAAGATTATGGTAAATATCAACCTTTTCCGCAAGGTTCAAAAACTCGATAACCATCTTGTATTCGTAATCAAGGCTCTGAAGCTTGGAATAATCCGTGTGATGGTAAAGCAGAATGCGTGCCTTGTCTTTGAAGGGCATTATATAAAGCAAAAACAGATATCCGTAGATACTGTGAGGCATATAGTCCTTGGTCTCGTACTGAAGGATCTCCGTGTCTCTGTCGGTCTCATACGCCCCGATGTCGTGCATCATCGCTATAAGCGCCAATTCCGCAAGCTCGTACATCTCGTACTTGTTCATGGACTTTAGCATGGTGTACATGATATAAGCCGTGCGCTGTCCGTGATTGACCACTCTCGGATCGAGACACTTCAAAATATCGCGCATGATGTAATATATGTCTTTGCTGTGGACTAATTTCATCTTTACCTCGTTTGGGTTGATGACATTTGTTATGATTCTATCTCTTCAAAACACATCATGGGAACGTATTTAATACCGTCGGCCCGCTGCTCGCCTGAGGTAGCTTTAAAACCTGCTTTTTCATAAAAGGGAACCGCGTACGGTGCGGCATTCACCGTCATTACGCAACTGCCGGCTTTAATAAGGTCCTGCTGCAGAAAAGAAACAAGAGCGCGGCCTATTCCCATTCTCTGATAACTTTCCTCAACAAAAAGAAGGGAAATGTGTCTGGCGTTCCTGAGTGAGGAAACACCCACGATCACGCCCTTCGATTTTGCCACCGCCACACGATACTCACCGTCAAGAAACATGCGATAAAGCAAGTCACCCGATATGAAATTCAAAAAGTTTCTGGTTCCTTCTTCACCGTAATCGTCCGCCTCGAACCGTTTAAAGGTTCGCCAGGCAAGATCCATGGCATCCTCCCAATCGGAGACCTCGGCATAAGACACAGTGAATTCCGGTGCCCCGCCTAAGGATTGGTTATCCATTGATATATGTCGTCGTAAACCTGTTCTTTGTCGGTTTCGTTAAGTATCTCATGTCTGTCGCCGTCGTAGATCTTAAGGGAAACTCTCTGCATTCCCTCAGCGATAAAGGAATCATAGACTTTCTTCGGGCCTGCGCCGTAATCACCAACGGGGTCCTCCGCACCGCTTACTATAAGAACCCTTAAGGTCACGGGCATCTTGGAAAGGTTTGATTTCTTGTGGAGACGAAGCACCAGTTCCGCAAGAGTCTTAAATCCGTTGGCGGTAAATACAAATCCGCACTCGGGATCGGCGATGTATTTGTCAACAACGGCCGTATCTTTCGTAAGCCAGTCATATTCGGTTCGGGGATTCTCGATCTTCTTGGAGTATGCACCGAAGCTTGCGCCGTTGATAAAGTTTGAAGGCTTGGCGGCACCTCCGAATAAAGAAACCAGCGCTGACATGCATTTAAGCCCAATGCCCAAGTACTTTGGCTGCTGGCCGGTACCCATGATAATGGCGCCGTCAATACCCTTGCCGTAACGGAAAAGGTAATTTCTTAAAATAAACGAACCCATGGAGTGTCCGAGAATGTAGAAGGGAACTCCGGGATATCTTTCCTGAGTGAGTTTTTTAAGTCTGTGAACGTCCCTGACAACCACGGTGGCGGGATCGTTCTTGCAAAAATAGCCGTATCTGCCGTCGGTAACAGTCTTGCCGTGTCCGAGATGGTCTTCGGCAACAACCACAAACCCCTTATTTACCAGATATTCCGCAAATCCTTCATATCTGTCCACATGCTCCGCCATTCCGTGAACGATCTGGAGAATGCACACCGGTTTGTCCGTTTCGGGCTCCCATCTGACAGCATGAATTTTGGTGCAGTTATCCCTTGAATCAAAGTAAAAATCTTCTCTTCTCATTTGGCCCCCCGGGTAGACTTATTCGCATTTTATTATAGAGAAATTTCAAGGTTTATGCAACAGGAAAAGATTTGCTCAAAGTATGAAAAAATACGGTCTTTCAGCCGTTTTACGGGGTGAAGGACCGTATTGCAGGATTATACTTTCTAAAAATTTAACAAATTTCGGAACCCGAAGGCATTTTTTTCTCGGGAGTCATCAGCGCAAGGTTTCCTTCCGCATCCTCCGCACAAAGCAGCATTCCCTCGGATTTAAGTCCCGCAATCTCCTTGGGAGCCAGGTTAACAAGCACCATTACCTTCTTTCCCACCATCTCTTCGGGAGAGTAGTGCTGCTTGATTCCCGAAAGGATCTGTCTTACGGTATCTCCGATCTTAACCTGGGAACAAAGAAGCTTTTTGGACTTCGGAACTTCTTCGCATTTGATGATCTCGCCTACCGCAAACTGGAGCTTTGCAAAATCGTCATAAGTGACTTCGGGACGGGTCTCAAGCTTGATCTCATCCTTTGAAGCCGCTTCCGCTGCGGGCTCTTCCGTAACTCCTGCCTCTGCCTTCTGGATCTTTGCTATCCTTTCGGCTTCAGCGTAAACATCCTTGATATCAAGCCTTGCAAAAAGGATCTCGGGCTTCTCGGTTACTTTGTTTCCCGAAGGATAGGAACCGAATTTATCAAGGGTATCAAAGTCTCTCAAAGAAACATTTAACTGCGCGGCGATCTTGTCCGCAGTCTCGGGCAGGAAAGGAGAAAGCAGGGATGCACCGATATTGATGCTCTCGCAAAGGTTGTAAAGAACGGTTGCGAGTCTGTCCTTCTTTGCTTCGTCCTTGGCAAGTACCCAGGGCTCGGTTTCGTCGATATACTTGTTGCAGCGCTTGAAAAGCGTGAAGATCTCGGTAATGGCGTCTGCCACATGAAGGGTGGCCATCTTGTCTTCAACCTTGCCGTAGCAGGCTGTTGCGACTGCCTTCAGATCCTCGTCAACGGCTTCCGAAACGTTTTTGTTTTCAACAACTCCGCCGAAGTACTTGTTGCTCATGGCAACGGTTCTGTTCACAAGATTTCCGAGAACGTTTGCAAGATCTGTGTTTACGCGCTCTGTCATAAGATCCCAGGAAATTGCGCCGTCGTTTTCGAAGGGCATCTCATGGATCATGAAGTATCTTACCGCATCCACACCGAAGAATTTCGCAAGGTCATCGGCATAAAGAACGTTGCCTTTGGACTTACTCATCTTTCCGTCTGCCGTAAGAAGCCAGGGATGTCCGAATACCTGCTTGGGAAGGGGCTCACCCAAAGCCATTAAGATTATGGGCCAGTAAATTGTATGGAATCTTACGATATCCTTACCGATAAGGTGAAGATCCGCAGGCCAGAACTTCTTGTACTGGTCCGTGGAATTACCGTCTGCATCGTAGCCGATACCGGTAATGTAGTTGGTAAGAGCGTCAAGCCATACGTATACCACGTGCTTCGTATCGAAGGTTACGGGAATACCCCACTTAAATGAGGTTCTTGACACGCAAAGATCCTGAAGTCCCGGAAGCAGGAAGTTGTTCATCATCTCATTCTTTCTGGATACGGGCTGTATGAATTCGGGATGAGTGTTGATATAGTCGATAAGTTTGTCGGCATATTTGCTCATCTTGAAGAAATATGCTTCTTCCTTGGCAGGCTTAACTTCTCTGCCGCAGTCGGGGCACTTTCCGTCCTTAAGCTGGGAGGGTGTCCAGAAAGATTCGCAGGGAGTACAGTACAGACCTTCGTAAGCTCCCTTGTAGATATCGCCCTTGTCGTACATCTTCTTGAAGATCTTCTGAATCTGGGCTTCATGATCCGCATCGGTGGTGCGGATGAATTTGTCGTATGAAACGTTGAGACTGTCGCAG
Organism: Lachnospiraceae bacterium UBA1258; assembly: GCA_002308235.1. Lineage (GTDB taxonomy): Bacteria > Bacillota > Clostridia > Lachnospirales > Lachnospiraceae > UBA1258. The sequence continues at coordinate 7,414 of DBVS01000050.1, forward strand.
ATGCCCCTGATGATGCCGGCTATCCGGTCAACGAATTCCTTGGGGGATATGCCCTCGGATGCGGCCTTTTCCTCTACCTTCTGGCCGTGCTCATCGGTTCCTGTCTGGAAAAAGACTTCAAAGCCCTGCTGTCTCTTGTGTCTGGCGATCGCATCCGCCATGACTATTTCATAAGAATTTCCTATATGGGGTTTGCCTGATGTGTAGGCTATTGCCGTTGTAATGTAATAAGGTCCTTTATTCTGCATACCTATCACCTTCCTTTTCGGCGTCGCATAACGAACGTCTGTCTTTTCGAATATAATAGACTAATCTACCACAAATGGCTTTATTCGTCCATTAAACGCTTATATTCCTCGCATATCGCTTCAAAGATCGCCTCGGATCCGTTTCCGCTGTCCGGATGATAAACCTTGCACAGATCGCGGTATCTTTTCCTGATCTGTTCGGGAGTCCTGCAGCCCTCGANNTAAGCTCCCTTGTAGATATCGCCCTGATCGTAAAGGCGCTTGAAGATTTTCTGCACCTTCTGCTCGTGATCCGCATCGGTGGTGCGGATGAACTTATCGTAAGAGCAGTTTAAGCAGTCGCAGATTCCCTTGATCTCGCCGGCAACACTGTCAACGTATTCCTTGGGAGTAACGCCTGCTTCCGCAGCCTTTAACTCATTCTTCTGTCCGTGCTCGTCGGTTCCTGTCTGAAAGAAAACCTCGTAGCCGTCTTTTCTTTTGTATCTGGCTATGGCATCGGCAAGAACAATCTCATAACTGTTACCGATATGGGGCTTGCCGGATGTATAGGCGATAGCTGTTGTGATGTAATAAGGTCCTTTGTTCATATTGTTTTCCTTCCTCGCAAAAATACAAAACGTCCTCTCGCACAGAGCGAGAAGACGTCATTAAACGTGTTACCACTTCTCTTTATCACGGCCTCACGGGCGTGACCTTAGGGGGTACTTCATACCCTGTCGCTTTAACGGGCGAATCCCGTCGCAGCCTAACCTTTCGGCTCGGTGCGCTGCTCAAAAGCCATCTTCGGTATATTCCTGACCGGGTCTCTCAGCATACAACCCTTCTCTGTGGGAAAGTCCTATACTTACTCTCTTTTTCACTGCGTTTATCGTAAAACATAAGATAGCACATGACAAAGCAAATGTCAATTAACAAGAATCTCCGATGCTCCGTCCCCGTGATACTCTTCGGTATACTCTTTGTCTCCAACGGTTACCGTATAGGTTCCCTTGAATGCTTCAAAGCTTGCCACGCCGTTTGCGTCGGTGGTTACTTCCGTATCCGTTTCCCATTCGCCGTGAATGAGATTCTTAAGCATTTCGAATGCGGGCTTCCTTGAATTGTCTTTTCTGATAAAGCCGCTGGGTGCTCCGAGCCATGCTCCGTCCCTGAAATCCCAGGTGGTAATGGCTTCGACCGAAGGATGTGCGAAAAGCGTGCGGTACATCTCTTCCATTTCTTTTTTCTGACGAAGCTCTCCTGCGGATGTGGAGGGCCATTCTTCAACCTGCCAGTCGTTAAGATCCACTATGTACGAAGGCATGATATCGCCGGAGATCAGCGTATTTTCCGTAAAATGTATCGGAAGTCCGAAGCGGGAAAATCTCTCCAGAACATCGTTTAACTTTTCAAGGCCCCAATAGCCCTGATGCTGGTGGGACTGGATACCGATGACATCTATGGGAACGCCTGCCGTGAGACATTCGTCTATCAGGCGCTCGTACTTTTCGGAAGTATTGAAATCGTTTAAAAGCAGGGTGGCGCCGGGATTCATTGCCCTTGCTTCTTCAAAGACCGCTTTTACCAGGGGAACTCTGCCCTTTTCCTTGCAGATCCGGGTAACGGCGTTATCGTACTTGTCAAACTCGGGCATGATGACCACTTCGTTTATCACGTCCCACATGTCGATCACACCTTTATATCCCGAAACCTCACGGTCGATTCTTTCAAGCTGCTTTTTGAAGATCGTATCGTTATCGTACTTAAGAAGCCAGTCGGCGCAGACCGTGTGCCAGCAGAGAGGATGTCCTTTGACGGTAACTCCTCTGTCCTTTAAGTATTTTGCGGTCTTCATGGTAGCTTCAAAAGAAGGCTTGCCCTCCTTATGCTCGTACATTCCCCAGTAAAAAGGAAGCGTTCCGTAGTTGAAAAGTTCAAGCCAGCTTTCGGTAATTTCCCTGTGCTCGGCATCACCGTTCATCACATAGGGAATAAAATCAAAAGCACCGCACCCGAAAAGAAAGGCGTGGGACTTTTGCTTTATCCTGATTTTGCGCCCGGAAAGCGATTTTCCGGAAGCGTCCGTCAAACGGATCTGCCGTTTGGCAAGTCTGTGAGATAAATCGTTGTTCATGGTCCCCTCCAATACACAGGTGGTTCATCTGCTGTTTATTTGATGGATGCGTGAAGCTCCTGTAAGGACTTAACTTCGGAAACCTCACCGTGCTTGATGGCACAGATACCGGTTGCCGCTGCCTTTGCCGCCGCCATGGTGGTTATGTAAGGAACCTTGGCGCGGATGGCTGCCTTGCGGATGTATGAGTCATCCTGTGTACTCTTCTTTCCGATAGGAGTATTGATGACCAGCTGTACTTCCCTGTTGATGATAAAGTCAGATACGTCGGGACGTCCTTCGTAGATCTTGGCAACCTTCTTTACGTTGTATCCAAGATTCTTTATGATCTCATAGGTCCTGCCGGTAGCAACGAAGTCGAAGCCCGCTTTTGCAAGAAGCTCCACAACTCCGGGAAGTTCGGGCTTATCATTGTCGTTTACGCTGATAAGAGCTGTTCCTTCAAGGGGCAGGCAGGTCTGGGTTGCTTCCTCGGCCTTGTAAAATGCTTCTCCGAAGCTTTCCGAAATACCGAGAACTTCACCTGTGGAACGCATTTCGGGTCCGAGTACGGGATCGACTTCAGGGAACATGTTGAAGGGAAGAACCGCTTCCTTCACACCGTGGTAAGGAATATTGGTCTTCTTAAGTGCCGGTACGGGTGAAGGTCTTCCGGTAAGTTCCTTGGTGATGATATCCGTAGCAATGGGAACCATCTGGATCCCGCATACTTTGGAAACAAGGGGCACGGTACGAGATGCTCTGGGGTTGGCCTCGATAACGTAAACCTTACCGTTCTCGATGGCGTACTGCATGTTCATAAGACCCTGTACATGCATCTCTTCCGCAATCTTTCTGGTGTAATCTTCTATAGTCTTTAAATTCTCCGCAGAAATGTTGAGGGAAGGAATTATGCAGGCACTGTCGCCGGAATGAATTCCCGCAAGCTCGATGTGCTCCATAACAGCGGGAACAAATGCATGCTCGCCGTCGCAGATGGCATCTGCTTCACATTCCATTGCGTGCTTTAAAAATCTGTCAATAAGAATGGGTCTGTCGGGAGTTACACCGATGGCTGCATTCATGTATTCTTTAAGCGAATCCTCGTCATATACCACTTCCATTCCGCGACCGCCGAGAACATAGGAAGGACG
>DBVS01000111.1:0-305 GCA_002308235.1 Lachnospiraceae bacterium UBA1258
AAATCGGTGATGACGTCGTCCACGCGTCCGCCAATCTGGATAATGGCATCCACCTGTTGATGGGTGAGGGTGTCCAAAAGCTCCATTTCTCTTTCTTTTTCCCCGAAGGAATTACATAAAAGGATGCGATATCCCCCGGCGATGGCTGCGCTTTCGCAGGCAACACAGACAGCTGCGTAGAAGGGGTTTCGGATATCTGCGGTAAGGATACCGATGAGCTTTGAACGGGTATCGGAAAGGCCTTTGGCAAGGACGTTGGGTTTGAAATTGTATTTTTTGATAAGAGCCTCAATGCGTTCCTTTTT
>DBVS01000111.1:405-1367 GCA_002308235.1 Lachnospiraceae bacterium UBA1258
TTGTCGGGCATTATCCCATACCTCCGCATGCAATCGGTTTCAAGTAAATACTACTTTTCTACTGTACAATTTGTCAAGGAGAAAAAGAAAACGGAACAAAATCTGCACAATTCATAGCAACATCTTATAGAAAAAGTTCACAAAATTGCAACCGATTTCAAAAAAACGTTGACGAGTCATGTGCAATATGCTTATTATGATATTAGTGAAACCGATTGCAATTATACAAATGCAACATTAGGTTGACGGAAAGGACGGAATATGTCAGACAAGACGACTGGTGGGGCTTCGGCGGTAAATGTTAAGACTGTGCGGGTTCCCGTTCGTAAGAAAATGGGCTTCTTCGCCAAACTCATCAAATACAGGACGCTGACCCTCATGTGTCTTCCGGCCATGCTGTTCTTCCTGTTCTTCAGTTACATTCCCATGCCGGGTGTGTGGGTAGCCTTTGTTAAGTACAATTATCGTAAAGGTATCTTCGGAAGTAAGTTTGTGGGACTGAACAATTTCGAGTTCCTGGCAGGCTCCGGAAAGCTCTGGGATCTTACCAGAAACACGATCCTTTACAATATGGCCTTCATAATCCTCGGTAACCTCCTGGCAGTGTTCATTGCCATCCTTTTAAACGAGATGCGTTCCAAATGGTTCAAGAAGGTCTCCCAGACCATGATGTTCTTGCCCTACTTCATCTCGCAGGTTCTGGTGGGCATCCTGGTGTTCAACCTTCTTAACTACGATACCGGATTTGTAAACACGATCCTTACACGGCTGGGATTTGAAAGATGGCAGCCCTACGCGGATCCATATGTATGGCCCGTTATCATAGTCCTGATCCACTTATGGCAGCAGACAGGTTACAACTCCGTGGTATATTTTGCCGCCATCATGGGAATCGACGGCGAGATCATAGAAGCCGCGAGAGTGGACGGAGCCAATGCTTTTCAGAAGATCCGATACATTAT
>DBVS01000111.1:1475-2170 GCA_002308235.1 Lachnospiraceae bacterium UBA1258
TACGGAACCACCGACATAATAGAAACCTTCGTGTACAGAGCGGTAATGACGGACTTTAACTTCTCGACTGCCTCCGCCGTGGGACTTTATCAGTCGCTTATAGGCTTCCTGCTGGTAATGGGTGTTAACTTTATAGTCAAGAAGATCGAACCCGATTATTCACTTTTCTAAAGGAGCATGATTATGGCAAAGACAAAAGATTTGGATATGATGTCAAGCTCCGCAAAAGTTAAACTCGGTGCTTCCGACATGGTAGTAAGGGGATTCGGATATTTCATCACCACCTTTTACGCGCTGGCTTGTATATTCCCTTTCCTCATAATTCTGGGAAGTTCATTTTCTTCGGAAAGGGCATTTAACGCAAACGGAGTGCAGCTGATCCCGAAGGAATTTTCGACCCAGGCCTACGAAATGGTAATAAAGGGCGGCCTTATCTGGAAGTCCTACATCCTTACGATCTGCATAACCCTCATTGGAACCGCTATCGGCCTTTCTGTCATTGCAATGACCGGTTATGCGCTGCAGAGAAAGGATTTCCCTTTCAGAAATGCCATTTCTTTTTACGTATACTTTACAAGCCTTTTCTCAGCAGGTCTTGCACCCTACTACCTGCTGATGACGCAGACCTACAAGCTTAAGGACAGTTATCTGGCAGTACTGCTTCCGCTGCTTATGTCCCCCTGGCTCATAATCCT
>DBVS01000111.1:2336-2950 GCA_002308235.1 Lachnospiraceae bacterium UBA1258
TCCAGAGTGGACGTAAGACCCTTACAGTACATGCTTTACGAAACCGTCAACAAGACGGACATGCTTAAGAACACGGTTGCGGGACAGTACGTGGTGATCACGGACATTCCTTCAAACACCGTTAAGATGGCCACGGCTATGCTTGCCACCGGCCCCATAGTTTTGCTTTATCCCTTCGTACAGAAGTACTTCATCAGCGGTATCACTGTCGGAGCGGTCAAAGGATAGGTTATTGCTTCGGCGATTGTCGTCCGGAGAAAATAATATAAAACCCTATAGGAGGTATTTATGAAAAAGAAACTGTTAGCGATTTTACTCGCGGCAACGATGGTTCTTGGCCTTACAGCCTGCGGCAAAGCCGGCGGCGCCAAGAAGGTCGACACCAAGGAGCATGTTAAGATTACTTACATGTTCACCGGAACCAAGCCTGAAGGTGTTGCAATGGAAAAGTTCCAGGACATGAACAAGAAACTTAACGAGATCCTTACCGAAAAGTGCAATGCAGAACTTGAATTCTACTGGATCGGCTGGACCGATTACCTTTCGGTTTACAACATGACCATAGCAGCCATGGACGGAACCATCGATCTTATCGGTACCGCATCCGACTGGCT
>DBVS01000121.1 GCA_002308235.1 Lachnospiraceae bacterium UBA1258
GACCTGGTGGATGAGGCCTGTGCCCTTATCAAGACCGAGATGAATTCAATGCCTGTGGAGATCGATGAACTTAAGCGTCGTGTTATGCAGCTTGAGATTGAAGAGACGGCACTTAAGAACGAAACCGACAGATTAAGTCAGGAAAGGCTTGAAAACTTAAGAAAAGAACTTTCCGAAGAGAAGGATAAGCTTACCAATCAAATGGCACGCTGGGAGAATGAGAAGAACAGCGTGGGCAGGCTTTCGAAGTTAAGAGAAGAGATAGATGCTTTAAACGGTGAAGTCCAGACAGCCACCAGAAACGGTGACTACGAAAAGGCCGCGGAGATTTCCTACGGCAAACTGCCCGCCCTTAAGAAAGAACTGGAGCAGGCGGAAGCCGAGATCGCTGATAAGAACCCGGAGCTTGTGCACGAAAGCGTAAGCGATGAGGAGATCACCAAGATCGTTTCCAGATGGACGGGTATTCCCCTCAGTAAGCTTACGGAATCCGAGAGAAACAAGACCCTTAACCTTGACACCGAGCTTCATAAGAGCGTTGTGGGTCAGGATGAAGGCGTTACCAAGGTTACGGAAGCCATCATCAGATCCCGCGCCGGTATTAAAGATCCCAACCGCCCCATCGGTTCTTTCCTGTTTTTGGGGCCCACCGGTGTAGGTAAAACACAGCTTGCCAAGGCTCTTGCGGGTGCTCTTTTTGATGATGAATCCAACATGGTCCGTATCGATATGAGCGAATATATGGAGAAATACTCCGTATCCAGACTCATCGGAGCACCTCCCGGATACGTAGGATACGAGGAGGGCGGTCAGCTTACGGAAGCGGTCCGCAGAAAACCTTACTCCGTTGTTTTGTTTGATGAAATTGAGAAAGCCCATCCCGATGTCTTTAATGTGCTTTTACAGGTGCTTGATGACGGACGTATCACGGACTCTCTGGGGCGTACCGTAGACTTTAAGAACACTATCCTGATCATGACTTCCAACATCGGTGCCGAAGCTTTACTGGAAGGCATAGACGATGCGGGAAATATCTCGAGAGAGGCCGAAGCAGCGGTCATGAGCGAACTTCATGCTTCCTTCAGACCCGAGTTTTTAAACCGTCTGGACGAGACTATCCTCTTTAAGCCCCTTACCGGTGCAGACATCGGCAACATCGCAAGACTGGTGCTTAAGGATCTTGAAAAGCGATTAAAGGATAGAGACCTTAAACTATCCGTTTCGGACGAGGCTGTTGATTTCATCGCAAGGAACGGGTACGAGCCCAGATTCGGAGCCCGTCCTTTGAAGAGATACATCCAAAAAGAAGTGGAAACAAAAGTTGCAAAACTCATTTTATCTGATACACTTGAAGCAGGTGATACCATTTCCGTGGATTTGAGAGGAGAAGAACTGTGCTGCCACAAGATCCGGTAATTTTACTGAGTTTTCTGAACATGAAGTTAAGGGACCAATATAAGAGCCTTATGGACCTTTGCGACGACATGGACGAGGATGAAGCGGCCCTGCTTAAGACCATGGATCACGCGGGATACAAGTATAACCGCGACACCAACCAATTCGTGTCTAAGGAAAGGTAGTCCGTGCTTTGTGCGGGCGGTAAACGTTCATGGATTTGTTTCAGATGATGGAACAAAAGAATAAAGAAAAAGAGTCGCCTCTCGCAGCAAGAATGCGCCCCCGAACCGTGGAAGAGGTCGTGGGACAGGAACATATTCTTGCCGAGGACAAACTTCTTTACAGAGCCATTAAGGCCGATAAACTGAGTTCATTGATTTTTTACGGTCCTCCCGGGACCGGTAAAACCACCATAGCCAAGGTCATTGCCAACACCACCAAAGCCGAATTCTGCCAGATCAATGCTACAATCGCCGGCAAGAAGGACATGGAAGAGGTGGTGGAGAACGCCAAACAGACCATGGGTGGCTACGGCAGAAAGACCATTCTTTTTATTGACGAGATACACAGGTTCAACAAGGGGCAGCAGGATTATCTCCTGCCCTTTGTTGAAGATGGTACCGTCGTTCTTATCGGTGCGACCACCGAAAATCCCTATTTTGAAGTAAACGGAGCTTTGATATCCCGCTCCGCGATATTTGAATTAAAACCCCTAACCCCCGAGGCCGTGGGCACCCTTATAGACAGGGCTCTTTCAGATACGGAAAGGGGTCTCGGAAGCTTCGACGCAGATATTACTCAGGAGGCCCGAGCTTTTCTTGCCGATCAGGCCGGAGGGGACGCAAGACGCGCTCTTAACGCCATCGAACTTGCGGCAATGACCACCGGAAGAAGTGAGGACGGCAAGATCCACATCACCCTCGATGTTGCGAAGGAATGTATTCAAAAGAGAGTCGTGCTTTTTGACAAGGACGGAGACAATCATTACGATACCATCTCCGCTTTTATCAAAAGCATGAGAGGATCGGATCCGGATGCGGCCATATATTATCTTGCAAAGATGCTTTATGCCGGCGAGAGTGTCACGTTTATCGCCCGCAGGATGATGATCTGCGCGGCAGAGGATGTGGGCAATGCAGACCCTCAGGCTCTGGTGGTGGCTACCAGCGCAGCCCAGGCCGTCGAGCGGGTGGGAATGCCGGAAGCACAGATAATTCTTGCACAGGCTGTGGCTTACATCGCTACCGCTCCCAAATCAAATGCCGCAGTATGTGCCATAGGAGAAGCCATGGAAAAGGTTAAAGAAACGGGAAATCTGCCTATACCCACGCACCTTCAGGATGCTCATTACAAGGGCGCTTCCAAGCTGGGCCACGGTATTGGATATAAATACGCTCACGATTATAAAAACAATTACGTTAAGCAGCAGTACCTGCCCTATGAACTTAACGACGTGCAATTCTATCGTCCCTCGGACAACGGTTATGAGCAGAAGATAAAAGAGCACATGAAGAAGATCAAAAGAGAAGCGGAGGAGTGAGATGGGTAATTCGGACAGGGGTTTAAAGAGAAGACTGGTGGTGGTATCCCTTGATGCGGTGGGGAGGCGTGATATGGAATTTATGCTTTCTCTTCCCAATTTTTCCGCTATTGTTAAGGACGGTTTCTTTTGCGACAGGGTTTACAGCGTTTATCCGTCCCTTACATATCCTGCCCACACATCCATAGTTACCGGTCGGAAACCTTCCGAACACGGCATCGTGAACAACACCCTTCTTCAGCCCGGGCGCAAGACTCCCGACTGGCTTTACAAACGTAAATATATCAACGGCCGCACTCTTTACGATGTGGCAAAGAAAAACGGCTACACCGTGGCAAGCCTTCTCTGGCCCGTTACGGGCGGGGCAAAGATCGATTACAATCTTCCCGAGATCATGGTGACCCGCAGGTTTCAGAATCAGGTGATCTCCTGCCTAAGAAACGGGACACCCGGTTATCTTCTTAAATTAAATTCAAAATTCGGGTCTATGCGCGATGGCATCAATCAGCCCGCTCTTGATAATTTTGTTATGGCAAGCGCGGAATATACTATTAAAGAGCATAATCCCGACCTGATCTTTATCCACCTTACAGATGTTGATACGAACCGCCATATTTTCGGTGCCACTGCTCCCGAAATAACCGAGGCTTTAAAACGTCATGACGAACGCCTGGGAAAGATCAGAGAGTGGATAGAGGAAACCGGCGGTTTAAAAAACACATCCCTTATAGTTCTGGGAGACCATTGCCAGATCGACGCATCCCGCATAACTTATCTCAATACATGCTTAAAGGAAAGGGGCTTTTTGTCCGTAAAGGACGGAAAGATCACGGAGGCCAAGGCCATCACCAAAAGCTGTGACGGATCCGCTTATGTTTATATAGATGACAGATATGCGCAAGACGAGAGCTTTCTTGAAGCCCTTGCCGATGCTTTAAACGAGATGAAGGCTGATGAAAGGCTCGGGATAGAGGAAATATATACGGGGGCTGAGGCGGCTGAAATGGGCGCCGATCCCGAATGCTTTGCAATGATCGAGGGAAAGAAAGGCTTTTATTTCCTTGACGAAACGGATGTAGTGTCTGAATCCGTGGAGGAAACAAAGAACCACAAGATGCGTGCGATCCACGGCTGCAGTCCTTTGAAGGAAGAAAACATTACTTTCTTTGCCGCTGTGGGTGCGGGAATTAAAAAAGGAGCACGGAAAGAATCCATGCACCTTTGGGACGAAGGGCCTACCATGGCTAAGCTCATGGGCTTTAATTTACCCGGTGCCGAAGGCACCGTTGTAACGGAAATGCTTGAGTGACCGGAATCAAAACAGTTTTTCCACCAGATATTTATAGATGTCCTGATTGGAATTCTCCCATTTGTCGCAGATCTCGGAAGCAAGAGACTCCGAAGGAACAGACAGTTTTATGTCCAGGAGATTTACATTTTTTTCTTTGATAATAAGGTTTGCTTCGTATTCACCGGAGGTTGATTTATAGTAGTTTGAGACTACCGAGACTTCGTTCTTGAGTTGGAAACTGTTTTCCTTAAAATATGTATCGATCTCGTCCTTGATCTTGCTGCTTATCCGGTTCGAGAAGAAATCAAGAGTCTGACGACCCTCCGGGGTAATCTCCAGATGTGTGCGGTTCCGGATGGACTTGGCCCGGATCATATCCGCATCGGTGAGCTCGGAAACAGCCTGGGAAAGTGTCATGAATGTCGTATATTCACGGTCAAGGATGAAATCGCAGACCTGCGCTTTGGTCAGTGGAAAGCTGACGCGATTTAACATATACAAAACTATGAGTTTATACAGAGTAAGAGGATCTTTTGTCATAAGTTTGCCCCATAATTATCCTTTACAAAACATGAATTCTTATTTATAATCATAGCGTTAAATGAAAAATTTTCAAGCCCATCAACTTATCTGAGAATCAATCATTCGGCCCGGAAAATTCCCAATGAACTCAACTGAAAACGACCTGTCGCTTTCTTAATATACTTAATTTATCAGGAGGAATCGATGAGAGAAAAATACGAATCACTTGCCATTAAAGACTTGCGCGCGCTCGCCAAGATCCGTGGAATCAAGGGGGCATCGACGTTGACCAAGGCTCAAATAGTGGACAAGATGGTTGAACTCGACGAAAAAGAAGCAGCCGAGAAGACTGCCGAAACAGAAACCAAACCCGCACAGGCTAAGCCTTCCGAGGATAAGCCGGTGGTTCTTGTCAAGACACCGCGGAAAAAGGTTTCAACCGAAGAAACTCCCGTCGAAGCCGAGAAGAAGCCGGAGGCGCCTGAGCGTACCGAAACCGTTTCTCAGGAACCTGTCGATTCTTCCGAAACAAAAACCGACGATAAAAAGGATGAAAAGAAAGACGACGCCCAGAAGAGCCTTGACAGCGGTATGGTCGCTCACGGTATTCTTGAAGTCATGGGTGACGGCTTCGGATTTATAAGATGTGAAAACTTCCTTCCCGGCGCCGATGACGTTTATGTGGCACCCGGAATGATCAGAAGATTCGGCTTAAGAACCGGCGATATTATCGAAGGAAGCATCAAGATCAAAACTCAGAACGAAAAGTTCTCGGCTCTTTTGTATCTTACTTCGGTAAACGGTTTTTCGCCCGACATCATTTCCAAGCGTGTTTGCTTTGAGGATATGACTCCTATCTTCCCCGACAGCAGAATCCGCCTTGAGACTCCCGGTGCTACCGTAGCCATGAGGGTTATGGATCTGTTAAGCCCTGTCGGAAAGGGACAGAGAGGTATGATCGTATCTCCTCCGAAGGCAGGTAAAACCACACTTCTTAAGGAAGTTGCGAAATCCGTTAAGAGGAATCATCCCGACATTCACATGATCATCCTTCTTATCGATGAGCGTCCCGAGGAAGTTACCGATATCAAAGAAGCAATCGAAGGTCCCAATGTTGAAGTCATCTATTCAACCTTCGACGAGCTTCCCGAACATCATAAGAGAGTTGCGGAAATGGTTATAGAAAGGGCTAAGCGTCTTGTTGAGCATCATAAGGATGTTATGATCCTTCTTGACAGTATCACCAGACTTACAAGAGCCTACAACCTTACCGTTCCGCCCAGCGGACGTACCCTTTCCGGCGGTCTCGACCCCGCTGCTTTGCATATGCCGAAGCGTTTCTTCGGTGCCGCAAGAAATATGCGTGAGGGCGGAAGCCTTACGATCCTTGCTACGGCACTTGTTGATACCGGAAGCAAGATGGATGATGTGGTATATGAGGAATTTAAGGGAACCGGTAACATGGAAATGGTTCTCGACCGAAAACTTTCCGAGAGACGTATCTTCCCTGCCATCGATATCGCAAAGTCCGGTACCCGTCGAGAAGACCTTCTTCTTTCAAGGGAAGAACTTGACGCGGTCAACACCCTTCGCCGCGGACTTAACAGCTTAAAGCCCGAAGAAAGCGTTGACAAGATCCTTGATCTGTTTGATAAGACCAAAGGAAATCAGGACTTTATTTACATGCTTAACAAAACGAGATTATTCTAAAGTACATTTTGCGGAGTTATACGAATATGAATAAGAAAAGATTAACCGGATTTTTGCTTCCCGCAGTTTTATTCATTGTATTTGTGGCGTACACATTTGTTGTTAAGTACGTCGGGGTAGAAGCGATCGGACCCGAAGGCTCGAAGGTGGGCCTGGCGGGAATCAACGGGGCTTTCTTTGAGGAATTCGGCTACAACGCCACCTTCCATCGCATCTCCGAGCTTCTCGGATACGCTGCCATCGGAGTTGCCCTTTGCTTTGCGGCAATCGGTGCAATGGAGCTTATCAAAGGAAAGAGCATAAAGAAAGTCGATATAAGGATCATCCTTCTGGGAATCTTTTATGTGCTGGTGGTTGCTTTCTATGCTTTGTTCGAGGTCATGATTGTTAACTACAGACCCGTGATCCTCGACGAGGGACTTGAAGCATCCTATCCGTCCTCCCACACCATGCTGGCGGTCTGCGTTCTTGCTACCGCGGTTATCCTTATCAGGGAACTTCTTAATAAAGGCGGCATGAGAACGGCGATAAATATCCTTCTGACGGTTTTGCTTGTTGCCATAGTGGCCTTCAGACTTTTCTCCGGAGTTCACTGGTTCACGGATATCGTCGGAGCCCTTCTTTTGTCGGCAAGCCTTTGCTCCCTTTATCATGCGGGGATCAAATGCGCCGTAAAATATTAACATTTGAATTTTAGTTTTCAAAATCTCTTGACGCGGGAAATGTTATGTGCTACATTATCCTAGCAAAGAGCAACGACTCTTTTTTTTGTGCTCTTTATTTTTAGTATCTGAAGATGAATATAACGCGGAGGTAAAGTATTATGCGTACAAAGATTACATTGGCATGCACCGAGTGCAAACAGCGTAACTACAACACCACAAAGGAAAAGAAGAATCATCCCGATCGTATGGAGACGAAGAAGTACTGCAGATTCTGCAAGCGGCACACCTTACACAAAGAGACGAAGTAAGCACCGTAATATCGGACTTGCCCAATTGGCGGTGAATTCGGTCTAAAGGAGATTATTATGGGAAAATCTGATACAAAAGAAAACAAGCCCGGCTTTTTTAAGACGGTTTCCGTTGAATTTAAGAAGATTATCTGGCCCGACAAGGAGTCTGTATTCAGACAGTCCGTTGCCGTTACTGCCGTAGCGGTTGCCATCGGAGCCATGGTTGCTTTGTTTGATTATCTTATTCAGTTCGGTGTCAAATTTATCACAGGTTAAAGCGAGGTTGTTTTCATGGCAGAAGCAAACTGGTATGTTGCACATACTTACTCCGGATACGAGAATAAAGTAAAAGACAGCCTTGAGAAGACAATCATCAATCGTCATCTTGAAGATGAAATTCTTGAGGTCAGAGTTCCGGTTCAGGATGTTGTCGAGTTGAACAAAGACGGAGTTCGCAAGACGAAACAGAAGAAAATGTTCCCCGGCTATGTTCTTGTTAAAATGGTTATGAACGATGATACCTGGTACGTTGTGAGAAATACCCGCGGCGTTACAGGATTCGTAGGTCCCGGAAGCAAGCCCGTACCGCTTACCGAGGCTGAGATGAAGCCCCTTGGCATTCGTACCGAGAATGTTTCGGTTGACTTCAAAGAGGGCGATACCATTGCGGTTGTTGCAGGCGTATGGAAGAATACGGTGGGCGTTGTTACCCGTATGGACTATGGCAAGCAGACAGCTACCATCAATGTAGAGCTCTTCGGACGTGAGACTCCCGTAGAAATCAGTTTTGCGGAAGTTCGCGCCATGAACTGATCGATATTTACGGCTCAGGCCTTAAATATATTATCTTTTGACGTGGGAGCGTCCCCGCGACTCGCGGAACCCGACGCGCCTAACCACATATTTATCAGGAGGTGCCGTTATGGCAAAGAAAGTAGAAGGATACATTAAGTTACAGATTCCTGCCGGCAA
>DBVS01000110.1:0-122 GCA_002308235.1 Lachnospiraceae bacterium UBA1258
CGGGCTGCCTCGATCTGATTGGATTTAATCCAGCTGGGTTCTGTTGCAATTATACCGTAATCACCGTATGTAATGGTGTTACCGCGTGTAGCCTTTCCCGCCATGGTGCCGCGGAACTGCTT
>DBVS01000110.1:189-1837 GCA_002308235.1 Lachnospiraceae bacterium UBA1258
TCACCCTTGTAGATCCAAACCTTAACTCCGAGCTTACCGTAAGTGGTATCTGCTTCTGCAAATCCGTAGTCGATGTCAGCTCTGAGTGTCTGAAGCGGAATAGTACCTTCGCTGTAGGTTTCGGTACGAGCGATATCTGCACCGCCCAAACGTCCGCCAACGCTGGTCTTGATTCCGAGTGCTCCGGCCTTCATGGTTCTGGACATGCCGGACTTCATAGCACGACGGAAGGAAACACGGTTCTCAAGCTGCTGAGCAATAGATTCCGCAACAAGCTGAGCGTCCTTATCGGGCTTCTTGATTTCCTTGATGTCTACAAGAACCTTCTTGCCTGTAAGCTTGGCAATTTCGTTCTTTGTAACTTCGATTTCCTGACCGCCCTTACCGATGATAACACCGGGCTTTGCGGTGAAGATGATAACCTTAACTCTGTCAGAAGCTCTTTCGATCTCGATCTTGCTTACGCCGCTGGCATAGAGTTTCTTCTTAAGGTATTTTCTGATGTTGTAGTCTTCAACTAAATAATCCGAGAATTCTGATTCGGCATACCATCTTGAATCCCAATCCTTAATGACGCCGACTCTAAGTCCGTGAGGATTAACTTTCTGTCCCATTCCTATTCCTCCTATCTTTCATCAAGCACAACGGTGATGTGGCTTAATCTCTTTTCGATTCTGTAAGCTCTACCCTGTGCGCGGGGCCTTACTCTCTTCATGATGGGTCCCTTGTTTGCGAAACATTCGGCAACAAAAAGGTTGTCGGCGTTCATGCCGTTATTGTTTTCCGCATTAGCGATTGCGGATTCCAAAAGCTTCTTGATAATACTTGAACCATATCTGGGATTGTATGTAAGGATTGCAAGTGCAGTCTTAGCATCCTTTCCTCTGATGGCATCCAATACGAAACAAGCCTTCTGTACGGAAATTCTTGCGTAAGATAATTTTGCTGAAGGTCTTGTATCCTTATTTGCGTTTCTTTCTCTCTTTATTTGAGATCTATGTCCTTTAGCCATAGATAAGTCCTCCTTTCAAGTTATCTTACTTTACCTTGCTCTTCTTTTCGTCCTTGCCGTGGCCTCTGAAGGTTCTGGTAGCAACGAATTCGCCGAGCTTATGTCCAACCATGTCTTCGGTAACATATACCGGTACATGCTTACGTCCGTCATGAACGGCAATCGTGTGTCCTACGAAGGACGGGAAGATTGTCGAACGGCGCGACCAGGTCTTAATGACCTGCTTCTGTCCGGATGCATTCATAGCGTCAACCTTCTTAAGAAGGCTTGCGTCTGCGAAAGGTCCTTTTTTAATTGATCTTGCCATTTAAGTGTCCTCCTGTATTATTTAATAGCCTTGCCGTTACGTCTTCTTACGATGAGCTTGTCGGAAGCCTTCTTGGACTTACGTGTCTTAAGACCGAGAGCAGGCTTGCCCCAAGGTGTGCTGGGACCGGGACGACCGATACCACACTTACCTTCACCACCACCATGAGGGTGATCGTTGGGGTTCATAACCGAACCGCGAACCGTGGGACGAATGCCCATGTGACGCTTACGGCCTGCCTTACCGAGATTGATAAGGCTGTGGTCTACGTTGCCTACAACACCAACGGTTGCACGGCATACAAGGGGAACCATTCTCATCTCGCCTGA
>DBVS01000110.1:1890-3605 GCA_002308235.1 Lachnospiraceae bacterium UBA1258
ACAAGCTGTCCGCCCTTACCGGGATAAAGCTCGATGTTGTGAACCTGAGTACCGATGGGGATCTCTGAAAGAGGAAGGCAGTTGCCAACTCTGACTTCGGCCTTTGCTCCGTTCATAACCTTCATTCCGTCGGTAAGTCCTTCGGGAGCAAGGATGTATCTCTTCTCGCCGTCCGCATAGCACAGAAGAGCGATGTTTGCTGTTCTGTTGGGATCGTACTCGATACCGATTACGGTTGCGGGGATGTCATCCTTAAGTCTCTTGAAATCTACGATTCTGTATTTCTTCTTGTTTCCTCCGCCGATGTGTCTGACGGTGATTTTACCCTGATTGTTACGACCTGCAGTCTTGGGGATTGCAACACAAAGGCTCTTTTCGGGAGTGGTCTTCGTGATTTCCGCAAAATCGGAACCGGTCATATTTCTTCTGGAGGGTGTATAGGGCTTATAAGTCTTGATAGCCATTTTTAATCTCCTTTACAATGATTTGTTGTCACGCTTCATATGCGTATAATCGAAGGTTTAAATTATAAACCTGCAAAGATCTCGATGTCCTTGCTGTCGGCAGTTAACCAAACGATTGCTTTCTTGGTCGCTGCGGTCTTGCCTTCGGTACGTCCGCGACGCTTTGTCTTTCCGTCGCAGTTTACGGTGTTAACGCGCTTAACCTTAGCACCTGCAAACATCTTTTCAACCGCTTCCTTGATCTGAGACTTGTTAGCGTCGGTGTGAACAAGGAAGGTGTATTTCTTTTCGCCTATACCGGACATACTCTTTTCGGTAAGTACCGGCTTAAGGATTACGTCATAGTATTGAATTGCTGCCATTATGCGTACACCTCCTCAATCTTCTTGGCTGCATCCTTGGTAAGTACCAAAACGCCGCCCTTCATGATGTCGTATACGTTGATCTCACCAACGAGTGTGGTGTCAACACCGGGAAGGTTTCTTGCGGAAAGAACAACGTTTGCATCGTTCTCAGCCAAAACAACGAGTCCCTTATCTACTTTTAAGTTGCTCATTACCGTTGCAAAGTTCTTGGTCTTGATCTCGTCAAATTTAAGCTCGCTTACAACGATAAGCTTTTCAGCCTGAAGACGGCTGGTGAGTGCAGACTTGAGAGCTGCTCTCTTTTCCTTCTTGTTAAGCTTGAAGGAATAATCGCGGGGTACGGGAGCGAATACTACGCCGCCGCCTGTCCACTGAGGAGATCTGGTTGAACCCTGACGTGCGTGTCCGGTTCCCTTCTGTCTCCAAGGCTTTCTTCCGCCACCGGAAACTTCGGAACGGGTCTTAGCCTTCTGAGTTCCCTGGCGAAGATTTGCGAGCTGCTGGGTTACAGCCATGTGTACCAGATGCTCGTTTACTTCTACATTAAATACGGCGTCGCTTAAGTCCATCTTTTCGACTTCTTTGCCGTCCATATTATAAACAGATACTTTTGCCATCTGAATGGTCCTCCTTCCGATCTTTCTTAGGCGTTAGCCTTAACGGTTTCTTTGATTGTGACTAATGCCTTCTTGGGTCCGGGTACCGAGCCCTTAACAAGCAATAAGTTGTTTTCTGCGTCAACTCTTACTACTTCAAGGTTCTGTACGGTAACCTTTACGTGTCCCATGTGACCGGGCATTCCTTTTCCCTTAAATACGCGGCTGGGTGAAGAACAAGCACCGTTTGAACCCTGATGACGATGGAACTTGGAACCGTGCTTCATGGG
>DBVS01000110.1:3610-10594 GCA_002308235.1 Lachnospiraceae bacterium UBA1258
CTCTTGATCGCACCCTGGAATCCTTTGCCCTTGGAAAGAGCGGTTGCATCAATCTTGTCGCCTGCCGCAAAGATGTCAGCCTTGATCTCAGCGCCAAGAGTGTACTCGGAAGTGTTTTCGAACTTGAATTCTCTTACGAATCTCTTGGTGGTGGTGCCGGCCTTTGCAAAGTGACCTTTCTCAGCCTTGTTCGCGCCGTGAGCGTGAACATATGCCTTCTTGCCGTTAGCGTCCTTGTTGACGATTCTTTCCTTTTTCTCGGCGAAGCCTACCTGAACAGCTTCGTAACCGTCATTCTCTTTTGTTTTAACCTGTGTTACTACACAAGGTCCTGCCTGAAGAACGGTAACAGGTACGAGTGAACCGTCTTCGTTGAAGATTTGAGTCATTCCGACTTTTGTAGCTAAGATTGCTTTCTTCATTTTTTCTCCTCTCTTTTGTGGCGGAATCCTTTGGGGATTCACACAAAGTCTACAGCGGAGTGAATTCTCACTCATTCTAGTTGTAGAGGCTTTGTTAACTTGTTTGGTTGATGAATTACTTCATCTTAATATCAATGCTTACACCGGCAGGCATCTCGAGTCTCTGAAGAGCTTCGACTGTCTTCTGCGTGGGAGTAATGATATCAATGAGTCTTTTGTGCGTTCTCTGTTCGAACTGTTCTCTGGAATCTTTGTACTTATGTACAGCACGAAGAATCGTAACAACTTCCTTTTTAGTAGGAAGCGGAACAGGACCGCTGACCTGAGAGCCGTTCTTCTTAACGGTCTCGATGATTTTCTTGGCAGACGCATCGATTAACTGATGATCGTATGCCTTAAGGGTGATTCTCATTACTTGACTTGCCATAAAAAAAGTCTCCTCCTATTCGTACTTTTGAATCTAAGTACGACAAGCGGCGACTGTACACTCTCCCGTGCGTGTCCTACTGCCTTGTAAAAAATGAAGAACACATAAGCATTCTTCAATCAACGGCAAACGACTCACACGTCGTTTCTATCCTGATGATAGACAGTTGCTTGGTACAGTGACTTGTCGTCAGTTTACATGACCTTCGCTCCGCGGAAAACCCGCAAACGGTTATTTATTTCCGTATGCGGCAACCTCACGCTTCATAGCTATCATGTCACAGCAAGTGATATATTAACGCAAGTCACCGTAAAAAGCAAGCATTTTTTTATTTTTTTTCATACAAAAGAAAAAACTTTTCTTTTATTGCGCCATTCAACGTTTCTTTATACCACAGCACTTAAACAGTACCAGAAGCAACGACAGATAGCCGCATGAATGGAAATATATGGTGGATGCAGCCGGCATCACCGCAATTATCGCCAAAAATTGAATAAGTACAATTCCTGCGGAAGCACCGAGGATTATAGCGTTTTTGTTTTTCTTTCCAAGTGTCGCAAGTCCTTGGATAAATATAGCCGTGGCAGAAATAATCAAAGCAATCAATCCGATGCCAAAGAAGTGTGTTCTCATGGAGCCGTCAACGTAGGATGCTCTGATTCGCATAAACTTGTTTGCGATCCTTGCGCGAAGCGGAATGTTCTTCCATGAAACAGTCAATGGATCGGAATAAAGATCATCTTCGCCATTTATCCATCCCCAATACGTCCAGGCAGGAAGCAGTGTTTTCTCTC
Source organism: Lachnospiraceae bacterium UBA1258 (assembly GCA_002308235.1). Lineage (GTDB taxonomy): Bacteria > Bacillota > Clostridia > Lachnospirales > Lachnospiraceae > UBA1258. The sequence continues at coordinate 5,254 of DBVS01000110.1, forward strand.
CTGTGTACTCATTTTTACTGTATACCGGAGCAAAACCTGCTGCAACCAGTACACTGTTTACCTGATGAGAAAAACACAAGGGAAGATTATGAATAGCAATTCGCCTGTATGCTTTTTGAAATTGCTCGGCCTGCTGCACAGTTGCTCCCGACTGATTGATATCGTAATTTCCTTTAACGCCGTAATTTGTCCGCCTGTAACCGTCCGTGCCTAATTCTTTTATTGAATCGATTGAAGCGAACTTTCCGATTGCATCCATATCATCTTCCGCGCCGTCGTAGTCTAACACCGGATTATCGGAATTGAATATGTACTTCAAAACTTCAAAAGAATTGATTATGGAGTAATCTTTTCCGTAATATTTTGCGTCACCGATTCTTTGCGGCAAAGAAACCACTACGACGAGTATCAGGTAAATGCCGAAGAAAAACGCTTTCTGCTTTATATTCTTTCTTATTCCCGCCAAGACATATAATAAGAAGAACAGTCCGCCGAGAATAATACCCTCTGTCCTCCATACGCTGATAAATGCCGAAACGCAGCAGATCACAAGAATCTTACCGACAGATTGTTCTTTTTCTTCCAATATATCAAACAGAATGACGGAAACATACAGCAACGTCAAGATCACGTACTGGCACATCCTGTGACCGCAGGCAATAACATCTATGGAATAGGGCAGGCAGGCAAATATAAAAACTCCGAAGCGCATCCAACGTGAATGATTCTTTGCACGCATGAAAAAATATGCAACGAAAAAGAAAAAGAAAGTCCACTGCACCAGCGTAACTGCATACTTTACGGGAATGACCAGCATTGACGCCGCATATATTACGCTTGAATAGAAGCTGTGCCAATAGTCCGGCGTAAGCCGCATTCCACAAGCCAAAGTCACAAGATTGTCGCTTATGCCGTCAGGGCCGATAAATACTTCCGGCCAGACAAGAGCAATGCTTCCTGCTCCCAAAAAATAAATAAGCAAAAGAAATGTATACTCCTTGCGATACTCAGACACAATCAAGAAAATGACTTTCCAAAGAAGAAATATAAATATAAAGGCTACCAATTCAGTTATGATATATGTCAGTATGATTTCTGCCTTGTCACCTATGATGTCGGATATTGTTTTCGTCCCGGAAGGATTGGCTCCGACATTGGAAAAAACCAGACTGCGCCATAAAAAAGTGCAGACAAAGTGTATTCCCACAACAATGTATCTGGCTGCATGTCGTCTTATCTCATTCTTCATATATATCACCTATGTCCACGTCGCAGGCAGGAGAGTTCTGTAATCCCGTCCGTAATACAATCCTTTGAAATAGAGGATTCCCGCAACAATTTGCGAAAGAAACAGTACCCACAGCAAAGCCGTCCAATACCATTTGAACCTCTTTGAAAAAGTAGCTTCAATCAGTTTTATTACGCTGATGCTTTGGAAAAAGAAAATGCCGTGCATGTATCCCCAGCCGAAATTGAAATCCACAAACCTTTTCCCACGCTCGCATATCAGCCCTGCTTCCAAGAAAGAGATTAAAAAGAATACCGCCGTAAATCTGTAAAGTGTATCTTTTATAAGATCCTTTGCAAAAAACAAAAAACAAATTATCGCGGTCACATTGGCATAAAATACAGCTTCAAGCACATGCGGATTGTATATTTTCCAGACTTCAAACCACCCGAATCTGATTCCTTGAACATCATCGTGAAACGTCGAGCCAAACATGTCGGCATATTGTATCAGCATCACGGCAAACGTAGGGAAAAAACAACATCCCAAGAGAACAGACTGTTTAAAATTCTTAAATCGGGATCGAACGAATCTCACAAGCATCACTGTTCCCGCCGCAGATATAAGAACCAGATTAAACGTCGGTTTTGCAACGGCAGAAAGCATCAAACTAATTGCAAATGTCACTGCAGTTTTTATCTGTATTTTATTTTCGTACTGTGACAGCAATTCGGAAAAAGAAAAGAATGCGACAATTGAAAAGGGTTTGGTCGCTATATAGGTAGCATTATGCCACGGATTTCCGGATAGAGTACCCGCATACACCTGGTCTTTGTGAGGCAGTTTGAACTTTCCAAAGCGCGGAAGCCACCACATTGACATAACGCAGCATCCGAATACAGCCAGTGTGATTACGATATGCGAAAGTACACTGTCCCTTATTCGTCCGGATTTTATCAGAAGATCCTCGAAAAACTTTTTCAGCAAAATCATCGATAATCCGTTATACAGTACTACAGATACTGCTGTGGCAGGTCCGATGGGTAAAAAAATATTAAAGAATTTGCCTGTGAGAAAGAAAAGGGGATATGCAAAATTGTATTCCGTATTGGTCCCCTGAATCTCCATGATATAGGCAACCACATCAGAAGGATATCCATCAGTTCTGCCTGCGTAAATTACCTGACAAATCACAAGTCGATACAAGAAAAACCCCGATATTGCAAGCAGCGCCAAGAAAAGGATAAAATCTGCAATATACTGTGAATAACGTCTGTCTGTCTTTTTTGCTATAGTAACTTCTTGCACGAAAGTGTTTCCTTTCCGTTTATGTTTATTGTTTCATCCATCTGCCGCTGGCGCCGCAGGGTAAAATGAGTTCGGTTTCGGTCACGGGAATACCGATCTCATCGGCTTTTACGAAGCCCCCGTGTTTCTTTACAATGGCCATGTTCAGCATGTAGGTAAGCACTGCGGGCTGAAGGCCGGTCGTATAGCTGTTGACAAGAAAGAATAAAGCATCCTCCGAGAGAAGTTCTTCGCAGAGTTTAATAAAGGGGAATACGCTCTCTTCTATCTTCCATATCTCACCCTTGGGGCCTCTGCCGTAGGAAGGGGGATCCATGATTATGGCATCGTACTTGTTGCCGCGGCGGATCTCTCTTTCCACAAACTTGCCGCAGTCATCCACAAGCCAACGGATCTTCGCATCCGCAAGACCGGAGGACGCGGCATTTTCTTTGGCCCACTGCACCATGCCCTTTGAAGCATCCACATGGGTGACCTCTGCTCCTGCCAGGGCCGCGGCTATGGTGGCGCCGCCCGTATAAGCAAAAAGATTCAAGACCTTGATCGGTCTACCGGGATCTTTATCTTTAGCGTTCCTTATAATAGAAGAAAACCAATCCCAGTTCACGGCCTGTTCCGGGAACAATCCCGTATGTTTAAAGGCAAAAGGCTTAAGATGAAACTTTGCTCCGTTCTGATAAGAAATCATCCATTCATTCGGAAGGTCAAAAAACTCCCACTCTCCGCCGCCCTTTGAGGAGCGGTGATAGTGGCCGTTTAACTTCTTCCAGTATTGGTTCTTCTTCTCTGAATCCCAGATCACCTGAGGGTCCGGGCGAAGAAGAATATATTTGCCCCAGCGTTCGAGTTTTTCTCCCGAGCCTGTATCTATTACTTCATATTCTTTCCAGTTGTTTGCAATCCACATAGTCTGTCCTGTGTAACGGTTTGAGTTTATACCTGATTTACGGTACGCGGAAACGTGCCTCTCTTCGGCACAAAGTCCTGTCATATTATATAAAAAAAATCCCGTGCCGTAAAGACACGGGATTTTCAAAAGGCTTAACCAAATTACTTAAGAGTAACCTTAGCGCCAGCTTCTTCAAGAGACTTCTTAAGAGCTTCAGCGTCTGCCTTGGAAGCGCCTTCCTTAACAACCTTGGGAGCTGCTTCAACAAGATCCTTAGCTTCCTTAAGTCCAAGACCGGTAGCTTCACGTACAACCTTGATAACCTTAACCTTTTCTGCACCGATTTCGGTAAGTTCAACGTCGAACTCGGTCTTCTCTTCTGCTGCTTCTGCAGGGCCTGCTGCTGCTGCAACTACAACACCTGCTNNGCTGCGGATACGCCAAACTCTTCTTCGCAAGCTTTTACTAAGTCGTTTAATTCAAGTACGGATAACTCTTTGATAGCATCAATGAGTTCCTGAGCTGTTAATTTAGCCATTTTAAAATTCCTCCATTAAAAATGATAAATGTTAATTGTTATTATCCCGATTAGTATAAAGCCTTGCCTTATTCTGCGGGGGTCTCTGCAGGAGCTTCTGCAGGTGCTTCTTCAACGGGTGCTGCTACAGCTTCTTCCTTAACGGGAGCCTCTGTTGCGGAAGCGCCGCCTTTTTCAGCCAGCTGCTTCATAACACGAGCGAAGTTTGTAATAGGAGACTGTAAGCTTCCAAGTAACTTGGAGATTAACTGATCTCTTGAAGGGATTGTTGCGATTCCGGCAATTCCCTTAGCGTCGTAAAGAGTTCCCTCAACAACGCCGCCTTTGATCTCAAGCTTGTCTGCTTCTTTTGCAAATTTTGCAAGTACTCTTGCGGGAGCGGTAGCATCGCTCTTGCTGATAGCGATTGCACTGGGTCCCTCAAGGTAAGGAGCGAGCTGCTCAAAATCGGTACCCTTAATTGCGAAATTGATAAAGGTGTTCTTGTAAACCTTATAAGTAACGCCTTCTTCACGCAAAGCCTTACGAAGTCTCGTATCCTGCTCTACGGTAAGTCCTCTGTAGTCAACAACCACAACGGAATCGGCATCCTTAATGTTCTCGGAAATTTCCGCAACTATGGGAGCTTTTAACTCAACCTTAGCCATTTCTTTACCTCCTTATTATTTTTGTTTCTACGCCGAAACAGGAGATTTATAAAGAAAATAAAACCCCTCTGCCAAAAACAGAGGGGTAGTAATTAATTCTTACTCACTGTCCTCGGTAGGCGCTCAGCTTACGCCGGAATTCCGGCACCTACTGTCTTCGGCTGGTATTAAAATACCTTATGTACGGTAACATACATATCAAATTGTGTCAAGCGGGAATTGAATGGTTTATATACCGTACCCGCTCAAACGGCGCTCCGCCTGTCGAGTCTTCGGCTCGACAATCAGCGCTCCGCCTGTCGAGTCTTCGTCTCGACAAACGCTCCTCCTGTCGAGTCTTTGCTTCGACGATCGGCAAATTAGAACTTTGCAACGCTCATGCGAACGCCGGGGCCCATGGTAGATGCAAGGGTAGCGGACTTAATGTACTGGCCCTTTAATACTGCGGGCTTAGCTTTAAGGATTGCATCCATAAGAGCATCGAAGTTCTGCTTAAGCTGCTCCTCGGTGAAGGAAGCACGTCCAACGGGAACGTGAATGATGTTGGACTTATCAAGACGGTACTCAATCTTACCGGCTTTGATATCGTTGATAGCCTTGGTAACGTCCATTGTTACGGTACCTGCCTTGGGGTTGGGCATGAGACCCTTAGGTCCCAGAACCTTACCGAGACGACCTACAACACCCATCATGTCGGGAGTTGCTACAACAACGTCGAAATCAAGCCATCC
>DBVS01000059.1:0-23463 GCA_002308235.1 Lachnospiraceae bacterium UBA1258
ATGGACGAGATCGAGATCGAGAAGTCCAATATGCTGATGATCGGACCCACCGGTTGCGGCAAGACCTATCTTGTGAAGACCCTGGCAAAGCTTCTGGATGTGCCCCTTGCCATTGCGGACGCCACCAGCCTTACGGAAGCAGGATATATCGGTGACGACATCGAATCCGTGGTATCCAAGCTTTTAGCCGCCGCCGACAATGACGTGGAACGCGCCGAGCGCGGCATCATTTTCATCGATGAGATCGATAAGATAGCCAAGAAAAAAGAAACCACTTCCCGTGACGTAAGCGGCGAATCCGTGCAGCAGGGAATGTTGAAGCTTTTGGAAGGCGCAGAGGTTGAGGTTCCCGTGGGGGCAAACTCCAAGAATGCCATGGTTCCCCTTGCCACCGTAAATACGAGAAACATTCTTTTTATCTGCGGCGGAGCTTTCCCGGACCTCGAAGAGGTCATCAGACAGCGCCTTAACAAGAAAACTTCCATCGGCTTTGACGCGGAACTCAAGGATAAGTGGGAAAAAGAGAAAAACATCTTAAGCTATGTTAAGGTTGAAGATATCAAGAAATTCGGCATGATTCCCGAGTTTGTTGGCCGTCTTCCCGTGATATGCCCTATGGAAATGCTTGATAAAGAAATGCTTATCAAGATTCTTAAAGAGCCCAAGAATGCCATCCTTAAACAGTACAAGAAGCTTCTCGAGCTTGACGAAGTCGATCTTGAGTTTTCGGATGATGCTCTTGCGGCCATTGCGGACAAAGCAATGGAACGGGATACAGGCGCCAGAGCCCTTCGCGCCATCATCGAGGAATTCATGCTTGATATAATGTATGAAATCCCGAAGGACAAGAACATCGGCAAAGTTACGATTACAGCCGAATACATAAACGGAACGGGAGGCCCTTTGATAGAGCTTCGGACCGACACCGTACCGAGGCTTTCAGCTCAGGCCTGATCTAAAATATAAAACAAAGGACCGCTTGGTAATCCCAAACGGTCCTGTTTTTTATCTGTTTAATAGCTTTTCTATCTCTTCCACGGTAAAATCAAGGGCTTTAAGGCGCGTCTTTGCATCGTTCATGGCTTCAAGATATTTCGAAGCCTTCTCCCCGTCGCCGTTTTCCGTGTACATGCGGTACCTCGCGAAGTTTTCCACATAATCGCGAACCGCTATGAGTTCGCCGTATTCCGGATGATTCTTCACATCGCGGACGTTTTTCTCAAAGGAATCCATTCCGGAATATATCATGCCGTAATCCTTACCGAGTACCTCAGCCGTATAGAATTCGGGCTTGGAGTAATAAGTGCCCTGATCGTAGTTAAAGATCCCGTAAATGCTCACGGCCAGAACAACGATCACTATGCCCCATACAATCCCAAGGACAGTTGCCAGAGGACGCTTAACAGGCTCAATCTTTGACTTTTTCATTTAACGCCTCCTCTATAACAAGCAACAGCTTTCCATCGGAATAGGTCAGAAGATTTTCCGCATCCTCCTCCGAAAGGTTCATATAGGTCTTGATCAAAAGCACCGCTTCCGAGCGGACCGCGTCAAAAAAGTGTTTCAGGGATTCATCCCGCTTATACCCCTCCTCGGAATATCTCTTAATATAGTTCAGGGCATCGGTTATATACACCGCAGTCTGGTCAAAATATGAGGGATGGCGGTTTGCCGCCAGTTTCATCACATATGCAAACAGATCCGAATAATTCTGGGAAACGAAGATCGCATATCTGATGCCCTCGGTTTCGGGAGTATAGTCAAATCTTATGTCTTTCCCCTGTGCCAGTCTCGCAAGTGCGAGGGGCTCCTCTTCTTCGATGAGGGTGCCGATCTCAGGCATGTACTTCTTCGATTCTATCTTAAGCCTGGTTTTATGCAACTTGAAGGAGAGGGCACCGTTAAAGCCCACCAGGAGTACGGAGATGGCCACAAAAGCAACGGTAACCGCTATGGCTGCGACTCTGAAGGTCCTTCCGTTAAACTTCTTGGAATTTCCGATGACCTCAGCCTTGGTATGCCTGTAATCCTTCTCAAAACGTGCCATATCCTCCCTGTGCTTTTCAGCCACAGGGTTTGGCGTGCCGCAAAAGGGACATACCGCTGTATCTATATCAAGGTTTGAACCGCAATTCTTACATTTCATCTCACTGTCCCCACCTTTCCTTTGCATAGTCACTTATCACGGTATGTTCCAAATATCCTTTTTCGCAGGAGGCCTTCCAAAGCCTGTCATATTCTTCTTCCGACATTTCCATAAGGGGAAGGGCTTCCTTAAGACGCTTTTCAAGGGAAGCCTTCAGTACTCTCCTGTCTTCCCCCGAAAGGTCGTAGTTTTCTCTTTCAAAGACATTGGAAACGGATATCAGGTCCGCCAGAATGCAGCTGTAGGTGTAATGGGAGACCGTCGTTTCAGTCCCGAACTTTTCGAGTTTTTCATCCACATCAATAAGATTCGGGTAGAGGGAAAAGAAACGGTAATGATCCCAGCCGTACAGGCCGTTCACTCCGTTTTCTTCAACTTCCTTTGCTGCAAGCTCATACTCGCCCGCCTCAAAAAGCGCATCCCACTTCGCGGTCTTTTCGTGGTTATTTCTGATCTCTTCATAGGTCTTTGCAGCCCTCGAACGTTCGTCTTCGAAGGCAGTCCTGCGACTCGTCCTGTTTTTCTGCGTAAAGACCCAGAGCAGCGCCAGAAAAGCACATATTATCAGAGATATTACGAACACCTTGAAAAAAAGCCTGACCTCGTTCCTGAAATTTTCAACCGCAAGTTCATCGACGACATCAAGCCTTTCCCTGATCTTATTCAGTTTTTTGCCGTATTCCCTCTCGGCACCCTCTTCGTTAAGGGTACCGCAGTAGGGACATTTGGACAGCGACTCCTTAAAGGAGCCGCCGCAGCTTTGACATATCTTCATCTGTATTAATTATCTTTCTTTGCCTTGTTGTTAACCTTGGGAATAAGCACAAAGGAAACGATCAAAGCGATCACGTAAAGAGCAATGGTAACATAAAGAACGGTCTGATATCCCACGGGATTGGTCGTAACGAGAACTTCTTCTCCTTTCTCGATAACGGTTATTTCTCTGAGGGTTTCAGGCCTTGTATTGGCCACATGCTTAACAATGGCATTTGCCATCTGATTTCCCCAAAGACCGGCGATAGCCCATGCGGAAAGGCACATACCGTGAACCGCGGAGATGGACTTCATACCGAAATGGTCGGAAAGAAGTGTGGGAACGTTGGAGAAGCCGCCGCCGTATCCTGCGTTAACCATGATAAGAAGTGCTACGCAAAGGATCGCAAGTGCGGGAACCTCGCTTCCCTTCAAGATTCCCTGAGTAAGAATCGTAGCTCCGGTAAATGCGATTGAAAGGATGAAGATCAACTTATAAATCGTATTTCTGTCCTTAAAGGAGTCTGCCCATGCAGAGAATCCGAGACGGCCACCTGCATTTGCAACTGCGGTTATCATACCGAGAACTGCTGCAAATTCGGCAAAGCCAACTGCTTTGAAGATCATCTTTTCCTGCGAAATAAGAGCAAGTCCGCATCCGATGTTGATGCAGAACATAAGCCAAATGCCGATGAAGGTCTTGTTTCCGAAAGCGGTCTTAAAGTTTCTTCCGAGAGTCTTAAAGAACTCGCCGATACCGCCCTTTTCATGGGATTCTACCCAGTCGGCGGGCTTTCTTAAAAGAAGGTGACCGATGAACATCATTACGCAGTAAACACCGCCCATGATAAAGAACATGGGAGCGGGATTATTGTTAAATGCCTTAAGAATCGCCGTCATCACGGGAGTTGCGATGGCCTTTGCAAGTCCGAAGCCCGCAACCGCAAGTCCGGTGGCAAGACCCTTACGGTCTTTAAACCAAAGCATTAAGGTCTTAACAGGGGAAAGATATCCGGTTCCGAGACCTACGCCCATGATACATCCGTAGCAGATCAAAATGAGCGGCAAAGATTTGATCATAATCGCAAATCCGGTGCCGACCATACCTGTTGTAAAGCAGATGGTTGCGATAAGAGAAGACTTACGGATATCCTTCTCTACCACATCACCAAGAAAAGCTGCCGACATTCCGAGGAAGAATATGGCAAGTGAAAAAGCCCATTCAAAAGCTGATTTGTCTGCTCCTTTCGTTCCGGTAACAAAGTCTGCGATCTCCTGTGAGAAAGTCGACCAGCAGTATACCGTACCGATGCTGCAGTGAAGCAAAAGAGCGGGAATCGCCGCGCGAATCCATTTGTTATTCCATTTCATGAGTTTAACTCCTTCTAGATAATACTCCCCTGGAATAAGGAGCATCTCCGTGTAGTATATAGGCATAAAAAAACGCCACTATGTATTATAATATACATACATGGCGTTTTTCAACCACTAAAAACCTTATGCTTTACCAAAAGCAGATCTTTGCTTTAGCTGTCCTTAGGCCATCTTCCGAGAGTCGCGGTAACGGTTATCTCTTTGAATTCACCGTCCACGATTCTCTTTAACACGATATCCACCGTATCACCTGCGGCATAGTAGGCCATCAGTCCTTTAAGATCGTCAAAACTGTTTATCTCCTGCCCGTCAAATTTAACGATTATGTCGTGAGGATAAATTCCTGCGGCTTCGGCAGCTTCACCTTCGGTGACTGACTCAACGTAAGCGCCTTCCGGCCATCCGAATGCGGAACCGTCATAGTTTGCGTTGCCCTGAATTCCAAGATATCCTTTCTTTGCCTCAGCAACCTTTTCTCTGGTCTCCCGGTTGGAATAATCGGCGATCATATCCTTAACTGCGTTGATGGGGATTGCGAAACCGATACCTTCTATGGTGCTTCCGCCGATCTTGGATTCGTTGATGCCGATCACCTGACCCTTGAGGTTTAACAGTGCGCCGCCGGAGTTACCGGGGTTGATGGCTGCATCGGTCTGAATAAGACTCGTTGAAGAGCTTTCGTTTTCTTCGATGGCACGGTCCACTGCACTGATAACACCCGAGGTAACGGACTGACCGTATCCGAGTGCGTTACCTATGGCAATTGCGGGTTCACCGATCTGCAAAGAATCCGAATCACCCATCTCGGCTACTGCGATCTGCGATAATGTGGAAGCTTCGAGGTTTTCTTTCTTTACGGCGATAACAGCTATATCCACGTTTGAATCGGAGCCCTTAACATAGGCTTCTGCGGTAGATCCGTCAACAAACTGGACCGTAAGGCTCTTGGTGCTGTCGATCACGTGATGATTGGTGGCAATAAAGAGATCCGTGTCGTTCTCACCCACGATGATACCGGAACCGCTTGCTTCGTTTTCCTGTACGTAACTTCTGCCCCAGTAATTGGTGACTGCCTCATACTGATTGGTAACCGCAACCATGGAGGGCATAACCTTTTCCACCACGTCCGTTACGTCGGAAGCGATTATCGATGCGGTCTCCACTCTTCTGGCACTGTTCACGGTGTTTTTCTTTAACGCATTTTCGATGTTTGAGATACGGTCTTCAATGGCGCCGTTCTCTGCATCCTTCTTTTCGGCAACAAAGGTATAGCCGGTAAGTCTGGTTATTCCGTAGAAGGTTCCTGCGGCACAGCCTCCGAAAAGTGCTCCGAGGCAGATAACCGCCATGACTTTCTTAAAGAAACGGCCGGCTCCTCCGTGCTTTTTTTCTTTCTTTTGTTTAACGGGTGCCGCAACACTGTAGGGATTATTGTTTAAGTCTCCCTGCGGGTATCCGGTGCCCGGATTATATGTGTATCTTTCCTCGTCCATATCCGATACCTCCTTAACTTTTTACCCTATCCTACAGTCGAATTGTGACGCAATTGTGTTCAAATAATGTCTTTTTTCTAAATTAATTAATTTATTTTTCGGTGTCGTCTTCCCACTTGTGGGCCTTGACCGGAATGTTGTGAAGCATGTCCATTTCTTCGGAACTTCTGCCGTATCCCTGCCTGGAATCCACGGCGCTTCGGGCACGGAGCAGGTCGTCTGCGCGCCAGTACACCTTGTTTGCGGAATATTTTGAAATGGAATTTCTGCCGATGCTCTTGTAATTGCGGCCTTTCTTAAAGCCCTTTAAGCGTCTCTTCATGGAAGCCTTGAATCTGCGGGCTTCACGGCTTCCCGATTTTTTGGCCTGGGCGCAGGCTTCTTTATACAGGCGACGACCCTCGGCCCTGATCTCATCAATATCGAATATTTCGGGATGTTTTGCAAAAGAAACCGCCTTGTCAAAGAATACCTGTGCTTCGTCCACTTCTTCGGGAGGATCCGTTAAGATCACGGTGGCGGATGGAACATAAGCTACCTTATATCCTTCTTTAAGCGCCTTGGCGGCATAAAGCATGTCTTCGTTACAAATGACGTGGTTTAAAAATCCCCCCAGCTTATCGAAAACTTCACGCTTGTACATGGCGCAGTTATTCGTTGAAAGACAGGTTTTCCAGCCCATGGTGTCAAAATCGGAAGCGCTCCTGACACTTGCTTCTTCCGGCCAGAAATGTTTGAAAACGTACTTTTCTCCGGCGCCCCTTGAATCTGCGGGGATAAGACGGGCGTAGGAGACCGCAACTTTCGAATCATTTACGAAAGCCCTGTGAAGGTCCGCCAGGATCTCCTTTCCGACAGGCATAACACCCTGATCCATGAACACCACAAAATCGGCCTCGGAAAGCCTTACCGCTGCGTTTCTGCTCTTACCGCAGTCAAACTCTCTGGAGGAAAGATGGTGCACCTCCAGATTCTTATGATCGTCCAAAAACTTGGTTGTGAAAAGAAGTCTGTCAAAGTACTTCTCTTCCCTGTTGTATATAATTACCTTGTTTACGGGCACAGACTGAGTTGTCATAGTCTCCACCATCTCAAGGAAATTCGTGTCCGGTTTGTAAGTTGTGATGATCAGATCGATTGTCACGTCTAAGATTCCTTTCTTTACCCATAAGTCGAAAAAAGAGACCGCGGAAAATTCCCGGTCTCTTTTAATATACGTCTTAATGAGTCTCTATTGCAAGTAGGGTGTGGCAAAATCAACAATTTTCTGATTGTATTCCTTAACCTCTTCGGATGCCTCGTAATTGTTCTCATCAAAGAGGAATTTATGAAGCCATGAAACGCTGTTTTCAAGTCCGAAAGGCATTATGCAATCGCCTGCGGGACCGAATCCGGAACCGGGATTCAACTTTATGTCGTTCATCTGCGGGAAACCGTCGTCAGCTACGATATCGTACTGGGTGATCCCGCCGAGAAGATCGATGATCTCGGTCAGATCGAGAGAAGTGTATACTTCACTGAAAACGTTGTTGCAGATCTTAACGAGGGTAGCGGGGCTGGCTGTCTTTGCCGTATCGAGACAAGCCTTAAAGACTTCTCTCTGTCTTTCGGTACGCTTAAAGTCGGAACCGGCGGTATAACGGATACGGCAGTATGCAGTAGCCTGCAATCCGTCAAGAAGCTGGTAACCGGTCTGCACTACGGGAACGTAGCTGTCGATGCCGGCAACTTCCTCCACCATCATTCTCTGATAGTTGTTAAGGTGTGCGATCTCACTGTCGTCAACTTCGATGTATACGCCGCCGAGTGCATCGACCACGTCACGAAGGCCTTCAAAACCGATGGTGATAAAGTCGGTGATATCCATATCGAGGTTGGAGTTCAGCATCTTGATGGCGCGCTCCGCTCCGCCGTATGAATAAGCCGAATTACATTTGTCGTACTTCTGGTTTGCACCCATCGTGTTAAGATAAGTGTCTCTGTAAACCGAAACAAGTTTTACATCTTTCGTGTCAAGATTGATGGACGCGATCATTATCGAGTCCGAACGTGTACCGGTCTTTAACTGTCCGCCTCTGGAGTCAACGCCGAAAAGGGCAATATTGCGATATCCCTTCATGACCTCGTTCTCCTGAACCTGCTTGTTCATTTCAACGCGGATTTCTTCTTCCTTAATTGTGATCCTGTCTACGCCTGTGTCCTCATCCGTAGCTCTCAATACGAACCAAAGGACTCCGATCATAGCGATAAGAACAAGTATTTCGCAAACAAAAAGAATTATCTTTCCTACCGGAGTCTTCTTCTTCTGTGCTGCCATAATTCCTCCAAAAAACTGTAAATAATGCAAAAGGGCATAAAAAAACCTTTTACATCTTACACCCGCAATGTACACAAAACAATTTAATAATTTCTTAAATTGCTCCTTAAACAGTTTCCAGAGGTTTTATTGTGTAATCGTTGTGATCCAGTGAAATATTGGGGTTAAAGTACGGATCGCCCTTATCAAGCACGGGTTTCCAGCGTTCCTTAAACAAAGCAACTTCTTTTTCATACCGCTCTGCTTTTGCTTTGTCCGTATCAAGGCCCCTGGACTGGGACTCATAGTGGAAAAGTTCGCAGAAGGGCGTGAAGATATTAAGATAGCCCTTCTCCCGCAATTTAAGGCAAAAGTCAACGTCGTTAAGGCAGATCTTAAGGTTTTCGTCAAGGCCCGCGACTTCATCGTATTTCTTTCTGGAAACCATCAGGCACGCACCCGTAACCGCGGACATGTTCTGGGCGTAACAGAGTTTACCCATGTAGCCCACGCTTTCGTAGTTCTGAAGGCACATGATGTGACCCGCAACCCTGTGAGCTCCGAGGCCGAGCACCACTCCGGCATGCTGGATCTTCCTGTCGGGATAAAGAAGTTTTGCACCCACCGCACCCACATCTTCACGCTGGGCATACTGGAGGAGTTCCTCGATCCAGTTAAAGGTGATCACCTTCGTATCGTTATTAAGAAGGAGCACGTAGTCGCCGGTGCTTTCCTTTACGCCTAAGTTATTGATGGCGGAGTAATTGAATTCTCCCGTGTATTTTACGATCTTTACACGGGGGTCCGATTCAAGTTCTTTGTAATAATCGAAAATATCGTCGCAGGTACTGTTGTTTTCTACGATAATGATCTCGTAATTCGGATATACCGTGCGCTCAAATATCGACTCAATGCAGCGTTTCAGGTCGGATTTATGGTCCTTGTTCGGTATGATTATCGAAACCTTCGGAAGGCCGAAAACACGGTACCTGATCCTGAAGATCGTCTCAAAGGCTCTGGTGGAAGTGATCTCAAAATCCGAAAAGCCGTGACGGCGAAGGTGGGAAGAAACCGCGCCCTTGGCCGCTTCTATGGCGTAGGTCTTGGCTTCGATGCCGGAAGAAACGCTTCCTTTGTGACTTCTCCAATAATAAAGTACCTTCGGAACATGGACGATGTTCTCTGCTCTGTCCGTAAGGCGCAGTATCATGTCATGGTCCTGGCTTCCGTCGAATTCCTTTCTGAAAAGCTCGGTGCTTTCAAGAAGGCTTCTCTTAAATACGGAAAAGTGGCAGATATAGTTATTGGCTCTTAAGTTATCTATGGCATAGTCGGGCTTAAAATGCATGGTGATGAGCTTATTGATGTTGCCGTTTTTAAAGGTAACCTCATCACAGTAGATGAAATCCGCATCGCGGTCGTTTATGACCTTAACATACTCGTACAAAGCAGCCGGGTGGAGAATGTCGTCATGGTCGAAAAGTCCGATGTACTCTCCCGTGGACATTCTGTAACATTCGTTGGTGTTTCCGGAAATTCCTTCGTTCTTTTCAAGTTTCTTATATATTATCCTTTTATCGTTTGCGGCGTACTTATTGCAGAACTCTCCGACGTAAGAGTGGGCATCGTCGGAGCCGTCCGCAAGACAAAGCTCCCAGTTTGCGTAAGTCTGGTTTGCGACCGACTCGATCATTTCTTTTAAGAAGACAGTCTTTGTATTGTACAAAGGAACCAGAATGCTTATCTTGACGGGATTCTTAAACACCGTCTCGCTCTGACGCTTTCTTTCTTCCGCATTCGGAAAGCCCTTGGTCCCGTAGGAAGCCATGGCCGCTTTCTGACGGCGCTTATAATTGATCTTTCTGATCACGCCTGCGGGACTTCCGCAGTTTTTAAGGCGCGTGAAAAGATGCTTCACTCTCATAAGAAGCTTCTTAAAGGGCGAATAGATCTTGTAAAGCGGGTTATTCTTGATGCGGTTCACTTTCTCCGCCAGAAGGTCTCTTTCGGCTTCCAGTGCGGCAACCTTCTCACCGAGAGTACGGGTGAGCTCCCTTTCTTTTTCATATGCTTTTTCAAAATCGATCTTTCCGTTTTCCATAAAACAGTCTCCGATTGTGGATTATTATTCGGTCTTTTCAAATCTGCGTCCGGTATCTCTTAACTGTACAAGCCTTGAGCAGGAATCCTTTAAGAAGATCAGGACTTTGTAACTGCCCGCAGGGATCGTTTGGGTATCAAAGGATGCTTCAAAACCCGACAAAGAAACATTTGTCTGCCCGAAAGCGTTTCGAGCCACGTCTGGCCTGTATACATCGAACAGTTTGACTTCGTAAAGAGCCGAACCGTCCACCCTTGCAAAAAGCAGGGATTTTTTCATGGCGCAGTTATCAAAGCCCGTAACAAAGGCATATCCTCTTACAATGTACTTATCCTTACTTCCGCCGTTTATATAGTCGCTCTCTGCCCCGAAATACTCCATCCCGAGAAAGAGGGTCTCATCGTTTCTGCCGGAATTTGCCACGTTTAAAAGCTGCGGGGATAACCCGGGGGCAGCTTTCGAAATCTCTCCCGGTTCCGTTGCAAAGGCCGTCACAATGCCCGTATCCAGCGTACTTTTGTCGGTAACGGGGCTTAAATAAGGATCGAACCCGCCTCTGTATTCGGGAAACATTCCGTAAAGAAGGTTTCTTTCATCAATGAGCCTTGAAATCTTTGAAACATCCAGGGAATCGTTTCCTCGAGTCTGGGATTCCTTGTGAATGCAGCTCAAATCGTTTCTGCATACGTTATAATAGCCAAGTTTGTGCAAAGAAAATCCGAGAGCCACATCGTTAAATGCAACCTTAAGATTTTCGGGAAATCTTCCCGCTTCCAAAAACTTATCGCGGCTTATCATCACGCACGCCGCCGTAACGGCCATTACATCAATGCTTGAAGAATTACGGCCGAAATTATACTCCACATTGTCATGGTAAAACTGAAGCTTATGCATGGGACCGGAAAGCACATTTGAGATCCCCGCGTGCTGTATCCTGTCGGAATCGGGATAAAGAAGCTTGAGCCCCGCTTCCCCGGTAAATTCCAAGGATGCCGACCGTGCAAGCTCATATACCGTATCTTTGCCCGTAAACTCTATATCGTCATTGCAAAACAGGAAATAGTCTCCCGAAGCTTCCTTTGCAGAAAGATTGCAAAGATGAGAAAAGTTGAATTCGCAAGGCTCGTATATGTATTTAATTCTATTCTTTCTGCAGAAATCCTCGGTTATCTTCCGATTTGCTTCATTACTTCCGTTATCCGTAAGTATTATTTCAAGTTCCACGCCCGTACTGCAGGTAAAAAGCGTTTCCACGCACTTTTTGACAAGTTCCGGATGATCCTTTGAAAGAATAATCGCGGAGACTCGCGGGTCTCTCACTTTCGGAAGGAACTCCTCGAAAACCTCCTTTGCGGTCTTCTTATATCTGAGGGCATCCTTCTTAAAATCCTCAAGGTACAGGATATAAGGAATATGCCCCACCTTACAGGTTTTACATGATTTGTTTACCGAAAAGCCTCCCGAAATACGGGACAAAGCGTAAAAAAGCCGTGCGGCATCCGAAAGAGGCGTACCGTCAAGCTTTAATTCCGAAGTCTCAACAAGGTTCAGTAATTCTGTCCTTACCGCAAAGAAACCGCCCGTATAAAAGGAATCGAGGAAATAATGGGGAGACCAGTCGGGTCTGAAGAAGCCAAGGCTTAAATTCCCTTCATCCGGGGCAGAGTCGGAGTAGGCAATGGCAATATCGGGGTTTACATTAAAGAAACCGCTTACGGTTTGGGGTGCGCAACCTGCGAGATTATCCCTTTTTTCGCAGAAAATCACGTATTTAAGGGAGGATTTGAATCCATTGTTAAATCTTGATTTGATTTCCGCAAACTCAACAACATCAATTGCGTCCTTTCCGAAAGGCCTGTCACCTTCGTATCGTATCAGACGTTCTTTTTGCACATTTGCAGCATTCACGCACCTTTTCACATAACGCTTTCCGGCGTGACCATATATTTTCGCTTTTAAGATTTCTTTTATCTTGTTCAGGATTGTTACCTCGCTAAAATATACGTTTAATATTCTCCGAAAGATCAGCCGCTATCTCCGTTCCCAGTTTTACGAATCTGAGTTTGGCATATAAGCTGTTATTTTCTGAAAGTTCCGTTCCCGACAAATGTATATTGATATTGGGATCCGTGCTTGAAAACAGGAAGCCTGCGCCTTTGCCTCGGAGTTTCTTCCCGTTTGTATCAACCTTTCCGCGGGCAACGGGAATATCGTCTCCGTTTACGGTAAGTTTTTCGATGTATACGATACAGGCTTCGTTCATGGGGTCGAGACGCAGATTAACAACATCCTTTGCAAAGTTCGTTTCGACTTCGATCTCGCCGTCTTCGAAACGGGCATTTTTAACAAAATACGAATCCGCCTCGCTGTAGCCAGCTCCCCTGTCACAGTAAATCTGTACCCTGTCCGTTGAACCTGCTTTGACGAGTTCTTTTTCGAAT
The DNA here is from genome assembly GCA_002308235.1 of Lachnospiraceae bacterium UBA1258. GTDB lineage: Bacteria > Bacillota > Clostridia > Lachnospirales > Lachnospiraceae > UBA1258. The sequence goes on from DBVS01000059.1 coordinate 12,605, forward strand.
CTTGAATAGTTTACGTTATTGTGGCCGATCTTCTCTCTTATCTGTCCGAGAGACAAGCAGGTTCCCGTGACCTCTTTCTGGAAAAGAGCTTCTTCCGAAACGATTTCCTCGATATCGGAGTCAGAGGCTTTCGTAAGAATCTTAAGGAAAGTAAGTCCTTCGAAACACTTAAAGTCACGTTCAAGCATATAGCAGTACAATGCTCTCAATGCCTGTTTTTTTGAAGATACGGCTTTCTCAACCGTCCACTCATAGTCGATAAGTGTCCACTTATCTCTGTCAACAATCACGTTTGAGAACACAAGGTCCGTATCCGCAAAGGGAAAATCCTCATTGAAAGCCGTACGTCTTTCGAATTCTCTGAAGAGTTTTTCAAACTCTTCGCGATCTTCTTTCTTTAAGCATTCATCGAAAAGTTCGGACAAGGGAGTGCCATTGACATATTCAAATTCAGCGGTAACTTCATCGGTTCCCGATATTTTCACGGACGCCACATTCAATTCCGAACCTTTGTATTTCTCCGAAAGTTTTTCGAAGGATTCGGAAAGCCGCTTAATGTGCTCCGCACCTTCTTTGTACAAGGCAGTCTTTCTGACTTTCGGAGACAACCCTTCAATGATTTCGGTCTTGATTGCGTAAGCCCTGCTTCGATCGTTACTGTACCTGACGTAATCTGTCTCGGGCTTTTTCCCGAGAACAACCAGGAAGGAATTGGAAAAGACCGAGAAAAGGCCATCTGCGATCACTGAGTCGTAGACCTTCTTTTCGTCAAAAAGTGTCACCCTGTCGCGGTCAAAATTAAGATTGTTGGTCACCAGTTCTCCGGGCTTTGGAAGTCTTTGATCCGAAAAAACAGTGGTGGGGAGCTTATAATCCGGGTAAGGATAATAAAAATGGCACTCCTCAAAACCGCTCTTTTTCACCAGGGTTTCCAAAGCGGGTTTTGAAAAGGTGCGGACATTGTCGCCCTCCCTGTAATTTTCAAGGCCCGAAAAGAAAGTTCCCAGATGGTCTTCTCTGCAGCCTGCGAAATATTTCATTCCAAGGCGGTTTTCAATGGCGATCACCACTCTGCCGTCCGGCTTTAAATGTTTTCTGATTATCTTTAAGAACTCTTCGAAGGGCTCGTCACCGGGTATGTAGCAAATACCGTATTCAAGAACACCGATCAGGAAAATGAGATCGTAATCCTTTGAAAGCCCGGGCTCAACATCCGTAAAATTGCCTACGCAAACGGTTATGTTCTTTGCGTCACGGTGTCTGTAAGCATTGATAAGGCTTCGCTTCTTTGAAAGATCCACACAGGTAACTTCGCCTGCTTTTGCGGACAAGACTCCGGTTATGGCGCCGCATCCCGAACCAACCTCCAAAACCTTGTCGGTCTTTTTGATATCGATCCACTCAGCGATATTTTCCCTGATGTCCGAAAGATGATAAAGATAAGGCCAGAGAGCAGAATCTTCGATAACCTTTTTATAGTCCGAAGGAGGGTTGTTCTTTACGGCGTCAAGCAGCATATCCTCGATGTTTCCGTCCGAGTAAAGATCCTGCCCTCCGTAGTTTTCAAGATTAAGCGATACCTCTCCGATTTTTTCAAACATTTCGCTCATCAGACTTCTCCGTTTCGCTCCGGAAAATATAAAAATATCTTTCCGGCTTCTTCCAAGGCTTTTCCGAGTTTCATAGAATATTCAAAAGCAAGTTTGTCCGCCTCGGCCTTAGTCGATACGGTCTTTGCTTTTTCTTCGAATTCTTTTTTAATCAATCTGCAGCTTTCGGGAGCATTTCCCGAAAGTTCCGAAGTTCGGATATCAAGAGAAAAAACACGTTGCTTAAGATCGGCCTTGTGCATGTATCCGGAGAACCTCGAATTCATTCCGGCGTACATGTCCTTTCCGTCCCTGTCAAGGATTCCCGTCACAACCCGCTTTCTGCGGACAGCCATTCCTCCGATGGCTCCCACTTCGGGTCTTGAAGAATAGATATCACCTGTGTATTTAATATCATAGAATCCCAGGTGCTTTGAACCCGAAACCTCGCACTTTCCGAAGTGCTTTTCCGCGAAGTCGGCAACCGCTTTCCTTCCCGCCTCGTATGCATATTCCTTGCTGGCAGGGTTAGAGGACGTGGATGCCTCATGACTTCTCCAATGATAAAGAATGCGCTTTACATGTATGACAGACGCCTCTTTTTCAGGTTGATACCGACCGTCACTGTACAGAATCTCTCCGGCTGTTCGCAGGAACAGATCGTGATCCTGAGCACCGTCAAAGCCCTCCCGAAAGCGGATTTTCCTGATAATTTCGGCATTTATGGCCGTTAGATGGCAGATATAATTGTTGGACAAAAGTAAATCAAGATTAAACTTTTCCTTGAAATGGGGCATAAAAAACTTGGTTCCGTCCCCGTTGCACTTATCTTCATCCGAATAAAGAAACAGCGGTTTTACGCCCTTTTCTTCCGATTCGGCAATCTTCGCAGCCATGGTGTACAGGGCATCAAGACTCAGCATGTCATCGTGATCGAGAAGCACACAATAATCACCCTTCGCCTCATCAAGTGCCCGATTTGAGTTTTCAGCGATGCCGTAGTTCTGCGAAAGCTTTATGTACCTGATTCTGGCATCCGTATATGAAGCAATGACCTTTCCGGGCTTTTCCGACTTCGAAGCATCTGCAATGACCAGTTCAAAGTTTCCGTAGGTCTGCATAAGGCAGGATTCAATCATCTTCCGAAGGAAGATCTCGTCTGTCTCATATACCGGCACCACAATGCTGAAAAGATAGGGTGAGCCCTTAAGTGCCGCGCCCGATACCGTTTCTTCTTCATCAAAAGGAACGCCTCTCTGTGGCAGGAGGCGTTCCGCAATGGCGTACACGGTATCTTTGATTCCGTTTCTTTTAAAATAGCGTATGGTTTTTAATATGTTACCCATTTTATATGTTTTTCTTGAGTTCTGCCGTAAGTTCCGCTACCTTGGCCGCAGCGTCCTCGCGGTCGGTTCCTTTAACGCCCATGTAGAATTTGATCTTGGGCTCGGTTCCCGAAGGTCTTGCGCAGCACCATGCTCCGTCGGTAAGATCAAAGTAAAGAACGTTTGACTTGGGAAGTCCGGTGGGCTTTACGGAGCCATCGGACAGGTTCTTTATCGTATCGTTATCGTAGTCTCTTACATCAATGACCTTCCAGGGTCCAAAGGCTGTGGGCGGATTCTTGCGAAGCTTTTCCATGATCTCGCAGATCTTTTCGGAGCCGTCCATTCCTTTAAGAGTGATGGTGTAAAGGTCTTCCTTGAAGAAACCGAATTCCTCATAAAGTTTTACCATGCGGTCCCAAAGAGTCATACCGTGTTTTTTGCACCACGCGGCAACTTCGCAGAGGCACATAACCGCAACGACCGCGTCCTTATCTCTTGCATGGGTTCCTGCCAGGCAGCCGTAGCTTTCTTCAAGTCCGAATACATAATTCTTTGAATGATTCTGTTCGAACAATTTGATCTGCTCACCGATGTACTTAAAGCCGGTCAGAACTTCGATAACGTCAACACCGTACTTTGCGGCAATGGGCTCAGCCATATTGGTGGTAACGATAGTCTTGATAAGTGCGGGATTGGCAGGCATTGTTCCGCCTGCGGCACGTTCTTTGAGAATATATTCCGCAATCAGCATACCCGACATGTTTCCGGTGAAAGGAACATAATCATCGGTTTTGGTATCGTAGGAATAAATGCCGAGTCTGTCGGCATCGGGGTCGGTTGCAAGCACAACATCGGCCTTAACTTCTCTCGCAAGTTTCAAAGCAAGAGTGAATGCCTTGGGATCCTCGGGGTTGGGATATTCAAGTGTGGTAAAGTCGGGGTCGGGCAGTTCCTGCTCGGGAACCACATAAACGTTCTCAAATCCGAGTTCTTTAAGGATCCTTCTTACGGGAACATTTCCGGTTCCGTGGAAGGGCGAATAAACAATCTTAATGTCCTTCGCAACTTCCTTGATGATCTCGGGGTGAATGATCTGCTTCTTAAGTTCTGCCATATACAAATCGTCGATTTCCCTGCCAATCACGATATAAAGGCCTTTGGCCTTGGCTTCCTCAAGGGACATGGTCTTAACGCTGTTATAATCCGTTACGGCGTTAACCTCGGCGATAATGTCCTTGTCTCTGGGAGCGGTCACCTGAGCACCGTCCTCCCAGTAAACCTTATATCCGTTGTATTCAGGGGGATTGTGGCTGGCAGTAACGACTATACCTGCGGTACATCCCTTGGTTCTCAAAGCAAATGACAATTCGGGAGTGGGGCGAAGTGCATCAAAAACATACGCCTTAATCCCGTTGGCATTAAGGCAAAGTGCCGCAACATCCGCAAATTCGGGAGACATTCTGCGGGAATCGTATGCGATGGCGACGCCCTTATCCTGTGTTCCCTGCTTTAAAATGTAATTGGCAAGACCCTGGGTCGCCTTTCTTACGGTGTATACGTTCATTCTGTTGGTGCCGGCTCCGATCACACCTCTGAGTCCTCCGGTACCGAATTCGAGATTCTTGTAAAAGCGGTCATTGATCTCTGCTTCGTTATCCGCTACAGCGCGAAGCTCCTTCTTTGTATCTTCATCAAAATATGGATCTGAAACCCAAAAATCATATTGCTCTCTGGCGTTCATATTTTCCCTTTCCCGGATAAAACCGTATAACTATTTATTTACAACCAAGTACACATCGATGTAATTGACTGCCTTCTCTCTGAAATGCTTCCTGTGCATCATGGCGCCGATCTGATAGGTATCCGCCGGAAGCAGGCTCTTGTTGATGACTACAGCGAAACCGGAAAACTCCGTATTCTCTGCTCCCGGACAATTCATGGTCACATCTGATCTGTAGCATCCCTTTACCGGAATATAATACTCGATTTTATCGGCTCTTAACAGGATGTATTTTAAATATCCTGCGTTATTTATATCCCGCATGACCATATAGCCCTGGATATAATAATCGTCGGAAGTCTCATTATGCAGGTAATCTCCGAGCCTTCCCGCATATTCGATGGTGATGTCCGGACCCTCTCCCCGTTTGACAAAGGAAAAGTCCGCCACCGAAACCTTCTCTGCGGTTTCCGCCGAAAGTTCAAAGGAATATTCACAGGCGGGAAGAATCCTCGGATCCGAATTATCTCTCAGAAGATAGCGATTGTAGAAGGGGTCTCTGGCCTTCACAACCGGGTGCCTTCCGTAGAATTTTAACTTTTCGAGTGCAGATGCGTCCTGACAAAGAAGCGCTCCTCCGGTCCTGGGTATTTCCCCGTCATAGGCCTCATATTCCACAAAGCATCCGTTACATACGGCGTTAAAGTATCCCGCTTCGAAAAGTCTTATGCAAAGATCCGCTCCCGCATAGCTTGAAGAGGGCGAACTGTCAAATCCGCCGATCTCTCCGAAGAGGTCCCGCTTAAACATGACACACTCAAAGGAAACCGCCAGCACATTCTTGGTAAACCGGTTAAAGCCCACTGCGTAATCATTCGCATCCGAAAAGCCCTTAAGTTTATACATAAGTCCCAGAGCGGTTCCGAATACTCCCGCATGGAGGATCCTGTCGGAGCCTGCCAGCAGCTGCTTTATACCAACGATACCTGAAAACTTAAGGCACGCCGTATCGTACATCTCTCTGAGAGCCGTAGCCTCCGGAAATGTAATCCTGTCAGACATGAAAAGTACCGTCTTCTGTTCTGCAAGTTCGATTCCCTTTGCGAACATTTCGTACAAAGAAAGTCTGTCGGTCAGATACTCGTACTTGAAGCCGTATTTAAGCTGCAGATCCACGGTGCGTCTTCTGGAGGATTCGGGGCTTGCATTGTCAATGACGATCAAATCGGGAGTGATCCTCGAAGCTTCTGCAGCGCTCAGAACCGAATCCAATGCTTTTTCAAGCCTTGGCACGCTGTTATCTGTATAGATAACTATCGATATTTTATCTTCGGGTTCCCACTCTTTCCGAAGTCTCTCGGCGCTTTCCCTTACGAAGGGATCGGTAATGAGATTGTTATTGTAATCTGCAGCGTGGATCAATACGCCCTCAACATGGCCCACGCAGTTGAGTGCGAAGTATTCACCCGAGAATATCACTTTGGAAAGGTTGTGGTAAATGAACAAAGCACCCGAACCGTCACCCGTCCACTCGAGTTCTCTCACAAAGGAACGTCTTACAGCCACTATGTTACAAAAGTAAAAGTGAGAAACAAATTCCGCAGGGGACCAGTCGGGCTTAAAATACGGGTCTGATCTGGTTCCGTAATGGGGTCCCGCATACTCTGCGTCGCTCTGTTCCCTGATGGAAATATCCTCATCTCCGTAGGCAATCCTGCACTTGGGATGGGTGTTAAAGAATTCCGCCAGCATGGAAAGCGCCGTTTCGGTAAGCTCTCCGTTGCAGAAAACGATAATGTCTTCAAGATAGGTCCTTACGGAAAAGCCCCGCATACACTTGGACATGGGAACGATTCTGAAAGAAACCGCGCCGACTCTGGCCACATATTCGGGGTCACCTGAAAAAAAAGAGGCAGGGGCATTCTCGGAAATGCTCATGTCATAAACCGGGAGTCCCGATTCACACGCTCTTATCCATGAATCAAAAGAAGGGCGCGCTTCATCAAGCATCTTTAAATACTCTGTCTCATTTCTTCTGTTTTTGCTTTCTTCAAAGAAACCCTTAAAAAAATCCATAGTCACCCGTTTGCTCTGCTTATATTCCGCAAGGGATTACCGTCACTTGACATCTATCTCGATTTTGCTGTTCATATCGTAATATCCGACGGTGTTCTTTTCGGAGATCACAGACACGCTCAAAGCATTGTACAGGCGGTGATAAACGGTAAAGTCATCCAGATGGAATCCGGTCACCCCAAAGGACAGCAGATATTCACCGCCCTGAAGATCCATCTTCTGTGTAAAGCTTACCGTTACAGTCTTTCCCGCTTCCACGTCCTCCGTGAAAGCACGCTCAAACATGGTGTTTGTTCCCGTTATTTCCGTTCCTTTGACATCCTTTATCGAAAAAGCAAAAATAGGCTTTTCAACCTTCTCTTCAAAGAAAATCTCAAGATGAACGGTAAATTCCGAGCCCTTTATAATGGCACTGGTCTTAAGACCGTGATCGTCGGTGATATAACATGCGGTGATGTGAGCTTCCTTGGTGCCGTATTCAAGAGTTCCCTCATTGGTGTTTTCGGGAGCAACGCTTCCGGCAGCCTCGGTACTCTCTCCGTTCGCCGGATACTGACCCACCAGCACCCGCTTGTAGACATCTATCATCTCCGCGGGATCGCCCTCTTTTAACTTGACGCCATTGTTAAGCACCATGACTCTGTCACAGTATTTTGCAACGGAGCTTAGATCGTGGGAAACGAAGATTATCGTCTTACCCGCCTTTTTAAATTCCTCAAACTTATGATAACACTTTGACTGAAAAAATACATCCCCTACCGACAATGCCTCATCCACGATAAGGATCTCCGGGTCTATGTTTATGGCAACCGCAAAGGCCAGCCTTACGAACATACCGCTGGAATAAGTCTTTACAGGCTGATACACGTAATCGCCGATGCCTGCAAATTCCAGAATAGCGGGGAGTTTTTCGTCTATTTCTTTTTTGGAAAAACCGATCATCGTACCGTTTAAATAAACGTTTTCGATTCCGTTATACTCCATGTTGAAGCCGGCGCCCAGTTCAAGCAATGCGGAAATGCGTCCGTTTACTTCGACTTCACCTTCGGTCGCATTAAGAACGCCTGTTATTATTTTTAAAAGCGTGGATTTCCCGGAACCGTTGGTTCCGATGATCCCCACCGTCTCGCCCTTGAAAATATCAAGATTTACATTGTTCAAAGCGTAGTGAGGAGTGTAGAGCCGTCTCTTTCCCGCAAGACCGAAGGTATCAAGAAACCGGGCCTTGTTTCCGGGATAGAGCTTGTACATTTTGGTGACATCCTTTATGCGGATGGCATATTCTTTTTCCATACCGCACCTCCTACAAAACGTCCGCAAAATGAACCTTGAGTTTCAGGAAGATTTTGCGTCCGATGAACATTGCAATTATTGTAAAGGCCCAGAAATATAAAGTATATTTCCAGTCCTGCCAGAACCACTTTTCTTCGCAAAGCGCGGCCCTGTACCCGTTTATGACATAGCAAAGCGGATTGATCTTGAGGATCATCTGTACCTTGGGAGAAAGCTTTCCTATGTTCCAAAGGACCGGTGAAGCCCACATGCCCAGCTGAAGCACGATCTGCAATATCTGCTGAAGATCCTTAAAGAACACGACGATTGCCGATGTCGCGTAGGAAAAAGCAAGCACCAGCACAAACAGACAAAAACTGTAGTAAACGATCTGGATCGTATATATTCTCGGATAGTAGTTATAGACCGACGATACGATAAGAAGAACGATCACAAAGAAAGCGTGAACGAAGGTCGCCGCAAACACCTTGATTATCGGAAGAATGTCTATATTGAACACGACCTTCTTTACCAGATAATTGTACTGAATGAGCGCCGTCATTCCGTTGATCATTCCCTCATTGAAGAAAAACCAGGGTACAAGACCCGCAGTCAGAAAAAGAACGTAGGGGATGGGTATCTCTCCCGCCATCGCCTCGCTCCTTGACTGAAAGATCTTATCAAAGACTATATAATACATGAGAACCGTGATCACAGGCTGAACGAGGGCCCAAACCGCGCCCAAATAAGAACCTGCAAAACGGTTCTTGAAATCGTTTCTGGCAAGCTTAAAAATTAAGGTTCGATTTAATATTATGCTCTTTAAGAACCCCGGGGCCCTGTTTTTCTTAGTTTCTGCTTGCGACATATTCAGCTAATCCGCCCCATTTTTTATCCTTTTCGGAAAAGATCAATTCCATGCCCTCTTCTATGGGCCATTTTACACCGATCTCAGGATCGTTGTAGATGATCCCGCCCTCATCTCCGGGATGATAGAAATCGGAGCATTTGTAGGCAAATTCGGCATAATCGGAAAGAACGAGAAAACCGTGGGCAAAACCCTTGGGAATAAAGAACATTTTCTTGTTCTCTTCAGACAATTCGACACCGAAATATTTTCCGAAGGTTTCCGATCCTTCGCGAAGATCGACCGCAACATCGTATACGGCGCCGCGAAGCACTCTCACCAGTTTATCCTGAGGAAATTCCTTCTGGAAATGAAGACCGCGTATTACGCCCTTTCTGGAGGCGGACTGATTGTCCTGAACGAACTCCACATCGATTCCGATAGCCTCAAAATCCTTCTTCTGATAGGTTTCGACGAAATATCCGCGTTCATCCCTGAAAACCTGCGGAGTAATGACCTTTACTCCCTTGATCCCGCATTCTTCAACCGTTAATTTTCCCATTTAATCACTCTCTTTCAGATAAGATATATTCAGGCCGACTTCTCCCTGTATTCCGGGAACTTTTCCCTTGCCGGAATACTGCCACATATCAAAATACCCTTCGTAAGTCGGGGTTTTATGATATTCGGAAAGCCAGATACCGTATTTTTCAAGTCTTTTGGTAACAAGTTTATTGTTAAGCCATTTATGGCTCGCATACACGAAGGGCTCAACGCCCGAATTTCTGAGGGTAAGGCAAAAAGCCTCGGCCAGGCTCGTTCTTTCTTCTTCGCTTAAGTCATCGGCCCTTCCGTTTCCCCCCGCTCCGTCGATCCTTATGCAAAGGGGATAGGAAAGATTGAGACCCGAACTCAAAACAAACAGTGCTGATGCCTCTTCCACAGCTTCTCTTTCGTTTACGGCCTGCGAAAAGAAATAAGCTCCCACATCGAGTCCCGCTCTTCTTGCGTTTAACGCATTAATGGCAAAATTGGGGTCTTTGATGAGTTTCCCGCTGGATGCTCCTCTGTATCCTGCCCGCAGCATCACAAATCGGATTCCCGAATCGTAAACCTTGACCCAGTCAACTTCCCCGTAATCACCGGTAATGTCGATGCCGTATTTTGAATCGCCTTTGTAGGTCGTGACCTGTTTCTTATCCGCATCGGCTGTAGCTGAAACCTTCATCAGGTCATCCGCATTTTTTTCGATGTCGCTTTCCTCGCACAAAGCAAGTGAAATGTCTTCGATCAGCTTTTTTTCGACCTTCTCGGGTACTCTCACCGAAACCGGAGCCGATGGAACGATATAGCCCTCAATGGGGGCAAGAAAGATCTCGTAGTTTCCTGCAGGAATGTCGTCAAGGTACAGAATGCCGTCCTTATCCGCATCCTGATAATATGAAGTATCCGTGGAACCCGCTTTCTTTACGCTTATATCAAAAGCATTTCCCACAGAAAGATTCCCCTCGTAATCAAGCACTTGGATCCGCAGATCTTTTTCGGTGCTCACGGCGCGTACGCTTAAGGTCTTCATGTCGTCCATTATACGCGCGGCAAAAGAATCCTTATCGTGATCGAAAAACGTTTCATCGTTCTTCCACGCATAAAGATTCCCGTTGTACGAAGAAGCTGATTGCGATACAGAAGCCGCGGATGCGGTTGTCGTCGCAGGCCTCTTCACCATATTTTGACGGTTCGCCAAAAGAACTATAAAGAGAACCGCCAGAACTGCCAGGGATGCCAAAAGAATAACAATTCTTTTTAACTTATAATCCATTTGCGACCTCGACAAGATACTTGCCGTACTCGGTCTTCATAAGTGGTTCGGCAAGCTTCATAAGCTGATCCTTGGTGATAAAACCGCGTTTATATGCAATCTCCTCTATACAGGATACATACAATCCTTGCCTTTTCTGAATGGTAGCAACATAGTTTGCAGCTTCCAAAAGTGCCTCATGGTTTCCGGTATCAAGCCACGCAAATCC
>DBVS01000059.1:23561-23776 GCA_002308235.1 Lachnospiraceae bacterium UBA1258
TTGTCGTAGAAATAAAGACCGGGAACAGCGTAATTGCTCTTGGGATTCTGAGGCTTTTCCTCGATGGATACGGCCTTTCCGTTCTTGTCAAATTCAACTACACCGTAGCTTCTGGGGTCTCTTACGTAATATCCGAAAATGGTGGCACCGGCTTCTTTTTCGGTGCGCTCCTTAACTTCCCTTAACAGATTGGAAAAACTCTGTCCGTAGAAGAT
>DBVS01000059.1:23794-23932 GCA_002308235.1 Lachnospiraceae bacterium UBA1258
TCCGATAAAGGAAGCGCCTATGATAAAGGCTTCCGCCAGACCTTTGGGTTCCGGCTGGACCGCATAGGAAAAATTCATTCCGAGACGACTTCCGTCCTCAAGAAGTTCCTCAAAGGTAGGAAGATCTCTGGGCGTTGA
>DBVS01000059.1:23987-24172 GCA_002308235.1 Lachnospiraceae bacterium UBA1258
GGATAGTAAATCATCGGTTTGTCGTACACAGGCATGATCTGCTTCGAGATTGCCTTGGTCAAGGGGTAAAGTCTGGTTCCGCTTCCCCCGGCGAGAATAATTCCTTTCATGGCCGCACCGTCCTTAGATGTTTTTATACATACCGGCGTAATAGTTCTGGTAATCGCCGCTTGTTACGTTCTTCA
>DBVS01000059.1:24205-37903 GCA_002308235.1 Lachnospiraceae bacterium UBA1258
AACATGGTCTCGGGCTCCCAGCCGATTTCCGATTTGATCTTGTCGGGAGCTATGGCATATCTTCTGTCGTGACCCTTTCTGTCTTCAACGTAGGTAATAAGGTCCTTGGTGATATGAGCCTTTCTGGGGTCCGAATCCGGAAGCATTTCGCGGAGCGTATCGATGATAATGTTAATGATCTCGATGTTCTGCTTTTCGTTATGACCGCCCACGTTGTAGGTTTCAAAAAGGCGTCCTTTGTTTATGACCATATCGATGGCCTTGGCGTGATCCATAACATAGAGCCAGTCTCTTACGTTCTTTCCGTCGCCGTATACGGGGAGCTTCTTTCCGTTCAAAGCATTGTTGATGATAAGGGGAATAAGCTTCTCCGGAAACTGGTAAGGACCGTAGTTGTTCGAGCAGTTGGTGATGTTCGCAGGGAACTTGTAGGTATCCATATAGGATTTAACCAGGAAATCCGAGCTTGCCTTACTTGCCGAATAAGGGCTGTGGGGCGCGTAGGGAGTGGTCTCGTAGAAATATCCTCCATCCTCTTCAAGGGATCCGTATACCTCATCGGTTGAAACGTGCAGGAATCTCTTTCCCTCCTTGAAGGTTCCGTCGGGAAGCTCCCAGGCTGCCTTTGCATTATTGAGCATTACAAGGGTTCCCAGTACGTTGGTCTTAACAAAGACCTCGGGATTTCTGATACTTCTGTCCACGTGACTTTCGGCCGCAAAATGGACAACCGCATCGATGTCATTCTTTGTGAAGATCTCCTCGATGGCGGCGGAGTCACAAATGTCCGCCTTTACGAATTTATAATTGGGCTTGTTTTCGATGTCCTTGAGATTCTCGAGATTGCCGGCATAAGTGAGCTTGTCCACGTTGATAATGCGGATGTCGTCGCCGTATTTGTTAAACATGTAGTGAATAAAATTCGAACCGATAAATCCGGCACCGCCGGTCACAAGATAAGTTTTCAACTGTAAATCCCTCCGATATTAAAAATTTTTGCGTAAAACAACCCCGAACTATTTGGCAGGATTGTTTTACGCAGGATCGATCGTATATATACTATAACGTTCGCTTTAAGAAGCAGTTTTTATTTTCTTTAGGATTTTCTTAATACCCTGTATAGCTTAAGTTCAGGTCCACATTGCCCGAAATGCCGTCGATTTTACCCGAGCTTGAATACTGCCAGATATCATATCTCGTTGCGGTATAGGTAGGAGCCGAAGCGTACTGGGCAAGCCAGATGGTATAGCCTGTAAGCTCGGTTGTATTGATGTAGTTTGTGAGCCAGTTCTTGTTGGCATATACACCGGGTGTGTAGCCCGCATTCTGGATGGTCTTGCAGAATGCCTTGATGTTGGCGGTTCTCTGGGCCTTTGAAATGCCGTCCGCACGTCCGCCGGAAGCTTCCACGTCAATGAAGATGGGGTATTTAAGCTTGTAACCTTCCACAAGCATGAGACACATGGAGGCTTCTTCTATTGCTTCAGCCTCATTCAATGCCTGGGTAAAGAAATATACACCCACATTTACGCCTGCTGCCGTGGCGTTCTTAATATTTGCGGCATACTTGTTGTCTTCGATGAGTCCGCCGACAGTCGAACCTCTGAAGCCGCATCTGATGATTGCATAGGAAACTCCGGATTTTGCAACCTTATTCCAGTCGATGTTTCCGTTCCAGGTGGATACGTCTATTCCGAGAGTCGCTGAACCGCTCTTTAAAGCGCCGTCCGAACCGAAGGAATATTTTGCTCCGAGGATTACCTGATCTCCGGTGACCTTGTTTCCGTTGGCATCAAAGTAATAGGTCTTTCCGTCGATGGTCCACCATCCGGTGTACTTATAGGTAACGGCCGCAGTGGTAAAGAGCTTGGCTCCCGAGTAGTAGTCGGCGTAAGTCGCTGCTTTATAGCTCTTGGATGAAGAATCGTAAACATAGACCTGATTTCCCGCGGTATCGAGAAGCTTTGTGGTCTTATCGTTCTTGGGATGGATCTTAACAACTACGGTAAGCTTTTCAATGACTTCGGGGTTTTCAACGCTGGCTGCGCTGATGGTCACGGTTCCTTCTTTGACCGCCGTAACAACACCCGTATCCGAAACCGTTGCAATGGCAGCGTCGGATGAAGTCCACTTTACGGTGTTGAATTTCTTCTGTTCCGTTACGGTAGCAGTTATCGGAAGAGTATCTCCGCCGACAAACACTACCTTCTTGGTCGTATAGTTAAGTTTAAGGGTAACGTCCTTAACCGTTACATCAACGGTGGCTGTTCCCTTTTCGCCCGTTCCGAGGGTTACTGTCGCGGTGATCTTCGCGGTTCCTTTACCCTTCTTGCAGGCAGTGATCTTTCCGGTTGCATCCACCGTTGCGATGTTTGTATCGGAACTTGCATATGTTATCGAATATTCCGTAGTACCGTTTGAAGCGGTTACGGTAGGAGTGATCTGCGCAATATGGGGAATTTCTGCATCGGTGCTCGTTCCCGCATAGATCGTGGTCTTGTCTGCTGCCAAAGAAACCGTAACAGTAGCGGGAAGATCGCGTCCGCATTTGGTACACTTTCCGTCCGCGCCTCTTTCACAGGCTTCTTCCGCTACGCTGAATCCACAGACGCTGCAGGTCTTTGAATGATATCCGGGCTTATCCGCTATAGGTGCGTATGTCCAGTTATGGTTTTCAAATACCTGGTGATTACAAACGGTACAGGTCTTTACATGCTGATTTGCATCATGGGCGCTCCAATTGCCATAGGTGTGAGCTTCGGTTTCTGTATGGCCTTCGGAGTCCGTACGCTGATGATTGGTATCGTCAACGGAAGTCCAGTCTCCCCATGTGGGAGGTGTGGAACCGCCACCTTGACCGCCTTCGCCGCCCTGACCGCTCTCGCCGCCCTGGCTGCCTTCGTTACCGGTTCCGCTGCCTTCACCGGTACCCGTTCCGCTGCCTTCACCGTTGCCGGTGTCTCCGGTGGTATTTACGGGTCCTGCGCTCAACAGCTTAAACCTTGACAAAGAAACCTCTGTCTGCTGCATGATGGTTTTAATGGGATCAAGGATCTTGGCTGCTTTGTCTATCTCTTCATAGCCGTTTCCGCTGGCAACCTTCGCGGAGATCACGTAGGCAACAGTATCCTTCAGTGAAGACTCAAGGGTTGCATCGTGAGAAGCCTTATCTTCTTTTTCATCAACCTGATTAGACTTCTTGATCTCGTTTGTAACGTCGACCTTCTTGTAGTCAAGCTGCGTCTTAACAGCTACAGACTGTGGATTGCTCGAAGTGAAATCATATTTCGTATCATAGCCGTCAAGGCTTACAAGTTTTACGGAATAAGAACCGCCCTCAAGCTCGGTCTCATAAATGATACCGTCCTTGTCTTCGTCGGTCCATGTAACCGTCTTTCCGTTGGGGTAGGTGACCTCAACCTGGAAAGGAACTCTGGCGATAAGTTTGTTCTTTGAGTTTACAAACTTGATCTTTAAGTCCTTAAGGATCGTTGTAAGAGTGAGATTAACGGTGGTAACGCCGTTCTCGGCATCGGCTTCGTTATAGTCGTAGCTCTTTAAAGCATCGCTGATCTCCTGAAGTCTCACGCCTTGGGCGGAAGTGATGTTGTAAATGTTATCGCCGCCGATCACACCGATGGCTGCAATATTATTTCCGAGGGACGCAATGTCCACTTTTTCTTCTTTGGGTCTTTGCTTAAGAAAAATCAAAACTCCGGCAACAAGAATGAATACCGCAAGAACGATCCCTGCGATAATGGGGCCTTTTCCGGAGAAAAAGCCTGCGATGGCGGAATCGTCATCGTCCTCCTTGATGTCTTCATCCTCAAAGTCAATATTGGGATCCTTAAGACGCGGAGCTTCCTCGTACATGGATTCCTCGTATATGATTTCATCCCCAAGATTATCCTCGGTAACATAGGATGCTTCTTCTGCCTGTGCCGCTTCCACAGCGGCTGTATCTATCGGTTCCGTCTCGTATATGATGGTCTCTTCGGGCTCGGTCACTGTTTCCGGCCCGTATTCCTGTGTTTCGTTTGCTTCTGTGTATATGTCATCGGCACAGGCGGAGTCATCAACCGACAAAACCGTTCCGTCTTCCAGAAGAATGACGACTTCTTCACTGTTTTCCCCCGTAATGTTATCTTTACGATCCATTATTTTCCTCCGTAACCGTTCAAGATTCTCAAAAGTCCATTGACAATCATTTTACCATTTTTTGAGCTGAGTTTCAATGCAGCGTCATTTATCGATCTTCTTGAGGAATTCCACCATGTGGTTCCCGACAAGATCGATTCCCTCATCCGTAAGCAACTGCCCATCCACATAGGTCGTGATGTTTTTCTCGTCGATCTTATAATAATAATTGTCAATGAAAGACAGACAGTATTTCAGTGCAAGAAGATTCTCAACTCCGAAATATCTCGAAATGTTTCCGTGTCCGAAATTCTTCGTGTAACCGTACTCGATATTTCCTTTTTCGTCGTACATATACTCAGGATATCCCGAGGAAACAATAATCTCCAGATGAGGGTATCGTTTCGTAAGCGTTTCAATTACCTGTGAAAGAGCGCCGTAGTAGCTCGTAATGTAGCGTTTGCTGTCATCCTCTTCTTCTGGCATCTGAACGGGTACGCTGTAGAAATAATCCAAAAACGCATACATGATTATTACTTTATCGACTTTATTAAAATCCACTTTGTCTAACATGGCAAGATAATCGTTATATACGGATTTATCCCGGAAAGGAGCGTCATACACTTCAAAGCCATACTCACCGTCACAAAGACGCTTTACAAGGTAATACAGGCAAAATCCGTCTCTGCCGTCATGAAGCTCATTGTCATGAGTAGCGCTCGGAATTACCGTATGATCGACTGAAAGATCGATTATGTCCCAGTCAAAATTTTCTTTGAGAATATTTATGAGAGAATGATCTTTTCCGTAATTGTTGACCATGTAATTTCCGAAAACAACGACTCTTGTGGAGCCGTCAGGCTCACGCTTGGGCTTGTCTTCTGCGGGATAAACAACATAATCGTAGTTTTCTTTCTCCACCGAATCCTCATCACTGACATCCTCAACCACAGACGTTTTCGAATTCCATATAAGCAGCCTTACAATGCCTATTACCACAAGCAGCACAATAACCGCTGCTATACCTATGTGAATCTTAAATCCTATTTTTTTCTTTTCGTTCATAAACCCGTACCTTTCATAACTACCGTCGGAAAAACCTAAACAGCTTCCTCCCGGCTAATCTTTCCGCCCTCAACGCGGTAAACAAAATCGCATTTCTTAATAGTCTCAAGCCGATGTGCGATGATGATCAGTGTTTTCTTTCCGTGAAGAGCATTGATGGATTCCATGATCGCAGCCTCGGTATCATTGTCGAGTGCGCTGGTGGCTTCATCCAGGATGAGCACCTCGGGATCGTGATAAAGCGCCCTTGCGATGCCGATCCTTTGCCTCTGACCGCCGGAAAGGCGGATCCCTCTCTCACCGATCTTTGTATCAAGTCCTTCGGGAAGAGACCTTACGTATTCATCGAGATGAGCCTCCCTCAAAACCTCCCAGATCCGGTTTTCGTCGGGATTTTCCACCCCGAAGGAAACGTTCCTTCCGATGGTGTCATCGAGCATATATATCATCTGCGGAATGTATCCTATGTTACCGAGCCACGCCCTGTAATCGGTCCTTATATCCGTTTCGTCCGCCAGGATCACACCGCCTTCGGGCTCCAAAAGTCCCAACAGGATATCCACTATGGTGGTCTTTCCCGCTCCGCTGGCTCCCACCACTCCGACTGCGGCGCCCACCGGAATCTCCATGGATGCTTTGTCAAAAATCAGTCTGTCGGTCTGCGGATACCTGTAGGTGATATCTTTAAGCGTAATGGCATGCTTCACGGGAAGAGGTGTAACCCTTTCCTCCGCAAAAGACATATCGGTGTTTCTCTTATCTATTTCATGCTGCAGGTTATCGCTTACGCCCATAAAGAAAGGCTCAAGATAAGCGATGGAGTTAAGCTGGTTGTTTATCTTGTTTGCCGAAGGCATAAGTTTAAAGGCCGCAAAAGCAAAGGCGGAAATGTTCGGAAGCTTCTCCGCAAGATTGGCACCCGAGCAGACCAGAAAGATCATATAGCCTATCATACCCGCAATACATACGGTCTCGATGAGGAGCTTCGGCGTATTGTTGTAAAGAGAATACTTTCTTACGGCGTTGACATAGCCCGTGCCGCACTTTTTATATTCGTCCACAAAATACTTTTCCGTTCCGGTAACCTTGACTTCCTTGATTCCCTGCACGGTCTGGGAAATGTGCTTAAAAAGTCCCGCATAATAATCCTGGTTTTCTTTTCCCGACTTAAACATGACGGGTTTGAGGATTCCCTTAATTACCAGCATGGTTGCCAGCAAAAGTACGGCGATCACAAGGCACATCAGAATGTCAACCCGCATAAGCACCGCAATAAGCGAAACAAACACAAGCCCTTCGGATACAATGGTGAGCAAAGAAAGAATCAATGCAAACATGTTGTTTACGTCGGAAGTAATGCTTCTTTGTACCACAGCGGTATCCGCAAAGAGATAATACTCGTATCTTCGTCTCAGATAGTTTTTAAACATGCGCTCCGAAGTGTTGAACTGATTCACGTATACGAAAGCATACATGGCCTTCCATTCAAGGAAAAGATATATGTTCTTTAAAACAAAGGCCGCAATGAGCATTACCATCGTCACTATCGTAAAGGTCTTTACATCGGAAAAATGCAGCGTCTTATAAAGAAACGATGCCACCCAGTTTGCCTCTATAGCTTCCGGCGATATCACGACGCTTACAACCGAAAGCACCAGCGCCACGCTGGCGGTTTCCAAAGCGGCTCCGATCAGCATCACAACAACCAGACCTGCCATCTGAGCCTTTTGTTTTCTGCTAAGAAGAATCCGCAGTTTCTTTAATATCTTTATCATATCCCGTCCTTTGGTTATCTGTAGTTTATTTAATCGATCCCGATATATTCTCTGTTATCAAGATATATATCGTATCCGTCTATTGTCTTAACATAGCTGAAATCATAGTTCAAAATATCCTCCGTAAGAACTCTGTCGGATGCCAGTATCAGATACGGGGAATGCGTATCCCTCAGCAGTTCCGCCAGCACCGACGTATCGATCTTTTCCTGCTGCAGCAGATACTTTAAGTCGGAAGGTGCTTCGAACTTCGGCATGTAGCTGTTTCTTCCGTAGGTCAGAAAGATCATGGTATCATACTGCCTTACGTAGGTAACGAACTTTTCAGGAAAGCAAGCTCTTATCTCACGCCCTTCCACATGAATCTCATCACAGAGTTTCACTACGGTTTCCGGAATGTGGTAAATGTTTTCTGCCTTCTTAAATCCTACATCCTTGTATATATATTCACCCGCCAGCACCAGCACCAATACGGCACCCGCAAATGCAACGGGCCTTAGTTTTTCGCCAAGTTTCGAAATCAAATGTGTCAAGGCAACACAAATCACCGCTCCCATGGGAATCAGCCAAAGAATTCTGTAAAGGATCTCTCCGTCATTGCTTTTCTTAATGTAAAGGGTCCAAAAAGGGCAGAAAAACACGAGCATAACAGCAACGGGAAGCCAGACAAGCACAGGCCGGTGCTCCTTTTCTTTGAGGAAAAAGAAAAGGTACAGGACCGAAACCGCAAGTAAAACAAAGAAACCGCCGGAGCCGGTAAAGGATGCAAGATTTTCAGTTATGGATCCGACATTTTCTGCCATTTATTTCACCACCAGATATAAAAGCAAAACGACCGCCTCCGGAATCGCTGCCAAAGTTCCGCAGACATACGTTGTGAAAGAAGCTCTTTTTATCAAAAAATATACAAACATGCACATTATGAGAATTCCCAAAAGCACATTGGACATAAGGCTCGTAAGCGCCCCCGCAAAACCGGTCACAAACAAAAGCGCCGTATCCCCTATGGATAGGAGGTTCTTTTTCTTAACGGTCTCTTCCCCGCGTTTTACGATCTTCAAAAACAAGAGAATCACCAGCGGAATAATGATGTTTGCAAGGGCTTCTTTTCCCTGTCGGGTCCGCGTAAGCATGAAACGCTCCGCAGTGGAATAGGAAAAGCCCGAAAACAACGCAAAAACCGCAAAAAGGGAAAGGAACATATATCTCTTTTCGCGTGATTCTCCGAATACCTGCTTTGCAATCTCGTTATAAATCACATATGTGACAGGGATCAAAAACACCGGCACCAAAGTGTGCGAAACAGCAGCCGCATTGATTCCCGTCAAACGTGCAAGCATTGCAACCCATATAGGGAAGGGGGCAAAATAATATCTTTTGCTCTGCATAAAAGCAACACCCTGATAAGGATCCGATAAATACATCCTGTCGGATGCGTCCGCATTCTGTGAAACGGCCACATAAAACGCATCATCCCCGTCTGCATACGAGTAAGCCACGGTCTTATATAACTGAAAAAGCAAAAGTCCCAAAAAGATCCCAAGATATATGATCTCCGGGATCGAAAGCATTTTTGCTTTGTCTCTTTTAAACTTATCCTTCCCTAAAAAGAAAGCCGCAATTCCGCCGAGGAATATTATAAGGCAGACCGATCCCACACAATAAAGAAGCAGGGTCAGGGACTTTTCTTTGATGATCAAAGGAAGTGCAAAAACAAATGTCACGGCCCACATGAGAACGAAACCCAAAACCCATGAAAGCATGACGTTCTTTCTTCCTTCCCTGAAAACAAGTCCCATTCCCGCTGGAAGTATTGTCATTATGGCTGTAAAAATCAAGACCTGAACAAAAGTCACCGCTCTCTCCTTTTAAAAACAATTCCCCCAAGCATAAGCATCCACATCAGGAAAATGCCCAAAGCTTCCGATGGGTCAAAACAGGGTCCCTTGTGGAAAAACCCGTAAAAAGCAAGAACAATTATCGAAACAGCGCAAACCCTGAATGCGGTTTTCCCTGCTTTTTCTTTCAACAGGAACCTTGATGCCACGGCATACGAAACAAGCCAAACCAGAGCAAAAACATATATCGAAATGAATAATTTCGAAATTGCAGGTGTCTCTCCGATCAAGGAAAGGATATTACCGGGAACGTAAGTATCCTTTATGTTGAACAGATATATAAACAAAACGGACAAAGGCATAAAAACATAATATGCGTACTGCGAAAACATCCTGAATACTATGGATTTATAAGAAATCTTCAAAGCATCGACAGTATATCCGAAAAATACGGATTCAGATTCCGCGTTTCCCACAAGTGTTTTGATCTTGGGCGCAAGATGGGTAAAAAGCGTTTCCGGAACCTTGTCTGCCAGTGCGGTTTCTTCAATAAGCGCATCTTCTATATTGTCAGGAAGAAAGAATATGAACTCTCCGTTCTTTGGCCATACTACCCTCTGCATAAGCAAAAGGCCGAAGGATGACTCGGCCCGTCCGTAAGCACCGGGCGTTGATACAAAAATCTTTATAAGAAAACCCGCGCCAAAGAAAATAATCGTCAAAAGCAGGAACAGGCTGCCGCTCTTTTTCCTTTGGGAATAATAAAGCAAGGAGGGAACCAGCAGGCAAACAAATCCGAGAATTATAAACGCAGGCTCCAAAAGTCCCATAAAAAGATACGAAAGAGCTGCCATCACCGCATATCTCTTCTTTTCCGTTTCAAAGAGTTTCTTTACTCCGGCAACTGCCAGCGCCGCAAATGCAACAAAAAGTGCCGACGGTCTTATTGCAACAAAGCTCTGCACCACGAAGGGCGATGAAGCAAGAAACAGTGCAAACAAAATCGAAATATCAAAGGCAATGCATGCATAAACAAAAGCCGCCGCCACGCAAACCGCCTGCACCGCATAAAGAACAGGCAGGCAAAAAGACAGCTTCGAAACCAAAGCATACAAAATGCCCATTTGGTCATCCACCACCAGACTTTTTGAAGCCTCCAGGTAATTAAGCGAAACAGTGTCCGGGGTGAACGTATTTATATTTCCGAAAAGCCAAACAATCGCGATAATCGTTTGGATTGCCGCGATTGCAAAGAATAAGTATTCGGCTGCATGCTTTCCCGTTTTCTCAGACATGATAAAAAGCCTTGATCTTGTTGATAATGAAATCTGTTTCTTCGTCCTTTAAACCGTAGTAAAGCGGAAGTCTCGTAAGTCTCTCGCTCTCCTTGGTGGTGTAAACGTCCTCTCCGTGGAAACGACCGAACTTCTTGCCGGCGGGAGCCGTGTGGAGGGGTATGTAGTGGAAGGCGGAATAAATTCCGTCAGCCTTCAAATAATCGATAAGAGCGGTCCTTTCTTCAATGTCCTTTGTCTTTATGTAAAACATGTGGGCATTGTGCTTGCATTCCGCAGGAATATAAGGAAGCTCCAGGATTCCACGCTCTTTAAGGGGCGTAAGGCCTTCCATGTATCTGTTCCAGATCTTAAGTCTTGCCTCGTTGATCTTGTCCGCAACTTCAAGCTGCGCCCAAAGGTATGCCGCGTTAAGTTCACTGGGAAGATAGGAAGAACCGTAGTTCATCCAGGTATATTTATCAACCTGGCCTCTGTAAAACTTGCTCCTGTTTGTACCCTTTTCGCGGATGATCTCGGCGTCTTCGACGGATTCCTTGTCACGAATCAGTAAAGCTCCGCCCTCACCCATGCTGTAGTTCTTGGTCTCATGGAAACTGAAAGCACCGAAATCTCCGAAGGTTCCGAGAGCTTTCCCTTTATATTCGGACATGATACCCTGGGCAGCATCCTCCACAACCTTTAAGTTGTGACGCTTTGCGATGTCCATGATGGTATCCATTTCACAGCCTACGCCGGCGTAATGCACGGGAGCGATGACCTTGGTTCTTTCGGTGATGGCGTCCTCGATCTTCTTTTCGTCAATATTCATGGTATCGGGCCTGATATCAACGAAAACTACCTTCGCTCCCCTTAAAACAAAGGCGTCCGCAGTGGAAACGAAGGTGTAGGAAGGCATTATGACCTCATCGCCTTCCTTTATGTCACAAAGAAGGGCCGCAAGCTCCAGCGCGTGAGTGCAGGAGGTGGTAAGAAGAGCCTTTCCGGTTCCGGTCTTCTTCTCGATCCATTCGTTATCACGCTTGGTGAATTCACCGTCTCCGCATATTTTCATGTTTGAAACGGCCTGCATAATGTATTCCGTTTCTTTGCCCACAAAGGGAGGTACGTTAAATCTGATCTTATATTCCATTCTCATTCTCCGTTCCGGTTTGCAAAAAGGACACAAAACCTTCCATTATCATAAACCAATTCGTATTGGCTGTTTACTAAAAATTCTTTAAGAATTGTTTGTTTTGTCGTTAAGTCACCGGTTCCGTCAAGTATGGCGCTCTTTTCTTCTTCAGAGATTATGACCGCGGGATAAGGCATACCGCCCTCCGAAGTCTTCAAAGAAAGTGCGCTTACAGCCGCCTTAAATCTTTCGGAAGAAAAAGAAGGAAGGGACGGCCAGGCGGAAGGAATTGCCACCTTCCTGTCAAGGTAAAAGCCAAGACCCGAAACATTTCCGTAGAGAAGCACTTCTTCGCCTTCCCCTCTTTCATCAAACAAATGAAGAAGCCCCGCCAGATTGTCCGCATTCTTTTCCGTGGTGATCATGTTATTTGTAACGGACCCTTGCGTAAAACGGGTGGTAAACTCTTCGTTCACGCCGTCTCTGAAAACAAATCTTACACCGAAGAATATGCTTTGGAAGGTAAGTGCCAGGAACAAAACGAACAGCCCGTAATAGATTGTGTGGAAATATCTGTTGATCCTCTCAGCCGAGAAAAGCAGATACACAAGCAACGGGAAAACAAAGAAACCATTGTTGATATTTGCATAAAGTGCGTTGTTGGTGCCAAGGGGCGTAACGATTATCGTCAGTACTCCGAGGGCACAAAGAAGCCTTTCTTCCGCGGGAGTTTTCGAAACAAACATATTAAACACAAAGAAAACCACCGCAACTATCGTAACGAGTATTCCAAGATAATATACGGATGCATAGGTCGAATAGTTGAAATCAAACATTCCCTTTCGCTTTAAAAGCCACAAAAGACCTAGGGAAATGATGGTGGCAAAAATGTATCTGAGCCACTCAAGCTTATGAGGGAGCACAAGACTTGAAAGAAGCACCAGCAAAAGTCCCAGAATGAGCATCTCAACGTAGGGCCATGCACTCAGGTAGGTTTTAAAGATATCCGTAAGCATCCCCGATGCGGAATAAGAGGTGGCTTCCTTTGTCATGGAAAAAAGCATTGATATTCCTTCAAAGTATCCGAAAATGCCCCTGCCCGAAAGAAGGATTACCAAAACCCCCGCCAAAAGCCCGCCGGCAAAACCCGCCATACAAAGAAGAGTCTTCTTAAGGATCCCGGAAAATGCGGTTTTCCTGATGGCAAGATAATACCAGACTCCGAAGATCAGCATGACTTCGCAGATATTGGGGAAACGTACGAATACGTTAAGCCCCAGAGCAAGACCTGCCAAAACCAGGAAAAGATCCTTTTCCTTTGTAAGCCCCGCATATAAAAATGCGGTGCCGATAAAGAAAAGAAGGTAAGTCAGGTAGTTGTACATGACGGCAGTGGGGCACCAGCAAAGGCCCGTAGCGGCTAAAAGTGCAAGAAATACATATTCTTTCTTGATCTTTACTGTCCTTACGAAAAAGAAATAAGCCGTCAGGATAAGAGCACATTTAACCAGTCCCGTATACACGTTCAAACCGAGCATGGTATTTCCGAAGGGAAGCCCCGTGAAAAACGCACCCAAAAGATTCGTGAAAAGATATGCAAAAAACCACATGTTATCAAGGTCCTTCACATGCCCGTAATTGTACAGATTAAAAGCCGTATCGGTAATATCCAGTCCTTTGTTTACCTTGCACATGGCAAATATACAAAGAATGAGCGGGAAAAGAACTCCCGCAATGCAAGCATATACCCTGTTTTTCCCGAGTCTGCCCAAAATACCGTCGATTCTGTCCATATAACACACCTTTCAGTTCTAAAAATTCCCCTTAAGGTTTCCGGTGCATTCCCCAATGATATATCTGGGGCGTCCCTTAACCTCTTCATAGATCCGGCCGATATAATGGCCGATTATTCCGAGACTGATCATGATAAATCCGCCTATTATGAGTATAAGCAATATAACCGTCGGAAATCCCGCCTCGGAGGTTCCCATGAAAAATTTCACGAGAGTCTGGATCCCCATGATAATACCGAAAAGCACCGAAAAAACGCCGAGGAAGGTAACCACCTGCAAAGGCAGCGTACTGAAACTCGTGGCATTGTTGATGGCATATTTGAAAAGACTGATCATTGACCACTTGGTCTTTCCGAACTTTCTTTCTTCAACCCTGTATTCAAGCTTCTCCGCTTTAAAGCCAAGCCAGAAGGTCAGAGCTCTGAAGAAAGTGTTTCTCTCATTAAGATTGATCATCTGATCCACGACCTTACGGTCAAGGAGCTTGTAATCTGAGGTTGCTCTCATGTCGATCTTAATGAGCTTACTCATGATACCGTAAAACAGTCCCGCACTGATCCTGTGAAAAAAGCTTTCTTTGCCTCTGGAACTCTTTATTCCTTCCACGACCTCGGCACCGTTCTCCCAGAGTTTAAGCATGCTGGGAATAACTTCCGGAGGGTGCTGAAGATCGCAGTCCAT